>NZ_JBHYRN010000002.1:370268-466408 GCF_042749305.1 Nocardia sp. NPDC058705 | reverse complement strand
GTCGTTGGCGTTGTCGGTCGGGACCACAGCCAGTCGACCGGGCAGAGTGGCGGCAGATTCGTCATCGACTGCGGGAGGTCGATCGGGTACGGCACCCGTCGCGCCCTGCTCTGCTCGGTTGTTGCAAGAGGTAGCCAGATAGGCGGAATGGGCGTGCTGCCACTCGCCAAAGCGGTGCCGACGCGCCCAACGCTCCCGCCTGCCGGAGCGAAGCGGAGGCCGGCGGGTTGTGCGGTGCCGCGCGGCGGCGCCGCTGGGCGGCGCCAGCCGCCCCTTGACTCTATATAGCGAAATTCAGCAACCACTCCGTCGAAGTGACGGGCGCTCACCAACTCGGGGGACGCTCACCGATGTGCCTGGTCCGTGATCGCGGTTCGATCGGCTGGAACTGGTCGGCTCGGTGGTGATTGTGCTGGGTGGTGATTGTGCGGGAGCTGCGGACACCGGCCACCTGCTCGGTCGCGGTAGCTCAAGTGGGGAGTAGGCGAGATGTGTACCCGGCGTTGACAAGTCGGTCGAATGCGTCCATGACGTCATCGGGGATGTCCTGCTCGACGGCCCATCCCTCCTCGGGGTATTTCCAGATGCGCTGAGTGTCGCCGACCAGCATGTCGATCACCCGCTGTGCATCGCCGATGCTGGCTATGTAGTCGTCCAGGTCGAGGGGCAACGACGAACAGATGACGTCGACGTCCGGCCACTTCTTGCGCGCTATCGCGTAGCTGCGACGCTGCTGATATGGGCGAGAGATCAGAGTGATGGATCGAATTGAGTCCGCTAAACCGTTGTCCGCCAATAGCGTTCGTGTGAATTCGAGGTTTTCGCTCGTGTTGGTGGCTTGCGGTTCTAGGAGGATCGCTTCGGCGGGTACTCCGCGCTCGATGGCGTGTTCCCTGTAGTGCACTGCTTCACCGCGGGGAAATCGTTCGACGGTCGTCGGTGCATTGGCCCCGGTGAAGACGATGCGGGGGAACATGCCTGCGTGATAGAGGTCTGCTGCATGTGTGGCAACGCCGAGGTCGTGGCTGCCGAGTCCGATGCCGACATCGGTCGGTTTGATTTCGTGGCCGAGCTGGTTGTACTGCCACAGTGCTTCGACGTCGGGGCGAAGTGCCTGCGGGTAGCTCGCTGTCGGCATCGGGGACCTCTCAGTCGGGCAGCTTGAAGTCGTACGTCCACGAGAACCGCGAGGCCGCGTGGACACCGCGTGCGAACTCGATCAGAACATCATCGACGGTATAAGTCTGCCGGACGAGAATCATCACGGGCTCGCCAGAAGGAAGCTCCAGCTGTTGGGTCTCCTCAGGAGTCGGCATCCGCGCTGAGATCTCCTCGGTCATGTGATCGGGCTCGTAGCCCTGCAGGGTGAGAACGGCGAACCCGCCGCCTCGACCGGCTGGTCCGGCAGTTGGATCAATAAGTGGCGTTCCCTCGACATGTTCGGGGAGGTAGTAGCTGGTGAGGGTGTGTGTTGGCCGACCGGCGTCCCTGACCGTTCGGGCACGCTCGTAGACGTTGGTACCTACCGGGATTCCGTAGGCCGCAGCGATCTCGGCATCGGCCTCGATCAGCTGCACGGTGTTCGTCTGATCCGTCAGCTTCCATGGTCGGCCCGATGCTTCGCGATCTGCGACGAACGCGACCGTGTCGCCGAACTTCCACTTCCGCTTGGCGTAACGCTCGGTGCCGAGTCGTCGCATAGGGGGACGCTCGCGGACCACGGTGCCCCGACGACGGATCGGCGTAACCAAGCCTTCGCTCTCGAGTAGCCCGATCGCCTGGCGGACCGTCTTGACGTTCACGCCGTACTGCTCTGCCAGGTCGCCCTGCTTCGGCAGGTTGGTTCCCGGCTGGTACTCGCCTGCGTTGATCGCGTCCCGCAGCGTCGCTGCGAGCTCCCGATATCCGGTCGCGCCCATGGGCCCGTCCCTTCTCTTCGACTGTGAAGTCGGCTCGTCAATTAAGAGTAGCCATAAGTGTGCAGTGAGGGTCTGACACGCAATAGAAGTGGTTCTATTGACAGATATCGCCCGTTGGTGTCCAATAGAGGTGGTTCTAATGAGCAATACGACCACCTACCGAGGGCGCACCGATCGCCCCGACCACCAACACACAGGAGCTGATTTCCATGGCACTCAAGGGTTACCGATTCCCCATCGCCCACACCGAAGCCTTCCCTGAGGGCCTGGTCCTCGTCGGCCGGATCGAGCCGCTGATCAAGTACAACTCCGACCGCAACGCGGTACCGGAGCAGCGCTACGACTTCGACCCGAAGACCGGTGCCGGTACGAGCCTGCCGATGTGGAAGGCCACCGTCACCGATCCGACCGAGAGCAACGCCAAGCGTGCGAGTTTCCAGCTGATCTTCCTGGCCGAGAACGTCCCGGTGCCGTCCACGCCGGAGGTGCTGCCGGGGATGCGTCAGATCGAGCTGGAGGGGCTGATGGTCGAGCCTCGCGTGATGGGGCAGGGCGAGTTCAAGTACCAGGGCTTCAACTTCTACGCCGGTGGCATCAAGGGCGATACCTCCGGTGCCCGTAACGCCGCTGCTGAGCGCAAGGCCGCGTGATCGCCATGTCGCACATCCACATGTCAGGCAATCTCTGCGATTCGATGACGGTCGAGTACCACGCTTCTCGCGCTGACGCCGACTTCGGGTTCACGCACCCGGCGATGGTGTGGGTGAAGTTGGAAAGCGTGGCGGGGCATTCGACGGTGTTCCTCAGCATGGATCATGTTCGTCAGCTCGCCGAGGTGCTGCCGCGCTTGCTGATGGCCCACGATGCCGCCGAGCATGACAAGGCCGTAGTCAAGGCGGCTGCTGAGATCGACTCCGCGCGTCAGGCGGCGTAGCGATGGATACGGCGGATCAGAAGTCCAAAGGCGGTATGCGGTGGGCGATCTGGTCCGCCGTCCTCGTTATCGCCGGTATCGGTGCTGCGGCGTTTGTGTTGTCGTTCGCCGCACTGCAAGACCTCGCGATCATCGCGGGCACTCACCCCAAGTTGGCGTGGCTGTTCCCGGTGATCGTCGACGGCACGATCGTTCAGGCCACGATGGCGGTGATCGTACTCGGGCCGAACGCACCGGAACGGGCTTGGTTCTCGCGGGTGTTGCTGGTCGGGGCTGCGGTCTCGGTCGGTAGCAACGCCATCCACGCCTACATCACCGGCCACGGTATCGGTGGGGCGTTCATGGCCGCGATCCCACCGTTGGCGCTGCTCATCGACACCCACGGTCTAGCGCTGCTTCTCCGTGCGGCACAACGCAATTCGGTTCCCGCTGCGGTCGAACCGGACCCTTTCACTGCCGATGAGGTGCCTGCTGTCGCGGTGCCTGCCCTCTCGGTCAAACCGCTGGCACCTGTCGTGCCGGTGCAACCCATTCGCACTTCGCGACCGATGCCACCTCGGCCGGTCCCGGTTCCTTCCGGAGGCAATTGACATGTCCGACTACGTCTTCATGACCGCTGAACCACCGCTTCCCAGGGAAGTCGATGAGCTGGTGGTCCGGTACAGCTCCACCTATGACCGGGTGTGGCTCGATATCGATGGTCGCGCCCGGTTGTCGATGGTGCCGATCGAGGCCGCCGCGCTGCTCGACAAGCTCACCGCCGCGTTGAACGCCTACATCGCGACCCTGACGGCGGTGGACGCGCGACGGTATTTGACGACCCCGGACGCGGTCAGCTTGGCGAACTCGATTTTCGAGGCCATGCACGACGACTGGTCTGACCTGATGGGTTTGGGGTCGTAATGAGTGCCCGTTTCGTTCTCGGGCTCGCGCTGGTCGTGCTGCTGGGCCTGTTGCTGACCCCGGTCCTGATCCCGATGGTCCTCACTGCGGGCAACGACCACGACGACAACCTCGGTGGCGTGCCGATCAATTCGGCTGTGCCGGGGTGCTCGATGTACTGCACCGAAGCCCCTGTCTCGGTGCCCATGCCCGCCCCTGACGCGCCGGTGTGCCCGATGTTCTGCGACGAAGGCTCGGTCTCGCTGCCGATGCCCGCCCCGGAGGTGAAGTGATGGGCACGACGATTGTTTCGCTCTCGACCGTCCTGGCTGCTGGGCTGATGTTGTGGTGGCGTCACCTCGACAATCCCGCCCGCGTCCGTGTCCCTGATGCCGATCCCTTCGCCGGTGTGCCAGCGGATCTGCGTCCCGCGGCCGTGATCCTGACCAGTGGCAAGCATCTCGAAATGATGTGGGGTGCACTGGGTTTGGGCTCGACGGGCAACTGGCCGACCATCGTCGGTGGGGTCGACCTGATCCCGGCCGGTGCGGTCTTCGATGTCCAGGTCGTCGGCGGGCAGAAGCTCTCCGACTGGACAAACGACGACATCGCTGACGCGTTCGCTCAGTACCTCGGCGTCACGAAAGTCCGTGTGCGCCAATCGGGTCCGGGATTCGTGCGGATCGAGCTGCGAACGTTCGACACTCTCGCCGAGCCGGTGGTGTCGGTGCAGGAAGCGACCGGGGTGGACCTGGAAGCCGTCGATACCGGTATCCGTGAAGACGGCCGGATGTGGCTGCTGCGCGTGCTCTACGCCCACATCCTCCTGGCTGGTGCGACCGGTTCGGGTAAGGGCTCGGTGTTGTGGTCGATCATCCGCGGTATCGGTCCGGCGATCAAAGCCGGATACGTCGACGTGTGGATGGCAGACCCCAAGGGCGGCATGGAATTCGGTCGCGGGGAAAAGCTGTGGGTGAGGTTCCAGTGGACCGCTGACGGCATCCTCGAAATGCTGACCGAAGCCGTCCAGGTGATGGAAAACCGTGCCTCGACACTGCGCTCGGCCGGTATCCGCAAGCATGTTCCGACCCCGGACGCTCCGCTGATCTTGATCATCATCGATGAGGCTGCCGCCCTGTCCGCGTATGCGACTCGTGATCAGCGGCAGGAGTTCGAACGACTCCTTGGTCTGCTGCTGTCCCAAGGTCGCGCGGTCGGTCTCTCGGTCATCGCCGCGTTGCAAGACCCGTCCAAAGAGACCATGCCGTTCCGCCAGTTGTTTCCTGTCCGGATCGGGCTGCGCCTGGACGAACCCACCCAAACCACCATGGTCCACGGCCAAGGCTCCAAAGACCGCGGTGCGCTGTGCCACGAAATCCCTGACACCACTCCCGGTGTCGGCTACGTCGGTGAAGACGGCACGACCGAGTTCGTTCGGGTCCGCGCCTACTGGATCTCCGATGAGCAGGCCGACGCGATCGTCGACGCCTACGCCCCGATTCCCGCGGTCACCTCGGCCGCAGGTGATGACGATTTCGATCCTTCCACCTTCGACCCGGACTTCATCCCCGGCGAAGACGACGACAACGAGCAGGGGTGGGCGGCATGAAACGTGGACTGGTTACCGAATCCCATGTCGTCATCTACTGCGATACCTGCGGTGATGTCCTCACCGATGCCGATGGCGAATCGATCTGCTTCGACACCACCAACCAAGCCGCGGTGTTCCTGTCCGCCGATCGTTCCTGCGGCTGGGAATACGACGGCGACCGCATCACCTGCGACGCCTGCGCGGCCACCGCTGAATGCGACGCCAACGGGCACCGCTGGCCCCCGACCTGGCAACAAGCGATCTGGGCCAACTCCGGCGTCCAAGCAGCCTGCAACACCTGCGGCATCACCAAATCCGAACTCACCGAGGAGAAATGACCATGGCCCGCAAGTTCACTCGCACCGACAACCGTCTCGCCGACGTCATCGACTTCCAAACCCGCTCCCGCTGCCGATCCGAAGCCCGCGGCCTCGACCCCCTCGCCGTGGCCGTGACAGTGCTCGCCGAAACCGGTATTGCCCCGTCCTGGAATGACTACGGCTCCGATTGGGATGACGCCGCGTGACCACCCGCAAGCCACCGAAAAAGACTGTGTCACAAGTCAATCCGGTCGTCCATGCTGCCGCTGATCGAACACCGAAGCGGAAAGGGGAGACCGTTCCGACCCAGCTCGAACTGTTCCCCCTGACCTCCGTCACCCGAAGGAAGAAACGATGAGCAAGACCACCACCACAACGACCACTGCCCATGACCCGGCCGGGGAAGCCCTCGACGCCCTGCTCACGATCGCCGGTCGAATCGTGCTCGGTGCGTTCGTGATCGTGTGGTGGGCGATCCTGTTCCCGATGATCTCGGTCCCCGCCGGCCTTTCCGTCGCCGCCGGATGGTTCTACGGATGGCTGCTCGGGATCGCGGTCGCTGGTGGGTCTGTCGCGGGGATGGTGCTGTGGCGAGTAGCGAGCCCGCAGACCTTCGAGCGCTGGCTCACCCGCCGTATCCGGTCCCGGTTCCTGGCCTGGCTCCGCTACCGGCGTCGCTGGACAGCCATGACCACCGCCTGCGGCCTGGCGACCCGTGACGGTGACCGGGTGTTCATCCCGCGGCTGATCTCGGTGAAGATCGGCGAATCGCTCGACACCATCCGGGCTCGCATGTTGCCCGGTCACAGCCCGGACTCCTGGACCAACCGTGCCGATCACTTCGCCCACGGGTTCGGTGCTCAACAGGCCAAAGTCGGGTTCGCCGGTCCCGGCCTGGTCGAGATCACCTTCCGCCGGTCCGATTCCCTCGCCGCACCGGTGCTCGTGCCGTACGAGTCGATCGCCGGATTCAACAACGTCACCGACATCCGCAAAGCCGCATGACCCCCGCACCCCACCACCACGACCGAGGAAGGCCGCACCATGACTGACAACACCACCGGAACGGCCTCCCTCGGCCGTCCTGCCCACCAAACCGCTGCCGATCGGCGGGCGATGCCCTCGCTCAAAGACATCGCCGAACTCGCCGCTGAGAAGGAAGGCGTGTGCGCCCGGGTCGTTCCGATGCGTGCCGTCGACGATTCCACCGGCAAAATCTCCTATATCGGTGCACCGTGCAAATGCCGGTTCGAAGCGATCTGCCCCGCGTGCGCCAAGACCTACCGCCTGCTGCGGATGACTCAACTCCGTGAGGGGTGGTGCCTGAGTGAGGAACCGGTCGATGAGACCGTCGAGCCCACCGGGCAACAAACAGACTTGCTCAGTGCCCGAGCGCACCTGTTCGACCAGTTCCGCCAGGCCCTCGCCGACGAAGACACCGAGCTGGCCGACTCGATCCGCGCCCTGGTCGCCGAGATCGATACCGAGCTGCGTGACCTCGGCGTCAAGGGCCGATTTCCGTCGCTCGATGAGAAGCCCCGCCGTAAAGCCAAGTCGACCCGTCGCCGCCAGGACGTGCCGAACCTGCCTCGCCGCAAGGTCGAAAAACGCACCGTGGGCCAGGTGTACAACGGCTACCAGCCCTCTACCTTCCTGACGCTCACCCTCGACGGGTACGGCGCGATCAACCAGGTGTGGGACCCCAAGGCAGGCAAAGACGGTAAGGGCGCCATGGTCTCGGATGGTTCCCCGGTCGACCCCGAAACCTACGACTACACCCGCGCAGCCCGCGACGCCATCCACTTCGCCGCCCTGGTTGACCGGTGGGTGCAGAACCTTCGCCGGGCGGTCGGCTGGGATGTGCAGTACTTCGCCAGTGTCGAACCGCAAAAGCGTGGCGCTCCACACCTGCACCTGGCTATTCGCGGGTCGGTGTCGAACAAGATGCTCAAGGCCGTCACCGCGGCGACCTACCGCCAGATCTGGTGGCCCCACTTCGACCAGCCGGTCTACCACGACGGGGCGATGCCCGAATGGGACTACGTAGCCGGTACTTTCGTCGACCCCCAGACCGGTGACCCGCTGCCTTCCTGGGATGACGCCATGGCCGTGATGGACGAAGTCGACGAACTCGAACCCGCGCACGTGGTCCGGTTCGGTGTGCAGGCCAAGCCGATTCAGATCCTCGGCGGTACCGACAAGATGGAACGCCGGGTGCGGTACCTGACGAAGTACCTGACCAAGAGCGTCGCTGACCTGCTCGAACCGGACTCGCGTCGCGTCGCCGAACACTACGACCGATTGCACGCGGAAATGTGCGTGACGCCGTGCTCGCCGAAATGCGGGGTGTGGTTGCGCTACGGCATCGTCCCCAAGGGCGCCAGCGACAAGACCCAACCCGGCTACTGCAAGGGCAAAGCCCACCGCCGCGACACCCTCGCTCTGCCCGGTCGCCGCGTCCTGAACTCGAAGAAATGGACCGGCAAGACCCTGCCCGACCACAAAGCCGAACGCGCGGAATTTGTTCGGCAACAGCTTGCGGCCGTGGGCATCGTCAAACCTGACACGTCTCACGTGCGGGTGTATCCGGTCCCGCCTGGTGATCCGGACGCACCACCGCGAGAACACCTCGTGATGGCGCTGGTGGATGCCCGCTCGAAATGGCGGGTCGAGTACACGAATGCACGGATGGCGCTGGCGGACAGTCCGCCCGTCGACCAGTCAGTTTCACGTGAAACCGTTGTGCCACAACAGCTTTCGGCAACTTCACAATCCGAAGCAGCATAGGGAGGGAACACGATGGAACTGCCTAGCAACCGAATGTGGACGGCGGAGGAAGCCGCCTACTACCTCAATGTCCCGATCAAGACGCTCTACCAGTGGAAATGGAGCGGCGAGGGTCCTCCCGTGCGAAAAGTAGGTCGACACCTGCGCTACAACCCTGTTCGCCTGCGAGCCTGGGCTGACGCCGACCTGGGCGAGGCCGCCTGATGGGGCACATCGACGACCGTTGGTGGCGGCCCAAGAAGGACGAAAACGGCGACGTGATCGTCAACGGGCGCGGCAAGCCGGTGATGGAAAAGACTGAGCTGTTCGGGCGTGGAATGCGCTACCGCGCTCGGTACGTAGATCCGGATGGCGCTGAGCGCGGAAAGTCGTTCCCCGACAAGCAGAAGGGCCGCGCTGAGGACTTCCTGATCGAGGTCGAGTCGGACAAGCGCGAAGGTAAGTACATCGACCCGAAGGCGACTCGGAAGACTTTTCGGCAACAGGGTGAGAGCTGGTTCCGTGCGCAGTCGGCGGATCCGGCGAGTCGTGAAACGTTGCGGAGTCGGCTCGATTCCCGCGTCTACCCGGAGTTCGGTGACCTCCCGTTGGGGAAGGTGTTGCCGTCGACCGTTCGTGACTGGGTGAGCAAGCTCGATGAGAAGAAGTACTCGGACAACTACAAGGCTGTCCTGTTCGATATCGTCGTCGGCGTTCTGGACACGGCGGTCGACGATCGGCTGATCCGAACCAACCCATGCCATGCGAAGACGATTCGCCGACCCGTGCGAAAGAGTCCGAAAGTTATTGTCTGGCAGGATGATCGAGTCTCACTCGTTCGTTCCGGACTGGCGAAGGTCGACAAGCGCTACTCCATCGTGATCCCAATCGGTGTCGGGCTCGGTCTTCGGCAAGGTGAGCTGCTGGGGATTTCACCGGCTGACATCGACCGCGAAGCAATGACCGTGCATGTCCAGCGCCAGGTGAAATACGTCAAGGGTGTGCTGATGTTCGCGCTCCCGAAGCGGGAGAAGACCCGGTATGTGCCGCTATCTACCGCCCTGCTCGATGCGATCGACGAACACCTGAAGACCTTTCCGGCTCAAGCGGTCACATTGCCCTGGGCCGCGGCCGACGGAGAAATGGTGACGGTGTCCCTGTTGATCACCAACAGCAAGGGGGCGACGATGAGCGGCGATTTGTTCGGCAAGGTCGTGTGGAAGCCCGCGTTCGGCAAAGCTGGCCTCGAGTACGTGAACCGTGCGGACGGGATGCACTCAGGCCTGCGCCATCTCTACGCCTCGAAGTTGCTCTCGCGCGGTGTCTCGGTCAAGGAGCTCGCCGACTACCTCGGCCACGAAGATCCTGGCTTCACTCTTCGGGTGTACACGCACCTGCTGTCGTCCAGCCACGAGCGCGCCCGCCAGGCCGTCGACGAGTCGGCCCACATCTGGGAGCCTCCCTCCGAGAACGGCCTGGAAGCGGCCTGAGGGACCATGAACCCGAATCGGAAGGCCTCCGGAAACAAGAAATCCGGTGCGAGTCAGGACGTCGACTCGCACCGGATTTCGTTGTCTACCAGGTCACTTGAGTTCGGAGCTGGTCTTTCCGAGGACGCGGCGAGCCACGATCAGCTGCTGGATCTGCTGGGTGCCTTCGAAGATGTCGAGGATCTTGGAATCGCGGGCCCACTTCTCGAGCAGGGTGCGCTGGGAGTAGCCGATGGCGCCGGCCAGTTCCACGGCCTTGAGGGTGACGTCGGTGCCGGTGCGGCCTGCCTTGGCCTTCGACATCGAGGCCTCGAGGGAGTTCGGCTTCTTGTTGTCGGCCATCCAGGCGGCGCGCAGGGAGAGCAGGTAGGCCGCTTCGTAATCGGCTTCCATGCGCAGGAATTCGGCGGCTGCGGCTGACTGGTTCATCGCGGGGGTGTCGTAGGAGATCTCGACACCCGCCTCGGTGAGGACCGCGCGCAGTTCCTCGAGCGCGGCGCGGGTGACGCCGACCGACATGGCCGCCACCAGCGGGCGGGTGTTGTCGAAGGTCTGCATGACCCCGGCAAAACCCTTCTCCACGTTCACTTCCGCCGAGCCGAGGATGTTGTCGGCGGGGATCCGGCAGTCCTGCAGCAGCAGCACCGCGGTATCGGAGGCTTTGATGCCGAGCTTGTGCTCGAGTCGCGCCACCGACAGACCCGGAGCGTCACGCGGGACGACGAAGGACTTGATCGCCGCGCGACCCAGGCTCTTGTCGACCGAGGCCCACACCACGATGTGGGTGGCGCGCTCACCGGCGGTGACGAAGATCTTCTCGCCGTTGAGCACCCACTCGTCACCGTCGAGCACGGCGGTGGTGGTGACGGCGGCGGAGTCGGAACCGAAGGACGGCTCGGTGATCGCCATCGCGGCCCACACCTTGCCGAAGCGCTCCAGCTGCTCGTCGGTCGCCACCGCGGCGATCGCGGCGTTGCCGAGGCCCTGGTAGGGGATGGTGAGCAGCAGGCCGACGTCACCCCATGCGGTTTCGAGGGTGTTCATCAGCGAGGACATATTGCCGCCGTTGGCATTCGCCGACGGAACAACCGACACCTCGTCGCCACGACCGCCGGACGCGCCACCGATCTGCTGGGTGCCGGAATCGGCGAGGCCTTCGATCATGGCCGACATGGTGTCGAGCTCGACCGGGTACTCGTGCTCGGCGAGGTCGTACTTGCGGGAGATGGGGCGGAAGATCTGCGCGGCGACCTGGTGGGCCTGGTTGGCGCTCGCCTTCAGCTTCTTGGGGAGTTCGAGATTGATCATGAGGGGGCTCCTGGAAGGTGAGAAACGGGCCTAGACCAGCACGATGCCTTCGGCGACACCGACGGAACGAAGGTCGCGGTACCACCGCTCGACCGGGTGTTCCTTGGTGAAGCCGTGACCGCCGAGCAACTGCACGCCGTCCAGACCGATCTGCATGCCCTTGTCGGTGGCCAGCTTGCGCGCCAGCGCCGCCTCACGGGCGAACGACAGGCCCTGCTCGGCACGCGAAGCGCCGCGCAGCGTGACCAGGCGAAGGCCGTCAAGCTCGATCGCCATGTTGGCGACCATGAAGGCGACCGCCTGACGGTGCGAGATCGGCTCGCCGAACGCCTCACGCTCGTTCACATACGGGATCACATAGTCGAGCACGGCCTGACCGGTGCCGATGGCGAGCGAGGCCCAGCCGAGGCGGGCCAGCTGCACCGCGTCACCGTATTCGGCAGCACGGACCTTGGCATCGCCGTCGCCGAGGATGGCATCGGCGCTGACGGCCACGTTGTCCAGGATCAGTCGACCCAGACCGGCGGCGCGCAGACCCATGCTCGGATCGGCTTCCACCGACAGCCCTGCGGTGTCGGACTCGACGATGAACAGGGCGGGGCGCCCGTCGAGTTCGGCTGCCACGATGAACAATTCGGCATCGGCGGCGGCCGGGACCAGGCTCTTCACGCCGTTGAGCTTGTAGCCGCTGGGGGAGCGAACGGCCTTGGTCTGTAGCGCGAACGGATCGAACAGAGCACGCGGCTCGTTGATCACGACCGAGGCCTGCGGCACCGCATCGCCGGTGAAGGCGGGCAGGTAGGTCTGCTGCTGGGCGTCGGTGCCCCACTGCGACAGCGCGACGGTGACACCGCTCGGCGCGAGGATCGGCAGCGCCAGACCCATGTCGCCGTGCGAAAGAGCCTCGGCCACCAGCGAATTGGTGACGGCGCCGCGCTCGGAAGCCGCGCCTTCGAGCTCCTCGGGCACGTTGATCAGGGTGATGCCGAGTTCGGCGGCGCGCTCGAGCAGATCGCGCGGGGCCTTGGCGGCATTGTCGGCGTCGTAGGCCGCGGGGCGTAGGATCTCGCCCGCGAAGTCACGCACCGTCTCGACGATCATCTGCTGCTCGTCGGTCGGGGTCAGGTCGAAATAGCCCTTGGTTTTGGACTCGTTGTCGACCAGACGTTTGGGTTCACCGCCGCCCGCCACCTTCGCGAAGGTACGAGTGGCCGCGCCCAGGGTGCGGAACCCGGTCTTGGTGCCCTCGTAGGTGACTCGCTCGATCGGCTTGCGCAGGTTGTACTTGCCCGCGAGCTCCGACCCGGTAATGGTCGTCAAAGCGCGCATCGCGGCGCCCATCCAGTCCCGCTTGGGCTGGCTGAGGCCGACCGCGGACGTGTCGTTCGGACGTCGCTTCGTCGCGCTGTCTCGAGTGCTCATCATCACCTGATTTCCTCGGCTGTCGGGGTGCCTTCGACCCCACCATCTTACTCTTCGGTAAGTCTATCTTACTCCGGAGTAAGAAGCGTGGTGACCCGTCGGGAAATCGGCGGTTTCTGTCACGCTGGCAGGGTGCCCGTCATCGCGTCCGTTTTCGCGCTCGTTCTGCTGGTGAACGCGGGACGCTACGGCTATCACCGCGACGAGCTGTACTTCTCGGCCGCTGGTCGGCGGTTGGACTGGTCTTACCCTGATCAGCCGCCGTTGTCGCCGTTTCTGGCCAGACTCATGGCTGCGATCGACCCCGATTCGTTATGTGTCATGAGATTGCCCGCCATCGCGGCGGCGACGTTCGTGGTGGTGTGCGCCGGGTTGATCGCGGGGGAGGTGGGCGGTGGGCGTGGGGCGAGGGCGTTGGCGGCCGGTGCGGTGGCGAGTTCGGCCCTGATGATGGGCGTGGGGCACATGCTGGGGACGACGGTGTTCGACCTGGCGGCCTGGGTGCTGATCTGTCTGCTGGTGTTGAAACTCGGGCGGGATCGGCGATGGTGGCTGGTGATCGGGCTCGTCGTCGGCATCGGATTGCAGAACAAGGTGCTGTTGATCGTGCCGGTTCTAGTGCTGGCCGCGGCCCTCGCGGTGACCGGCTATCGAAAGCTGTTCGCCACCAAATACTTCGGGTTCGCTGCCGGTCTGGCATTGGTGCTGCAGCTGCCATATCTGTGGTGGCAGGCCGACAACGGGTGGCCGCAGTGGGAGCTGAGCAGGGCGATCGCCGGTGGTTCGTCTGGGACCTCGGATTCGCCGATCATGTTCGTGCTCTTGCAGTTCGGGCTGTTCGGGGTGCTGCTGGTGCCGCTGTGGGGGTATGGGCTGTGGCGGTTGTGGAACTCACCGTGGCGAGCGTTTCCGCTGACCTACGCGGTGCTGTTCGTGGTGTTTCTCGCGACCGGCGGCAAGGCGTATTACCTCGGCGGGATGTATCCGGTACTGCTCGCGGCAGGGGTCCTCGGATTGTGCCGGTGGCTGGGCTCGGACCGGAAACGTTGGGCGGCAGTCACTTCCGTACTCGCGCTCAACGCGATGATGTCGGCGCTGCTGTTCCTGCCCGTGCTGCCGGTCGCGTGGCTGCGCGACTCGCCCATCCTCGCGATCAACTACGACGCCGGTGAAACCATCGCCTGGCCCCGCTACGTCGAACAGATCGCCGCCGCCCACCCGCCCGGCGCCTCCATCCTCACCGCCAACTACGGCGAGGCAGGCGCGATCGAGCGCTACGGAGACTCCCTACCCACACCACACTCCGGCCACAACGCCTACTGGTGGTGGGGACCCCCGCCGGACTCGGCGACAGAGGTCCTCACCGTCGGCATCGACCACGAACGACTCACCGAACTCTGCTCGACCGTCGAGCCCGCAGGCGTACTCGACAACGGCCTCGGCATCGACAACGACGAACAGGGCGCGCCGATGTTCATCTGCCGCAATCCGATTCGGCCCTGGTCGCAAGTCTGGCCGCAGCTACGCACGCTCGGTTAGAGCCCGTGCCGGTCGAGGAAACCGGTCAGCAGCTTCTGCCACTCGTCAGGACGCTCGACCATGACCACGTGCCCGGCCTCGATTTCGGCGTACTCGGCACCGGGGATGCCCGCGGCGAGTGCCCGCGAATTGGCCGGGTCTACGAGAAGGTCGGCGGTAGTGGCGACGACGAGAGTCGGGACCGAGAGGCCGGCGAGGTCTGCGGTGGTGTCGACGGTTTCGATCAGGGCGGCCTGTTGGCGCGTGCCGCCGGGGATCGAGTCGGCGGTCTGCCGGACCATCGCGTCGACGGTCGCGGTCGGGAGCCCGTTGACGAAATCGGTGGAGAAACCGGTGAGCAAGACCAGACGGGCGAAGGATTCGTGCTCGCCCCGGTCGAGAAGGTCCTGCCAGGCCTGCACGGCCAACCGAGCTCGATTGTCGGGTGCGGCCAGCCCGGCGGTGAGCAGGAGACCGGTGACGCGTTCGGGATGACGTGCGGCAGCGCGCACGGCCACCGCGGTGCCGAGCGAGAAACCGACGATGGTGAAGGTCTCGACACCGGCGTCGACGGCGGCCGCTACGAGGGCGTCGGCGAGGTCATCGAGGGTCAACGGGGTGTCGTCGCCCGGATAGTCCGGGGCGACCACGGTGTGCCCGGCCGCGAGCGCGGGGATCACCGCGCCGAAATTGCTTTCGATCGAGCCGCCCCCGCCGTGCGCGAGGAGGATGCCGGGGCCGTTGCCGTGGATGCTGGTCTGGAGCGGAATTGTTGTCATGCGGGCGACGTTAGGGATTGACATGGGTGTGAAGGTCAAGCCGAACGTGCCGGTGATCACATGCTGATCGGCGAACTGGCGCAACGCACCGGGGTCGCCACCCGGCTGCTGCGCTACTACGAGGAGCAGGGACTGCTCCATCCGCACCGTGACAGCAACGGCTATCGCAGCTATCCCGAGTCGGCGCCCGAGACGGTCGCCCAGATCAGGGAACTGTTGGCAGGCGGTCTGAATACCGACGACATCGCCTTGCTCATGCCGTGCGCGCAGAACGACGGGCCGGTGCAGGCCTGCGAGATGTCGGTGCGGGTCATGGCTGATCGGAGCGCCGAATTGGACCGGCGGATCGCTGATCTGGACCGTCAGCGCGCTCATCTCGCCGCACAACTCGATGCGAGTCTGGCGCACGCGGGACTACGGCCATGAGTGACGCGCGCTCGTGAGTGGAGTTCACTCACGAGCGTCGGACACGAACGGGCCGTGCTATTCGCGCACGTAGTAGCGCAGGGTGAGATAGGCCGTGACGGCGGCGAAGACGATGCCGACGGGCGCGATCGTCAGGGCGACCACCGCGATGTCGTCGCCGGTGATACGCGGGAAGACATTGCTGTCGAACAGCGGTCCGAGGGCCCGATCGATCACCAGTGGACGCGCGATCACCAGTCCGAGGACCGCGAGAACCGAGCCGACGAACGCGGCCGCGACCGCTTCGAGGAGGAACGGTAGCTGGGTGTACCAGCGGGTCGCGCCGACCAGGCGCATGATGCCGACTTCCGTGCGCCGGGTGAACGCGGCGATCTGCACCATGTTCAACACCAGCAGCATCGCGGCCAGCGCCATCACCAACGCCAAGCCGAAGGCCGCGTTGCGTAACCCGTCGAACAGACTGGTCAGCCGGTCGACGAACTCCTTGTCGTTGGCCACGATCCGCACACCGGGCCGCGTCGCGAAACTGTCGTAGATGTGCTGATACTGATCGGCATCGGTCATCTTCACCCGCAACGAAGCAGGCAGCGGCGAATCGGCGATGTACTGCACCATCTCCGGCTGATCCGCGAACAGCTTCTTCGCCTCTTCCAGCGCGTCGGCGCGGTTGAGGAACTGCACGCTCTCCACGCCCGAGGTCTGCTTGAGGTCGGCGAGCAGCACCTTGCACGGGTCGGCGGCGCAGTCGGGATCGGTGTCGGAGACCGCGTCGTCGAGGTAGAAACGCACCTCGAGGCGACCGATGAAGAAGTTCTCGGTCTTGTCGGCCATCCGCACCGACAGCATGCCGCCGCCGAGCATCATCAGCGACACCGCCGTGGTCAGGATCATCGCGATGGTCATCGTGAGATTGCGGCGCAGGCCGTCGACGACCTCGGTGAACAGGAAACTCAGTCGCATTATCGACCCACCCCGTAGACGCCGGTCGCTTCGTCGCGCACGACTCTGCCCTGGTCGAGCTCGACCACCCGCCTTCGCATGGCGTCGACAATATGGTTGTCGTGGGTCGACATCAGCACCGTGGTGCCGACGCGGTTGATCCGTTCCAGCAGCGCCATGATGTCGGCGCTGGTGTCGGGGTCGAGGTTGCCGGTCGGCTCGTCGGCGAGCAGCACCAGCGGGCGGTTCACGAACGCGCGCGCGATGGCCACCCGCTGCTGCTCACCACCGGAGAGCTCCGAGGGCAACCGCTGCCCCTTCCCGCCGAGCCCGACCATGTCGAGCACCTCAGGGACCGTCCGTTCGATGAACTGACGCCGCTTGCCGATCACCTCCAGCGCGAAGGCCACGTTCTGTTCCACGGTCTTCTGCTGCAACAGCCGGAAGTCCTGGAACACGCAGCCGATCCGCTGCCGCAACTTGGGCACCTTCCGCCCTGGCAACCGGTCGACGCGGAAGTCCGCGACCCGGATCTCGCCCGACGTCGGCGCCTCTTCCTTGAGCAGCAGCCGCATGAAAGTCGACTTGCCCGAACCGGACGGGCCGATGATGAAGACGAACTCGCCTTTTTCCACATCGACGGAAACGTTGTCCAGCGCGGGCCGTGTCGAGGTCGGATACGACTTGCTCACGTTGCGCATGCTGATCACGAGGGGTCAGTGTAATCAGCTACGGGGCCGCTTCCGCCGGACCCGACGCGCCGATCAGCGCTCGGGTTCGGCATTCACCCAGGTCGGAACGGCATTGAGGAACGATGTGGAGCCGTCCGGCGTCGTCTCCGTCGGTTTGACGAACACATAGACGACGAACGTCGACAGCCACGCCGCCATCAGGATCGCTGTGGACTTACGTGGTTTCACTGATTCCCTCCTTGCGCAGGGCCGCGGCGACGCGCACGCGCAGTTCGCGGCCCACTTCGAATTGTTTGCCTGGCAATGTGCGGGCAACCATCCGGATGTTCATCACATCCATCGACAGATCCTCGACACCCATCACCGACGGCTCGTCGAGCAGCAGCGGCTTGAGCCGCCGGTCCTCGTAGGCCTTGGTGCAGACCGCGTGCAGGATCTCGTTGATCTTGGTGATATCGGCCTGTGCCGACACCGGCACGTCGATCGCGGCGCGCGCCCAGTCCTTGGACAGGTTGGTGACCTTCACGATCTGCCCGTTGGGGACGATGATCACCTCGCCGTCGGAGTTGCGCAGCGTGGTGATGCGCAGGGTCACGTCCTCGACGGTGCCCTCGGCCGGATCGGCGGAACCGGTGACCGCGATCTGCACCACGTCACCGAAGCCGTACTGGCGTTCGGTGATCAGGAAGAACCCGGCCAGGATGTCCTGGACGATGCGCTGGGCACCGAAACCGAGCGCGGCACCGAGCACCGCGGCGGGGGCGACCAGGCCCGTCACCGAGAACCCGAGCCTGCGCAGCACTTCCATGCCGACCAGCACATACACAATGGTCAGCACCACCCACGTGACCACCTGGGCCAGCGCGTGGCGGTGCTTGGCCGCTTCGGTGCGGACCAGGGCATCGCTGGTCTGGAAGGTCGAGTCGATCTTGGTGGTCACCCGGTCGCGCAGGAACGCCGCGAACCGGCCGAACAGCATCGCACCGACGATCAACAGGACGATCTCTAGCCCACTGGAACGCATCCAGTCGGCGATCTCGGGTCCGCTGTCGGCCGCGAGGACGTGGGTCATCGCGTCTCCTTCATGGACCTGCACAGGCACAGTTTCGGTTCGGTCGAACGCACACAAGAAAGGTTACAGGTCGGTCACGGCTTGTCGTCAAACGTGCTCTAGCGCACCATTTGTGAGCGAACAGCTGGCTACGCGTCGGCCTGATCGCGCATCCGCCAGCGGATACCGGACTCGATGAACCCGTCGATGTCACCGTCGAGGACGGCGGTCGGGTTGTTGACCTCGTGGTTGGTGCGCAGGTCCTTGACCATCTGGTACGGGTGCAGCACGTAGGAGCGCATCTGGTTGCCCCACGAGGCGCCCTCGTTGGTCTTGAGCGCGTCCATCGTGGCGCGCTCCTCCTGGCGCTTGCGTTCGAGCAGCTTGGCCTGCAGCACACGCATGGCCGAGATCTTGTTCTGCAGCTGCGACTTCTCGTTCTGGCAGGTCACGACGATGCCGGTGGGAATGTGGGTCAGGCGCACCGCGGAGTCGGTGGTGTTGACCGACTGGCCGCCGGGGCCCGAGGAGCGGTACACATCGACCCGGATCTCGCCCTCGGGGATCTCGATGTGGTCGGTGGTCTCCACCACGGGCAGCACCTCGACCTCGGCGAAGGAGGTCTGGCGGCGGCCCTGGTTGTCGAACGGGCTGATCCGGACCAGGCGGTGCGTGCCCATCTCGATCGAGAGCGTGCCGTAGGCGTAGGGCGCCTTCACCGCGAAGGTGGCGCTCTTGAGGCCCGCTTCCTCGGCGTAGGAGGTGTCGTAGACCTCGACGGTGAACTTGTGCCGCTCGGCCCAGCGGATGTACATGCGCATCAGCATCATCGCCCAGTCGGCGGCGTCGACGCCACCGGCGCCGGAACGGATGTTGACCAGCGCGTCGCGCTTGTCGTACTCGCCAGAGAGCAGGGTGCGCACCTCCATCGCCTCGATGTCGACGCGCAGTGCGACGCGCTCGGTATCGGCGTCGGCGGTGGCTTCGGCGGCCGCGGCGTCTTCCTCGGCTTCGGCCAGCTCGTAGAGCACCGGCAGGTCCTCGAGGCGCTGGCGCAGCTCTTCGACGCGGCGCAGTTCGCTCTGGGCGTGTGAGAGCTCGCTGGTCACCTGCTGGGCGTGGTCCTGGTTGTTCCACAGCTCGGGATCGGCGGCCTGATGCTCGAGTTCGTCGATGCGGCGGCGTAGCTCCTCGACATCGAGGACCGACTCGACCGTCTTGAGCGTGGTGTCGAGTTCGGCGAGGTCGGCGATAACGTCAGGATGCACGATTTCCTAGGCTACCGGTCGGGTCCGACACTGCGAAGCCTTGGTCAGCTTGCGATGGCGCGGAGACCGCCGGGGCGGCGTCCGACCAACTGGTCGAGGGCGTTCGCGCTGGCTTCGTCGGCGGGGAGCAGGACATAGAGGGACTGGTCGTCGTCGATGGACAGATCCAGTGATTCGTAGGCCAGGCGCAGCATGCCCGCATCGGGGTGGCTGAGGCGGTTGATCCCGCCCGACGGCGGCAGTCCCGGCAGCGTCGCGAGCCGGTCGGTGAAGGCGCTACCTGCGGTGACGGTGAGTTCGTCGATCAGGACGGCGACCATGGGGTCGGCACGGAACGGGCCCTGTTTCAGCGCGGCGACCAGCTTGTCGGCGGCGGCGTCCCAGTCCGCGTACAGCTCGCGGGCACCGGGATGGGTGAAGACGAACCGGGCCAGGTTGGCGGGTTCGCCCTGCTCGAACAGACCGCTGGGCCCCATCAGTTTCCGGTAGCCCTCGGTGCAGGCCAGGACTTCGGTGAACCGGTTGGTGATCGCGGCGGGCGCGGGTTCGAGTTGGGCGAGGATGGCCAGGATCGTCGGGCGAACCGTGCGGTTGGGCCCGTTCTCGGCGGCACCGCAACTGAAACCGGACACACCTTTACTGAGCTGGTGCAGGTGCACGCGCTCGCGCGGACTCAGCCGCAATGTCTCGGCGAGTGCGGAGAGCACCTGAGCGGAGGGGTGGCTGTCGCGGCCCTGTTCGAGCCGGATCAGGTATTCGACGCTGACGCCTGCCAACATCGCGACCTCGGCGCGGCGCAGGCCGGGGATGCGTCTGCGTTGTCCGGCGGGCAGCCCGACCTCGGCGGGGGAGACCGCTTCGCGGCGGGTCCGCAGGAACAGCCCGAGTTCGTTGTCGCTCACCTCATCGACGGTACCCAGCGCGGCGCGGCTGAGAGTGGCCGTGCCACTACCACTCTCAGCGTGGTCTCCCTACGAGGGTCACGGTCCGCGAGATTTGGTTGCACCGGCAGATCCGGCCGGTTCGACGAAGAGGAGAACATCGTGTTGAAGCTCGCGATCATCATCGGCAGTGTCCGCGAAGGCCGGTTCGGCCCCGTGGTCGCGAACTGGTTCGCGCAGCGGGTCGATGACAGATTCGAGGTCGACGTCATCGACCTCGCCGAGGCCGAGGTGCCCGCCGCACTGCCCGCGGTGCCGCCCCTGCTCGACCCCGATCCGGCGCGTCCCGCGGGCATGCTCGACCTGACCGATCGTCTGGCCACCGCCGACGCCTATGTCATCGTCACTCCCGACTACAACCGCAGCTACCCCGCAGCTCTCAAGGCCGCCATCGACTGGCACTTCACCCAATGGGACGCCAAGGCCATCGGGTTCGTCGGCTACAGCGGCGGCTCCGGCGGCCTGATGGCCATCGAACATCTGCGCCAGGTCTTCAATGAACTCAACGCCCACACGGTGCGCAATTACGTCTCGTTCCCGCGCTACTACATGCTGTTCGACGAGGACGGTCGACTGCGCGATCCCGAGCAGCCCGAAGCGGACGCCGCCGCCATGCTCGACCAGTTGCATTGGTGGACAAGCGCTCTCGTCGCGGCGAAAGCCGCCCAGGTTGTTGCCTGACCAGGCACTTCTTCGCGTTCTCGCGCATCGGGCCGACGGGGCCGAGTTCGTGCGGGCCTCGGCAACGCGGTCGGTGGCGCCGCGAACTCGAGCCCGTCGGCTCGGCGAATACACTCACCGCGTGGCTGCCTACTCCGCTGACCTGGACCTTGCCCTGCGACTGGCCGACGAGGCCGACGCGATCTCGAGCGAGCGCTTCGGCGCCGTCGACCTGAAAGTCGATTCCAAGCCCGACCTCACCCCGGTCTCGGACGCCGATCTCGCGGTGGAGCAGATGATCCGCCGCGTGCTCGCCGAGGACCGCCCCGGGGACGCCGTGCTCGGTGAGGAATTCGGTGGCGATGCCGAGTTCAGCGGCAGGCAGTGGGTGGTCGACCCGATCGACGGTACCAAGAACTTCGTCCGCGGCGTGCCGGTCTGGGCCAGCCTGATCTCCCTGCTCGAAGACGGTGTTCCGGTGGTCGGCGTGGTGAGCGCACCCGCGCTGGGCAGGCGCTGGTGGGCCGCCGCCGGTTCGGGCGCGTGGGTGCAGGTTCACCCCGGTGCGCCCAAGCCGATCTCGGTGTCCGCGGTCGCCGACCTCGGCAATGCCAGCCTGGCCTTCTCCAGCCTGTCCGGCTGGCACGAACGCGGCCTGCGCGAGAAGTTCATCGACCTCACCGATGCGGTCTGGCGGGTCCGCGGCTACGGCGATTTCTTCAACTATTGCCTGGTCGCGGAGGGTGCGGTGGACATCGCCGCCGAGCCGGAGGTCTCGCTGTGGGACCTGGCCGCCCTCGACATCCTGGTCCGCGAAGCGGGTGGCGCGTTCACCTCCCTGGACGGGCGCCCCGGCCCGCACGGCGGCGACGCCGTGGCGTCGAACGGCCTGCTCCAAGACGAGGTCCTGGCGCGTTTGCGCGGATAATTTCGAGTTATCCACATGTGGACAACTTCTGCATCCGCCGTCGTCGGCTCCGGCTGACGGGCTGCGCGCCCGGCGCTCGCTCGTAGGATGGCCCGGTGAGCAATTCCGGCGCCACAGCCCCCGATGTCGAAGACTTCCCCCACGAAGACTTCCCTCCCGACGACGCGTATCCGTCCGAGGGTGGTTATGTCTCCGAGCACGACTTCGCCGATCACGGCGACGTCCACTTCGACGACCTCGCCCCCGCCACCCCCGGCCGGGTAGCGGCTCCCGACCGTGCCGAGACCGCCGACGAGGTCCTAGGCCGCGTCTTCGGTTACGACAGTTTCCGCGGTGACCAGGCGGCCATCGTCGAACAGGTAGTCGGCGGTGGCGACGCGCTGGTGCTGATGCCGACCGGCGGCGGCAAATCCC
The DNA here is from genome assembly GCF_042749305.1 of Nocardia sp. NPDC058705. Taxonomy (NCBI): domain Bacteria; kingdom Bacillati; phylum Actinomycetota; class Actinomycetes; order Mycobacteriales; family Nocardiaceae; genus Nocardia; species Nocardia sp. NPDC058705. The sequence goes on along the minus strand of NZ_JBHYRN010000002.1, from coordinate 444,160 downwards.
TCTGCTACCAGGTCCCCGCCCTTGTCCGCGAGGGCGTCGGCGTCGTCGTCTCACCGCTCATCGCCCTCATGCAGGACCAGGTCGACGCGCTCAGTGCCCTCGGTGTGCGTGCCGGATTCCTCAACTCCACCCAGTCGCCGGATCAGCGGCGGACCGTGGAGGCCCAGTTCGTCTCAGGTGATCTGGACCTGCTGTATCTGGCGCCGGAACGCCTCCGACTGGAAGCCACCCTGCGGCTGCTCGACCGCGGCAAGATCGCCCTGTTCGCCATCGACGAGGCGCACTGCGTCTCGCAGTGGGGTCACGACTTCCGGCCGGACTACCTGGCGCTGTCGCTGGTGCACGAGCGCTGGCCCGATGTCCCGCGCATCGCGCTCACCGCCACCGCCACCGAGAAGACCGCCGCCGAGATCGTCGAACGCCTCGACCTCGGCGCCGCGAAACAGTTCATCTCCAGCTTCGACCGGCCCAATATCCAGTACCGGATCGAGTCGAAGAATCGCGCCGACCGCCAGTTGCTCGACTTCATCCGCGCCGAGCACTCCGGCGACGCGGGCATCGTCTACTGCCTCTCGCGCAATTCGGTGGAGAAGACCGCCGCCATGCTCAACGAGAACGGCATCCGCGCGGTGCCCTATCACGCGGGCTTGGACTTCCGGACCCGCGCCGAGAACCAGTCCAGGTTCCTGCGCGAAGACGGCCTGATCGTGGTCGCCACCATCGCCTTCGGCATGGGCATCGACAAACCCGATGTGCGCTTCGTGGCCCACCTCGACCTGCCCAAATCGGTGGAGGGCTACTACCAGGAGACCGGCCGCGCCGGTCGCGACGGTCTGCCGTCGACGGCCTGGATGGTCTACGGCCTCAATGATGTTGTGCAGCAACGCAAGATGATCGACTCCAGCGAGGGCGACGCCGCACACCGCAGACAGCTGCAACTGCACCTCGACGCCATGCTCGCCCTGTGCGAGACGGTCGGCTGCCGTCGCGCGCGGCTGCTGAACTACTTCGGCCAGACCGGTGGCACCTGCGGCAACTGCGATGTCTGCCTGAACCCGCCCGAAACCTGGGACGGCACGGTGCCCGCCCAGAAACTGCTGTCCACCGTGCTGCGACTCAAACGTGAACGCGGCCAAGCCTTCGGCGCGGGCCACCTCGTCGACATCCTGCTCGGCAAGACCAACCAGAAGATCACCCAGCACCGGCACAACGAGCTGTCGGTGTTCGGTATCGGCACCGATCTGCGCGATACCGAATGGCGCGGCGTCGTCCGGCAGTTGCTCGCGGGCGGCCTGCTCGCCGTGCAGGGCGAATACGGTGTCCTCGCCCTGACCGACGAGAGCAACGAGGTGCTGTTCGAGGGCAGGAAGGTGCCGATGCGGCGCGAGCCCGAGCGCGCCGCCCGTCCCGCGCGCACCTCGAAATCGGCCAAGGCAGCCGTCGACCTGCCCGCCGCCGATGTCGGCCTGTTCGAGCGGTTGCGAGCCTGGCGCGCCGCCACCGCGAAGGAACAGGGCGTGCCCGCCTACGTGGTGTTCCACGACGCCATCCTGCGCGAGATCGCCGCGCGCAAACCCGCCGACCTCGCCGCCCTCGGCACCGTCGCCGGTGTCGGTGAGAACAAGCTGGCCCGCTACGGCGAGGGGGTGCTGGCGACGCTCGCCGAGGAGTAAGGGCATACCCCGCCCACAGGCGTGTACACGCGCGGCGGAAACGAACCCGCACCGAATCCGACGACCCGGGGTTACTGTCGAGTCATGGCGAATGGTGAAGGCTCCGACAGCGAATCGTCGAGCAGCAGCCCGAGCGCGGGAGGCGATTCCCCGGCACCCCCGATGCCGCACCGCCATATCGATCCGGTCGTCGCGCCGACGATGCTCGGCGCGCACCACACCGCGATCCACCGTGGCAGGCCACGGTGGTCGACCATCGCGCTGATCGCCATCTTCGCCGCGGCCTTGGTTCTCTACCTCGTTGTGAGCCCGGCCTGACGTCAGCGGCTCCTTCGCTCGACCGACCGCGTTCACCACGACTTCCCATACATCGCCGCCGTATCTAGTGCCGCCTCACTGACGGTGATCGCGACGGTTCTCAGCCCTTCGATCACGCTCGCCGAGCCCTCGCTGACCAGGCCATCCGATTTTCGGAAATTTTGCGATGCCCCGCACCAGCGTCGGCTGACCTGCGCATGTGAGTTGTCGTAACCGCAGGTCAAAGGGCTACCGACCGAGGTTTCCCGGGCGCACCGTTGCCGAACGGGACCGATCACTCAGATCGGCCCGGTTCGAGGAGGCAAACGCAATGGTGCGGTGGACTTGGGGCAGGCGCGTGATGTGCGCGGCGATCGCGACAACCGGAGTGGCCTGCGCAATGGCAGCACCCGCCGGTGCCGACCTCGCCGCGCCACCGGGCATCGACTTCGCACGGGCGCTCGGCACGCCGAACCTGCCCGGCATCTACGGCCCCGACACCGCGGTGGTGGTCCTCGGCTACGGACTCACCCCGGAGGGCACGATGCGCGAGGAACTGGTCCGGCGACTGCGCGCCGGCCTGGCCCAAGCCGTTTTCGCGCCGCTGTCACCGATCATCGTCACCGGCGGCAACCCGCAGGCCGGCCTGTCGGAAGCCGACGCCATGGCCGACTGGTTGCTGGCCGCAGGCATCGATGAGAGCCGGATCATCCGCGAACCCGAGGCCGACTCGACGGTCGCCAACGCCCGCAATACCGCGGTGATGCTCGCCGACAGAGGCCTGCACTCGGTCGTCCTCGTCACCTCTGAAGACCACATGGCCCGAGCCCGAGGCGCTTTCGCCGATGCGGGCGTGCACGTCGTCGGCGATTTCACTCCCGACCGCGCCCAGTGGGATTCGGTGCCGCTGCACATCGGCCGTTTCGGACCCACGGCCTGATGATGCGCACCGCCGCCTGCGTTCCGGTCACGCCCCGATCGGCGCAGTGCGGTGGTCGAGTCCTCGTCGAGTGCGCCTGTGAACGATCATCGCAGCATGAGGACCGCATGATGAGTAGTCGCCGAAATCTCGGCAATCACCCCGCGACCCAGACGCCTGCCTCGTAACGTCGACCTATGACGCTCCACCTGTCCGACAGCGACATCCTCGCCGAGCTCGAGCCGACGGCCGAAGCCAACCTCAACGACCACCTGTCCAAGGCCAAGATGTGGCACCCCCACGACTACGTGCCATGGGACGAGGGCCGCAACTTCGCGGCCATGGGCGGCGACGACTGGGATCCCGAGCAGTCGCGGTTGAGCGAGGTCGCCAAGGCGGCGATGATCACCAACCTGCTCACCGAGGACAATCTGCCCTCCTACCACCGCGAACTCGCCGACACCTTCGGCTTCGACAACGCCTGGGGCACCTGGGTCGGCCGATGGACCGCCGAGGAGAACCGGCACGGCATCGTCCTGCGCGACTACCTCGTCGTGACCCGCGCCGTCGACCCGGTCGCCCTCGAAGAGGCCAGGATGGCGCACATGACCGCGGGCATCGCCAAGCCCGAGCCGGGTTCGCAGTTCCTCAAGGGCGTCGCCTACGTCACCCTGCAGGAACTCGCCACCCGGATCAGCCACCGCAACACCGGCGCCCTGTGCAACGACGCCGTCGCCGACCGCATGCTGGCCCGCATCGCCGCCGACGAGAACCTGCACATGATCTTCTACCGCAAGCTCTGCGCCGCGGCCCTCGACCTCACCCCCGACGCGGCCATGCAGGCCATCACCGACGTGATCCTGCGTTTCCAGATGCCCGGCCTCAACCAGCCCAACTTCCGCCGCAACGCGGTCCTGCTCGCCAAGCACGGCGTCTATGACCTGCGCCAGCACCTCGACGTCGTCCTGCGCCCGACCCTGCGCACCTGGCGCATCTTCGAGCGCACCGATTTCGGCCCCGAGGGCGAGATCGCCCGCGCCGAACTGGACGCCTACCTGGTCGACCTCGAGGCCAAGGCGGCCCGCTTCGAAGAACAGCGCGACCGCGCGCTGGCAAGGGCGGCCGCCCGGGTCTGAGGTCGGCCATGGAATAAACCGCTGGCGCCGTCACTTACAGTGGACCGTTATGAGGGAGAAAGGCCGGAAGGTCATCGCGACCAACCGCAAGGCCAGGCACAACTACACGATCCTCGACGTCTACGAGGCGGGGATCGCGCTGGTCGGCACCGAGGTGAAGAGCTTGCGTGAGGGCAAGGCCTCGCTCGTCGACGCCTTCGCGACCGTCGACCACGGCGAGGTCTGGCTGCGCGGCCTGCACATCCCGGAGTTCAGCCACGGCACCTGGACCAACCATTCGCCGCGGCGCACCCGCAAGCTGCTGCTGCACAAGCGCGAGATCGAGCACCTGGTCGGCAAGTCGCGCGAGGGCAACCAGACGCTGGTGCCGCTGTCGATGTACTTCTCCGACGGCAAGGTGAAGGTCGAGCTCGCGCTCGCCAAGGGCAAGCAGGATTACGACAAGCGTCAGGACCTGGCTCGCAAGCAGGCCGAGCGCGAAGTCACCCGTGAGGTGGGTCGGCGGGTCAAGGGCATGCGTTAGTGCTGTCCGTCGTGCTCGCGCTCGTCGCGGCGGCGGGTTACGGAGTCAGCGACTTCTTCGGCGGTATCGCGGCCCGCAGGGTCACGGCCCTGCGCGTGGTCGTGGTGTCGTATCCGTTTTCGGTGCTGCTGGTGCTGTTGATCGCGCCGCTGGTCGGCGGGCACGCGGACACCGCGTCGATGCTGTGGGGTCTGGCGGCCGGGGTGGCCGCGGGTCTGGCGGTGTGGTGGTTCTACGCGGCACTCGCCGACGGGCCGATGTCGGTGGTGTCGCCGGTCACCGCGGTGCTGGTCGCGGGCATCCCGGTGATCGCAGGCCTGTTCCTGGGCGAGCGACCGGGCGCCGTCGCGATCGCGGGCATCGCGGTGGCTCTGGTCGCGGTGGTGTTGGTCAGCCGCGAGGCGCCCGACGAGACCACCGAGGAAATCACCGGCGGCAGGCCGTTGCGCTTCACCCGCCGGGTCGCACTGCTCACCGTCGGCTCGGGGGTCGCCTTCGGTTTCACCTTCTTCTTCCTGCACGAAACCAACGCGAGCGCGGGCCTGTGGCCCCTGCTGGCCCAGCGCACCGCGGCCACCGCGGTCGTGTGGACCTGCGCGCTGGTGGCGGGCGAATTCCGGGGTCTACACGGCGAACCGCTTCGCCTCGCGCTGGCGGTCGGTGTGCTCGACGTGATCGCCAATGCCGCCCTGCTCTACGCCTTCCACGGCGCGATGCTGTCGGTGGTCAGCGTGATCGGCTCGCTCTATCCCGCCGCGACCGTGCTGTTGGCGATGGTGTTGTTGGGCGAACGGATCAGTGCCACGCAGAAGGCAGGCATGGTCCTTGCTCTCGGCGCGGTCGCCATGATCGCCGCGAACTAGAGCCGCGTGCAGGGCTCGTGCAGACCCAGCTTGCCCAACGTGGCGCCGCGATACCCGATCTCGACGGCCCTCGCGCCCATCGGTGCCTGCGCGTCCGGTTCGAAGACCGCCGACCATTCCCTGCTCAGGTCGGGCGCATCGGCGCCGGCCGGATGGATGGCGACCATGCCCTCACCGTCGGGTGCCAGATTCTCCGCTCCGCGCCGCAGACCCGGCCGGGTGAGGTCGCCGTTCTCGGCAGCGGCGGTGAGCAGCGCTTTGAGCGGGTAGGAGATCGCCCAGCCCAGCGAGTAGCCGAAGTTGGCGGGTTCGCCGGTAGTCGCCTCGCGGGCGTGCTTGGCGCCGATGCTGCCGCCGGTCCAACCGTCCACCGGGGTCATGTAGTTGTAGAGCTCGGTGAGCGCAGGCGCGGCGGGCGTCTTCAGCAGCGCCGCGTTCCAAGTGGGCACCGAGCCGAGGAAGCGTCCGGTGAAACCCGATCCCACCAGTTTGCCCACGATTTCGGCGGTTTCGGCAGGCCCGGTGGCCAACAGCACCAGTTCGGGTGCGGCGGCGAGAATCTCCCTGACCGGCCCGTCCTGATTGCCGACCTCCCTGTTGGGGCCGGTATCGATGCGGGCGACGATTGTCGCCTCGTTGGCCGCCGCCCACTTCGACGCTCCGGCCGCGTAGTCGCTGCCGTAGTTGCCGCGATTGGCGACCACGGCGATATCGCGCGGCGCGTAATGATGCTCGGCGAACCAGTCGAGGCCGGTCACCGCCTCGGTGCAGTAGGAATAGCCCGCGCTGAGCACCAGATTGTGGTCGACGCTGGGATAGTTCCAGCCCGACCACTGGGTGGCCGCGGTGGCGACCATGTCGTCGGTGTCCATCCGGTTGAGCGTCGCGATGGTCTGCGAGGTCCCGAAACTCATCGCCAAGGCCAGCACATGCGGCTCGATCGCCTCGTATTCGGTGCGATGCAGGCGCGGATCCTGCGAGGTGTTGCGCGTATAGGACGTGATGTCGACGTCGTAGCCGCCGATCCCGCCCTCCTCGTTCACCCTGTTCCAGAACGCCAGCTGACCCTCGTGCATCGACGTGCCCAGCGCGCTGAACGGCCCGTTCTCCAGATCCGAGAGCACTCCGAGATAGATGCACCCGCGATCTGTGTGCGCAGAACCCGGACACGGCGCACTGGTGACGCCCGGCGTCGCGGTGGCCTCCTCCGACGAGCAGGCCGCGGCCAGCAACAGGCTCGCGACCGCCGGGATCGCCGCGAACCGGCGCAGTCCACGCTGACTGGTGAATGCCATGGATTAACTCCTTGTTCAAGTCGCCCAGGACATTTCACAGATCCGGTGCGGCCGAACGAGAACAGTACCCGCGACGAGCGGCGCACTTACCCCGTTTCGCCGAGGTGGTCGAGAGTGGTTCGCCACAAGATCACCCCGGCTCCCGCGAACCGGCAGGAAATATCGGGATGATCCGGCGCCGCGCCAGTGTTAATATGACTAGCCCGCACGGTGCGGGCACGTACGGGGCTGAACGGTTTCGACTGCGTACGTTGATTCAGGGGAAGCGTGTCGGTGCAGGCAAGAGACCACCGTAAGCGTCGCTGCAACCAATTAAGCGCCGATTCCAATCAGCGCGAGTACGCCCTCGCTGCCTAAGTAGCCAGGTCGTCTCTGTCAGTCCGGGTTCGTCCCTCGACCCGGGTACTGGCATCAGCTAGAGGGAATTACCGTTCGGCTCGGTCGCGGAGTCGGATGGGACATCTAACAGCGACTGGGATCGTCATCCAGGCTTGTTCGCGAGACTTGGAGATCCGAGCAGAGACATAGCGAACTGCACACGGAGAAGCCCTGAAGACGCGGCGGAGGACCCGGGTTCGATTCCCGGCAGCTCCACTCGAGGCCCCTCACCTGACACACAGGTGGGGGGCTTTTTCATGCCCCGACCACCCGGAGATTGGGCGGCGTGGGCACATTTTGGGCACATCTCGCAGCAGCGGCGCGGAATCCGGCGCTCATCCGATCGGCCACGCCGTCGAGATCGTCGTCGAACAGGTGGCCGTAGTTGTCGAGCGTCATGGTGGCCGACTTGTGGCCGAGCTGGCGTTGGATCGTCTTCACGTGCGCGCCGCTGGCGATCATGAGCGACGCCGCCGTGTGCCGCAGTTGGTGAGCAGTCACGCGCGGGAACGTAGCCGGGCCCGGCTTGCCATCCTCGTCAATCGGCACCGACGCCGCGATGCACCGGCCCACCGCCTTGGTGAACCAGTGGGTTGTGGTCGGTGGCCGAATCGGTCCGCCGTCTGACGGCCGTGTCCACAGCAACCCCACCGGGTCGCGCTGCGCAGCGACGACCGGCGCCAGGAGGTCGGCCACTTCGGCGGGAATCGCCACCGATCGCAGCTCCCACGTTTTCGGTGTGCCGATCACTGTGCGGGAGTTCACCTTGGATGCCGACCGCACGATGTGAATGCGCCGCCGCCGAAGGTCAACGTCACGCGGGCGTAGTGCGGCCATCTCGCCCCAGCGCAGACCCGAGTACGCGAGCAGCATCACGATTTCGGCGCCCTTGCTGCACTCTGCGGCGAGGCCGGCCACTTGGTCGTGCGTGAGGTAGACGTGATCGACCGGTATCCGGCGGGGGAGTTGCACGCCCGCAGCCGGGTTCGCCGGTATTCGCTGCTCGTCGACTGCCTCGCCGAGGATCGAGGACAGCACGCCGTGAATATCGGCGACCGTCGACGCCGCCCGGTCTATCCCTGCGATCCAATCGCGAATCTCAGGCCGGGTAATTGAGGCGAGTTGCCTTGTGCCCCAATGTGGTTCGATGTGCACTCGCCAGATGGATTCGACGCGCTCGGACCATGATTCCTTCGTATGGACCTGCCGCGCGATCCATGCCGCGCCCATCTCGGCAACGGTGAGCCGACCCATCGACGGCGCGATGTAGTCGCCGGTCATCTTCTTCACTTCGACTGTGGCCGCGAAGTTCTCTGCGTCGACCTTGCGGCGGAATCCCCGCTTTTTCGTCTGCTTCCCATCTGGCTTGCGGTAGCGGACCATGAGCCGCTGGTGCTCGCGCTTGGTGCAGTCGTCGGGGCACGATGGCTTGCACAGCCTGTACGGCTCAATCGTCGCCATCGGCCGACACCTCGCCGCTCGTGCGCTTCGGGAACATTTCACCGAGGAAGTTGCGGAGCTCTTCACGTACCCATGCGGGGTTTGCTGCGAGCATGAACTTACCGGCGTCTGAATCGAGGGGGTTCTCCGCTCGCAACCAGTTCCAAAGTCGTTGTGCTGGAACAGATTCGACTACCCCGGTCGCGTCGACACGTTGGTTCTCGTCGGGCGCGTCTGGCATCAGGAGGGTGCTCGGACTCACGCCCAGCACAACTGCCAGAGCCATGAGATCGTCGGCGTCGACGCGCCGTGTTCCGGCTTCGACGCGCGCTAGCCCGAGGACGGGGATCGGTCGCCCCGTCGCGTCCAGTCGTCGTGAGAGTTCCGCGTACGTCAGATTCTGACCCTCGCGTAGACGCTTCACATTCGCCGCGACTGTTACGCCGGTCGTTCCGAGTTCGTTCTTCTTCCCTGCCATGTTCCGATGATGGCACATCAAAGATGATGCTTCTAGTTCATCCTTGATTATTACAGCTCGATGCTGTATCCCTTGAAGTGCATCACATCAAAGATGATGCATTCACTTCAAAGGATGGAATGCGATGACCGAACAACGGCCACTCGCCGAACCCAAGGCGATTGCCGACTTTCTCGGCACCACCCCTCAGCAGCTGGCCCAGTACCGGTACCTCGGCAAGGGGCCGAGGTACATCAAGGTCGGCAAGCGCGTGCGTTATCGCTGGTCCGACGTGGAGGCGTGGCTCACCGACAACACACGCACCACCACTGGCGCGGCGTAATGCCACTGACCCCCGACCCCCACGAAAAGGCCCTGGCCGCGGGTGCAACCGCGAACCAGGGCAACGAATCCGCCAGCTGTGAAACAGGAGATCCAGTCATGAATGCTACCCGTGAAACCCCCGCCGAACGGACCCCGATCGAGTTCCTTCTCCTCGCTCTGGTCTGCAAACTGGGGCGCATCATCGCCGCGGCTGGCCTCACCCCCGCCGAGTTCGAGCCGATCGCCGGTATCAGGCACGGTCGGCTGGTCGCCGGTCTCGCCCGCCCCGAACGTCTGACCCTGAACGTGGTGTTTCGTGTCGTACAGGCCGCAGATATCGACTGGCTCGACTTCTGGGATCGGGTCGAAGACGGGGCACGCTCTATCGCCGCGCACGTAAGCCGCGGGACGGCCTGCCGCCTCTGTGGCCGCGCGTTCGGCGTCGACAGCCTGTCTCGCCCGGATGGTTTCGGCGATCACGGCCAGTTGTTCCGCTGCTCGGACACCTGGGGGTGCTCGGTCGACGACGATCGCGACGACGAGCCCGTGATGGTGCCGCGCACCGGCGATCGGTTCGCGATCCGCACCGAGCTGCCCGACGGCAGCACGGGATACGAACCGGTGACCGTGATCAGCGTCGGGGCGAACGTGTTGGTCGACGGCGTGGAAGACACCGAATCAGTGGCCCTGTTCGAGCTTGAGCCGATCGAGCTGGCCGACCGGCCTTCGGTCGACCCCGCGTCGGTCGTGGTCCGTGCGATCGAGCAGGGCAAGCCCGCCTCCGATGTCCTCGCCGAGACGCTGGCCGACGAGGAGTACCGCCGAGCGGCGGGTGTCCTGGCGTTCGTCGAGGACCACAACCACGCCGTTGCCGAGTACGACGCGCGCCAGCTCGACGCCGCCCCGCTCGCCGAGGGGGACCGGTGATCGCCGGGGCCGCGACGTTGCTGGCGCTCGGTGGGCCGACGGCCTACCTCGTCGCCAGCGTGATCGCCTACGAACTGGCCGAGTACCGCCGGGGCGACGATGGGTGAGCGGCTGCTCGCCGATGGGTCGGGGCGCGTTCACACCGCACCGGCCCGTTGGACAGGGCAACGCATCGACGACAACCGCACCCCGTCGCAGCGCCTCGACGCCGAGCACCGCCGAGAGCGCGAACAGGCCCGCGTGGCCCTGGATCGCGCGCTACGGCGCGACGTCAAGAGCACGCACTACGTAGGCGAATTCGCACCCCTGGCCGCAATGCGGGCACTGGGGAGCATCGACGCCGCCGAGCTGTTCGACCGCACCGCCCGCGAACGTCTGGGCGAAGTGTCGCGCGCCCTCGAGTGGGACGACCCCGCCGAGATCGTCGCCCGCATCGACGAGTTGGCGCGCGTCCTACGGACCCTAATCGACCGGAAGGAGGTCGCGTAACCGTGACCACACTCCCCGCGCCTACAGCGCATTGCCGCGATCACGACCGGTTCGATCCGGTGTGCTTCTCGTGCAAGGCGTTCGCGGCCGAGCAGATCTCAGAGATTCGGCAGGCGCGGGCCGTCCCCGACGGCGGCATGGTCCCTGGCACCGAGGACCGGGATGCGGCGCGTGGTCCCCGGTCCCCGTTCCCTAGGGGCGGGGACCAGGACCACGACACCACAAACCGCCGTAACCAGCGCAAACGCACCAAATCGGGGGCTTCGCCTCTTGAGGCGGTCCCGGACCACTCCGAGCCGGTCGACTCACGCGGTCCCGGACCGGTCCCGGACCACGGGGACCAGGCACACATAGTCGACTTCGGCCGGTACTACGACGTCGCCGCGATGCTCGCCGGGGGCCTGCCCGAACCGCCGAAACCCGACTACGGAACCCGCACCGACGGCCGCGCCCTGTTCTACGCCGGTGAGGTCAACACGTTGTTCGGCGACCCCGAGTCGGGCAAAACCTGGGTTGCGTTGTCGGCAGCGCGGGAGATCCTCGGGGAGTACGGCGCCGGGCGCGTCCTGGTCATCGACATGGACCACAACGGCCCGGTTGCCACGGTCTCGCGACTGGTAGCGCTGGGAGCCGCGGTTGAGGCGCTCGGGAACCGTGAGCGATTCCTCTACGTCGAACCGGACAGCCGCCTGCACCTGGCCGCGATCGTCGCCGACATGTCGGAATGGTCGCCGAACATCGTCGTCGTCGACTCGCTCGGGGAACTGATGCCGCTGTTCGGCTCGTCGTCGAACTCTGCCGACGAATACACCCACGTGAATTCGGCCGTGCTCAAGCCGTTGAGCAAGACCGGCGCCGCGGTGCTGGTAATCGACCACCTCGCCAAGGGTGACGCCTCGAGAAAGCTCGGACAGAGCGGCACCACTGCCAAGCGCCGCGCGATAGGCGGTGTGGCACTACGGGTTACGGTGCAAGACGCATTCGCCCCCGGCTCGGGTGGATCGGCGTGTCTGACAGTGAACAAGGACCGTCACGGTGGTGTTCGCCAGCACTGCCCGCCGGGCCGCGAGCCTGTCGCCGGGCGATTCGAGCTCAAGCCGACCAGCACCGAGGGACTGCTCGAATCGTTCATCCACGCACCCGACACCACCGATCGCCCGCCGAGTTTCACCATTAGTGGCGAACCGTCCGACAGTCTCGCCGACGACGTGGCCGAGCTGGACAAACTCGACCCGCCGCCGCAGTCCAAGCGGGATGTACAGGACCGGATGAGTTGGGGCGGAACTCGTGCCAGCCGTGCACTCGGGGCGTGGCGGCGTGAGCGTGACGACGAGGGCGACGCATGACCGGGCAGTGGCCCAAGATCGGCGCCGCGCTCGTCGGCCTCGTCGACGAGCGGCTCGACGGGGCCGCGTGCAAGGGCATGGCGCCCTGGTTCGACGTCGACCCCGATGTCGATGAGGAGGAGGACGACACCGCCTACCGGATCGCCGCCGCGGCCCGAGTGTGCGCTCGCTGCCCCGTCACGGCCGCGTGTGAGGTCGCAGTGGCCGAGCAGACGCGCCCGGTTGGTGTGTGGGCAGGCAAGCCGCACGGGGGCGCCGCCCGCGGTCGTGGTCGACCGCGCAAGGACGGTGCGGCGTGATTCGCGACGAGGACGGCCCGCCGTTCCCCGACTGGCCGGATTACGGACCGTGCCCGATCACCGAAGCGATTGCCGAGCACCGCGAGCACCGCGAGCAGCTCGCACCGGCGCGAGGGCGTTGGCCGGCCACCGAGCAGGAGCCCGAACGGTGAGCGGTCTCGTCGGTGGCCTGCTGCTCGACGGTGACGATCTGCACACCGTCTCCCGGCTGCTCGTCATGGCCGAGCAAGCGCGCCGTCGCAACGGTCTACCGCCGACGGACAGGCTCGTCCGCCTGCGCGCCCTGGTCGACAACGCCCTCGCCGAGCAAGGGACACAGCGCGGACGGGCAAGCGCCGCACCTACCTACCGTCAGGTGACGACAGCCGAATACGCCCGACTCACCGGCTGCACCGAGCGCACCGCCCGCCGTCACGCCAGACAGCGCGGCGCGTGGGACCGGGGCCGCTGGTGGATCCCGATCAAGGAGTAACCGACATGGCCGACGATCCCCGCACCGCAACCCTGGACTACCTGACCGCGCTCGAGCCCGACGAACTCGTCGACGTGCTGCGCGAACTGTTCACCGGCACACCGCCCGCCGACGACGAGCCCGCCGACGACGACGAATCGGTCGAGCGCGAGACCGCCCGGCGCCTGTTCAACAGGAAATAGCCGATGTCCAGCGCGGACCGCGAGATGCGAACAGCGGTGCGGGAGTTGTTCGGTGAGCCAACAGATGCCCAACCCGAACCGGCGCCGCGGCACAACGTCGCATCGCGTGAGGGATTGACCGTTTCCCCGCCCGTGCCTTCCGGCGATGCCGCCAACCGCGCCGCAGCGCGCGCCCTGTTCAACCCCGACAGCGCCGATTGGCATGTCTACAACAGCCTTTGAGGAGAACCGCCGTGGAATTCAGTCTCGCACTACAGCAGACCCGCCAGCACTTCCGGCACCTCGGTCTCACCGTGCCGTCCGCCCTGGACAAGGAAATGGCCGAGGCCGACAAGATCCTCGAGCGGATGAGTAGCCAGCGCTACGACGCCGGGGCACTCGCCGGTCTGGTGTGGGATGCGCTCGTCGCCGGGCGTGACCCCGTGGCAGACAAGAACGTCGCCGCCCAACTGAACCGAGACCTGTTGTGGAAACAGAACCTCGGGCCCCAGCTACAGGGCCGCGCCGAGCAGATGCGCGGCGATGTCTTCCGCCGTCACGGGCCCGCCATCCTCGCCGCCATGTTCGATGTCGTCACTGCGGCCGACAAGACCCTCGCGACCGCGTACGCGAAGATCCCGAGTCTCAACGTCGTAGACCCGAGCACGGTGACGCAGGTTCCCGCCGCAAGCGCGACCACCTGGGCGCTCGCACGCGAGGCGACCGCGCATCTCGACCGCGTGCTGCAGGTGTGGCTTCAAGTAGTCACCGCCTGTCGTCTCGCACCCCCGCCAGCCGGTGACGGGAGGTCGGGAAGCAATACGGCGCTGATCTTCGCCGACCTCGACGCGCAGGAACTCGACGCACTGACGCCGGTCACCAATACGGGAGGTCTCGGGTCGCCGTGGACTGTGGCACTGGCGCACTCGGGGCACCGCCTCGACTACGCGGCCGATCCGGCCGTGTTCATCGAGCGCACGCGCAACGTCGAGCGGCAACGCGCCGAGGCTGTCCGCGAGCGAGCCGAGGCTAGCCGAAAATAACCCTGACCTGCATACCGTCAGTGCTTGGGGGTGGCCCGGTGACCCCTCCCTGGGCCACCTCAGCACCCCCAGGCATAGACGGTTACCCCCTACGGCATTTTTTCCACAACGGACCGGGACACCGGTCAGCCGCACAACCCGACCACCATCCCCAAGATCGCCACGACAGCACCACCCAGAGCGGCTCGCCGCTCCCACTTTGTCGAGTCCAGGATCTCGCGTCTTAGGGTCTTGATCTGACCGGCGACGTCTAGTTCTGCGATCGCTGATCGAATCAGATCGTCGGTTCCCGCCACGTCATTCGAGATTCGTTGTAGATCACCCCGAAGACCGTCGATCGGGTCTTCATCGGATTTCAGTACCCACGCGTGATCCGTGGCCGAAAACTCGTCCGTGCCATGCTTGACTACAGGCTCGTCTGGCGATGAATTTGCCTGGCGTTGGAGCCCGTCTGCCCACTCACCGAAAGCTGACCAGCCCTCCCCGAGCCCACTTGTTAGTCCGACAGTCGCTATGACAGCGCCGACCAGTTGGAGAACATCACCCAAGGTGTCTGCGTCCATGGGCGAACTTTAGTTCGCGTGTTGGCCTGATCGACCGAGCCGCGCGAATGACCGCCGACTGGCTATCCGGCGTCTGACTTCACCTGTCCGAGCGTCCTATGTCAGGATCGCTTGGCTCACTCTCGACGGCCGCGAGGACCGCCGCCACATCGGCGTCCAGCTCTGCCAGCTCCCGCGCGGTCTGCTCGTCGCTCACAGCGACCCGTTCGCCGGGCGCGGCACGATCTGCCCCGCCTGTACGAGCAGGTTCCACGCCGACGCCTTGCGCGGACATAGCCACCGCTCACACGCGCGGTGCGTCTGCATGACGGTGTGCGCCTGGTCCTCGGTGAGCATCTCCCGCGGCGCACTGTGATCGAGCACCGGCGAGGGCTGGCACTGCTGCTCTGCCTCCTGCGCCAACCGTGCGGCAATGTCATGCACCGTCAACTGTGGCGGGATCGCCTTCTGTCCCCACATGATTCGTCCCCTGCTACTCGGGTTGGGTGCTCCCTGGCGCCGGGGCTATCGCCGCGGCCCGACGCCGGGAGCAATGCCAACACTGCCGCTCGCTGATGTGTTCGCGCGACGACGGCGGGGGCGTCAATCGGCACCTATTCGGGGCGACATTCCGGCGTCATTCGGGTTACCGTTGCACCATGCGGACCAACCCCAACACGGCACTCCGCGCCGCACGTACGGCCCGGATCATGAGCCAAGACGACCTCGCCCGCGCGCTGCGCGCCGCCGGATGCACCAGCGCCACCAAACGCCTTGTGCAGCGGTGGGAGTCCGGCGAGACCACCCAACCCCGGCCGAGCCACGCCCGCGCCCTCGAGCGGGTAATGGGCCTACCCATCGAAACGCTCGGGTTCGGCACCGTGCGCGCCGGATACGGCATCGGCGGGGAGTTCGACCAGAGCCACGAAGTCGAGTCACCGATCGGCGTTATGCCGGCCAACCCCGCGGCGTCGACCCCGGCCCGGACCGTCGGGGATTTCTCGGGGGTGTGGCTCTCGCGCTACGAGTATTACTCGAGCGGGCGGGACTCATCGTTCACCGTCGCGCACTACGCCGTCATGCTGCAGCACGGGAGCCAGGTCACCGTCCGCAGCTTGCCCGGCTCGTCGCCCTCGACGATCGAGCTCGACCTCACCCTCGACAGCAACGTCGCCACGGGCACCTGGGCCGAGCGCACCGCGGTGGAGGGCTACTACCACGGTGCTCGCTACCACGGCGCCCTCCAGCTGCTCGCCGATCCGACCGGCAATCGGCTGGCGGGCAAGTGGCTCGGGTTCGGCAAGGACTTCGAGATCAACTCTGGCCCGTGGGAGCTGGTCCTACAGAACCCGAGCACCAGTAAGGCCACGATCGAGGCCTACCAGCGGCCCCCGGCCTAGACCGGCGTGCCCACATTTTGCCCACAACCTGCCGGGTTTTCGGGTGATGTCGGATGATCGGTTGTTATGAATTTCCGCAGGTAGAAGCCCGATTAATACCTCTGCCAGCGGTCCAATCCGGGTTCGATTCCCGGCAGCTCCACTCGAGGCCCCTCACCTGACACCCAGGTGAGGGGCTTTTTCATACCCGACAAGGGTCGCGCTCGGTGCGCAAGCTGCTGACCATCACGCGATCGTCGGTTTTGTAACTGTGAATCCAGTATGTAGGCTTCAGGATGTGGCGCGAAGCAAGGGGTTCGACATGGATCGGGCCGTGGACCAGGCGATGGAAGTCTTCTGGGTCAACGGCTACGCGGGCACCACGCCGAAGCGGCTCACCACTGAGTTGGGGATCGGCAGCGGCAGCCTCTATAACGCGTTCGACAGCAAGCAGGCGCTGTTCGAGCGGGCGTTGCGGCGTTACTACGAGCGGGAGTCCGTGCGACTGATTCAGGTGCTCGACGGGCCGGGGTCGCCGCGCGAACGGCTGCGGGCAGCGGTCGATCTGGTGGTCGAGGCGGCGCGATCGGATGACGGGCGCGGGTGTATGGCAGCCAATGCCGCGATCGAGTTCGGGGGTCGGGATCAGGTGGTCGAACATCTCGTGCGCCGGATCTTCGAACGGCAGGAGGCGGCGTTCCGTAGCACCATCGAGGAAGGGCGGCGGTCCGGCGAGATCGCCGCCGATGTCGATGCCGTGGCCGTGGCCGGGCTGTTCCTCGCGACGATCAACGGCATTCGGGTGCTCGCGAAGGCCGATCGGAATTCGCCCCGGCTGGACAGTATGGCCGCAGCGGCGCTGCGGACCCTCTGACGTGTCCCTGATGCGGACCCAAGCGTGTCGCCATGCCCATATTTTGTATCTGTAGTTCAAGAAAGGAACATCATGGATCTGCAACTTTCGGGGAAGACGGCCGTGGTCACCGGTGCCAGCAAGGGGATCGGGCTCGAAGTCGCGCGGTCGCTCGCGGCCGAGGGTGTGCGCGTCATCGCGGCTGCGCGGTCTGCGGGCACGAGCAGTGACCTGGCCGAACTCGGCGTGACCGCGGTGTCGCTCGACCTCACCGATCCGCGCAGCGCCGCCCGGCTCGCCGAATTCGGCGATGTGGACATCCTGGTCAACAACCTGGGTGGCGTGGCGCCGGCCAGCATGGCGGCCGCGGGCTTCCTTGCCGTCGACGACGCCGCGTGGCAGCAGACCTGTGACCTCAACCTGTTCGCCACGGTCCGCGTAACCCGAGCGCTGCTGCCCGGCCTCCTGCGACGGTCCGGCGTGATCGTCAACGTGTCCTCGATCGGCGCTCGCGCCGCCTTCCCTCCGGTCGACTACGGGACCGCCAAAGCCGCCCTCACCAACCTGACCAAGGCTCTCGCCGAGGAATTCGGCCCACAAGGTCTGCGCGCCATGACAGTCAGTCCGGGACCCACCCGCACCGAGAACTGGGGTGACCCGACCGGCTACGCGGGTCGGCTCGCCGCCGCGGTGGGTGAGAACCTCGCCGAGTTCCTGGCCAAGGTCCCCGAACGGATGGGAATCACCACCGGTCGGCTCACCGAACCGTCCGAGACTGCAGCCCTGATCACGTTCCTGGCCTCGCCGCGCGCGGGCAACCTCACCGGCGCCGACTACTTGGCCGACGGTGGCGTGATCAAGACCGTGTGACCCTGTCTACCGAGTGCGCGACGACGTCCTGGCTCTGAAAGTTGGATGGCGGCGGGACGTACCGTCGTGGCCGGTGCAGGTCATGGGCAGAGGTATCGCACCTGTTATTGCTCGGCCCGGAACTGGTTGAGTCTGCCGATGGCTTGCGCTTTGGTCATCGGCTCGATCTCCTCCGGCGTGAGGCCGACCAGCCGCACCAATTTCTCGACCACGTCGGGCCCGGAACGGAAAGCGGTGCTGGCGAGGCGACGGGGAACCGCTGCCGAGCCCACCGGCGAGACCCTGGTGCAGGGTCGCGCGACCCGGCCACGTAGAACTGAGCGAATGACGCGGTATGCATACGACTCGGGGGCGGGAACGCTGGTCGCCACCTGGGGGACCGGTCGGGGTGACGTCGCCGAGACGATCGCCGAGGTGCCGGGGGGCGAGCACGGGGTGGAGTTGGCGGCGGCGCTGGCGAGTTTGGCGCGGTTCCAGTGGCGGACCTATACGCATCCGGCGACCGCGGCCGGGGATCCCGATGTGGAGAACGGGGAGGCGTGGCGGCGGGCCGAGGAGCGTAATCGGTTCGCGAAGGTCGAGGCCGCGCTGCGTACGCCCAATCTGCCCGATGACGAGGGGTGCATGCTGGTCTTCTACAGCCCCATCGAGGAATCCGCACACCACGTGGGCCGCGTGCTCCACGCCATCGGCGACGCGAACCTGGTGGACCGGGTGGTGAACGAGGTGCTCACCGAGCAGGCGGCGATCACGGCCGCCGAACTGGGCGATCTGGCCGGTCGGGCGAGGCAGGCGGTCGAACTCACCCGCCCGGAGATCTCGCCGGTGCAGGTGCACGCGGCGGACACTTTGCTGCGCGCCAACCCGCTGGGCACGATCGACCTGTTCACCGAACTCGACCCCGCCGCCGCCTCGGTCGCCGCCGCGCACTGGCTGCGGGCCGCGGCGACAGTGGCAGGCGAGGTCACCGGCCTCGAACCGGTGGACGTGGTCGCCGAGGCAGACGACATCGAAGCGCTCCAGGTCGAGACCCCGACCGTGGTCCTGGAACGGCTCAGCGAGGGGGAGACGCCGACCCAGGTGGTGGTCGACCTGATCGCCGACGCCATCGCAGTCTCCGAAGGCAAGGTCCGCGACCTGGACGGCATCATCGAGGCCGCGCAGGAAATCGAGGAACGCGACGACGATCCCGACGCCTGGACCGACGGCTACCGCATCTGCCGCCTCGACCCCACCCGCCCGGCGATCGATCTACTCGAAGACCTACTCGGCGCGATCCGCGGCTGCTGGCTGGTCTACAGCGAGGCCGACACCGACGCCACCTTCGAGAGCACCGTTCGGACCGAAGCCGACGCGGATACCTCGCGCTTGCAGTAGCGCCCTCGCAAACGAAAAGCCCTGTGCTGCACGGTAATTACCGGCGGCGGCAGGGCTGATCACGGAATGGCGAGTCGATCGCGCGAGCTACCCGCCCGCGCGCCGACGGAACGTCCGCTTCCCACCTGCTTGCGCATGCGTCCCACGGACTTTGGCGGCATTCTGTGCCGCCCCACCCGTGGTGGAGTGGCCGTTCTTCCGCTCGAGCGCCTCACGGAACTTCCGCTTGGTCGCCTCTTCCGGGGTTTCGTTCACGTCACCGGACTGTTCGGCGGAGAGTTCCTGTTCATCGGGCATGAGTACAGCCTGCCACCTCAGCGCACCTTTCAACACCATCGGGGGAGGACCATCGCCCCGTCCGCAACGGTCCCTCGGTAGGATCCACCGATGCGGGGCAGGCCAGGAGGGATGTGGCTGTGATCGAAGTATGGGGTGCTCGAGTCGCGGTTCGTTATGCGAACGGTCGGCTGGTGACGACACCGCTGCGCGCGGACGACGAGACCGCGCTCGATATCGGCGTAGCCGAGCTGGCCAGGATCGCGCTCGCGACCACCGAGGACGGGCAGATGGCGCTGCTGCTGTTCTTCCGGTCGGCGGAGTTCGTGGTGAACGGTGCGCCGACGCAACGTCATCCGGTGCCGGTGTACCTCGAAACCGACTTACGCGAGCAGGCGCAGACACTGATCAGAGCCGTCGAACGCGACCTGATCAGCTTACGAAGGGTGTTTTCGCCTCGACCGAATCTCACTCCGCCGCAACCGGTTCAAGGCCCGAACGGTCGACAACGACCCGATGTCAACGCGGCCGCCTATCGAATGCGGCACGCGGGCAACTCCTTACGTGAGATCGACATCCTCCACGCGTGTGCTCGCCCCGACGAATACGTCCTCGAAATCGCACAGGCAGGCCACGAGGGCGCGCCGGGCTTGGTCGCGATCACCACGCTGCGCCTGCTGTTCGTCTCCGCGTGGGCGGTCTACGAATTCCCGGTATCGGTCCTCACCGGAGCCGAAGTTCTCACCGGACAGGTTGCGACACTCAGGATTTCGGGCGCGGGCGCCGACCTCGACTTCGTCGATTGGGAGCCCGCCGACTTCACCCGCATTACCGAGGCCGTCCGCCTCGCCTGCGAAATCGAGCACGTCGACGGCTCCATCGCCCAGTCCATGCCCAGTTCGGCCGACCTCTTCGGCGAATGGCAACTGCTGGTCGAGCGTCGCAAACTCGGCATGGTCGCCGACGACCCGTTCCGCCGTCAAGCCGTCGGCATCATGCTGACGATGCCGGGCTGAACACCGGCGCACCCGCATGCAGGGCCACCCGCCGCCACGGACTCGACGGCCGCAGGTGCAGCCCCGCGATCATCCGCCTGCGTTCGGCCACTTGGCTTTTCGCGACCGACAGGTCCTGTGTGGCCGCCCAGAAGATCGCCCCGGTGAGAAACCCGTCCCCGAACTGCCGCCAGTTGCGATAGTGCTGGCGCGCCCGGTCCAGCCCGGTCAGCATGTGCTCCCACGCCTCGTCCTCGGTCAGATAACCCGCCGTGCACGCGGCGCGGGCGATGAACACCAGGCGCGCCAGATCCCATGCGGTGGCGTCGATCTGCAGTGGCGTCGGCAGGCTGTCGGTGATGCCGAGCTTGATGGCCTGCAGCCACGCGTCGTAGTCGCGATCGATCCCGGCCGGCCCGCGATAGCCACGGAAACCCGAGAGCGTGTGCAGGAATTCGCGATGTTCGTCGGCCAACCCGGACCGGTCGACCCGGCCGGTATCGGTCGCCGCCATCACAGCCAGCGGATGCACGAGTTCGAACAGCGGCGCGTGCATCCCGACCAGCAGTCGCCGCGCGGTGTCGTGCGCGTCCTCGGCATTGTCGACGCCCCACGACTCGTGCAGTCCCTCGATCGCAGTCTCGCGCCGCGTAGATGCGCTGTCGGGTTCCTCCGGCACGAACTCGACCCCATCGCACTGCGCACCCCAACTCCGGCCGTAATACGCACCGACAGCCAGGGCCCGGATCCGGTCGTCATCTACGGCCGCCCCGGACCAAACGTCGGGTTCGCTGTCGATGTCCGCCCCCGGGAACCCGGCCACACGCGGCCGCCCACCCTGCACTGAAGCTGTCGGTTGCATGGCCACCCCTCTGCCGAGCCGAACGTAGTGCCGTCAGATCTTACGAGGGATAGACAACGTGTCAGTGGGTAGGGCTACCGTCGAAAGGGTGGCGGAATACCGGGAACGCGCATCACGGCTGGACCGAGCGGTGGTCTGGTCGCGGACGGTCCCTGCCCATACGGGCCCGGTCACCGTGTTCCCCGACGGGTGCATGGATCTGATCTGGACCGAGGGCACGCTGATGGTGGCGGGCCCGGACAGCCGTGCGTTCCTCACGCCGACCGCGCGGGCGAGCGAATTCGTCGGCATCAGGTTCGCCCCGGGCACCGCACCCGCGTTGCTCGGGATTCCGGCGGTGGAATTGCTGAACCAGCGAGTCGACCTGACCGAGTTGGCGCCGTCGCGCACGACCCGCGAACTCGTCGACCGCGTCGACAACGCGCCCGACCGCGTGGGGGCGTTGGAAGCGATCGCATTACGATTCGCCGCCGAAAAGGGCCCGGCCGACCCGGCGCTCACCGCCATCGTCGATTCCCTGTCGGCAGGCGCGACAGTGGCCGAAACCGCCGCCGAGACGGGCCTGTCGGCCAGAATGCTGCACCGGCGGTCGCTGTCGGCCTTCGGCTACGGACCCAAGATGTTGGCCCGTATTCTGCGATTTCAACGTGCGCTGGCGGCGGTTCGCACCGGAATTCCGGCCGCGCGAATCGCCGCGACGACCGGCTTCGCCGACCAGGCCCACCTGTCGCGAGAGTTCCGTGACCTGGCCGGATGTTCAGTTCGGGCCTTACAACCGCGCTGATCGACACCTCGATGCCCGGAAAGTCTCATTCGGAATCATCGTGACGGAGGGTTACGCTCACAGGGCACGACCTCCTCGCAAGTGCTTAGGCAAGCCCGAACACCGACGAGAGGATGTGACCTGATGATCGACGAATCCGTGTACTCCACACTCCGTATCGAGGCTGAACGAGACGAAATCCGTCGGCTTGTCGTCGGAGCGGTCATCGTCCGTCATTCTCGAGTGCTCATCCTGCGCCGCCGACGATCGGATTTCCTGAGCGGCCGATGGGAGTTGCCCAGCGGGGTCGTCGAGCCGGGCGAGGCACTCGACGAAGCCCTTGGCCGCGAAGTGTTGGAGGAAACCGGCCTGCAGGTCACCGGAATCAGCGATTATCTCGGTGATTTCGACTATCTGACCGGTGAAGGCGCCCGCACCAGACAGTTCACCTTCGTCGCCGACGTGGCCGCCACCGGACCGGTGACGCTCACCGACCACGACGCGCACCTGTGGACAAGGCTCACCGGGGAACCCCCGGTCAGCGACGAGGTCCGCGAGATGCTCGGCCGCTATCAGCAGCGTCAGCGCGACCCGCACGGCTGGTCGGCCTATTCGGCGGGCAACGGCGCGTAGAGGTCGATCCCGTGCCCGTCGGGGTCGGTGAGCGAGGCGTAGCGCTGACCCCAGAAGGCATCCCAGGGCGGCAGTTCCCCGTGATGGCCTGCGTCGACGAGCTCGCTGTAGAGCTTGTCGACCTCGGCCGGATCGGCGCACCGGAACGCGAGGCTGCTGCGGCCGGGTCCGGTCGGCGGCTGCCAGCTGGGCACGAACGAGGCGATCGTGGCCTCGGTGTCCAGTGCCAGCCGCAGGCCGTTGCCGATTTCCGCCTCGGCATGGGGCTCGGCCTCGGCACCGTCGGGGAACACCAGACCCAACCGGCGGTAGAAGGCCACCGAGGCGGCCATGTCGGAGACGACTACGGAAACGACATCGAGTTGAGGAGTCATATCCGCAGCGTAGGCGCCCGCTCCCGGCTCGGTCTTGAAGAAATCGGACGCTAGCGGGCGGGCACCGGCACCAGTTCCGCGATCAGGTTGCCGACCAGAATCCGCAGGTGGTCACGAATTCCGCGCACCACTTCGATCGGCTGCCCGGCCGGATCCGACAGCACCCAGTCGCGATAGCTGATCCCGGGAAAGTACGGGCACACCTCGCCGCACCCCATCGTGACCACCACATCCGAGAGCCCGACGACGTCGTCGGTGAGCGGTTTCGGTCGCGCGCCGGAGATGTCGATCCCGACCTCGGCCATGGCCGCCACCGCGGCGGGATTCAGCGCGGCCGCCGGTGCGCTGCCCGCGGTGCGCACCTCGATCCGGTCACCGGCCATGGCGCGCAGGAACCCCGCCGCCATCTGTGATCGGCCCGCATTGTGGACGCAGACGAACAACACTGTGGGTGTGTGGGCCATGGTCGCCCTTTCGGCGCAGGGGCGAAGTGCTTGTGGCGCTTCGGATATCGCCTGTCATCATTCCATCCGGGCGCAGTGTCGGGGCGGGTGTAGGCGAAGGCGGCGACACTGTTGTCCGTGCGGTGTCCGCCTCAGTCGAGGGTGCCGAGCACCCGGTTCACGTAGTCGTTGGCGAAGACCCCGATGGGGTCGAAGCGGCGGCGTACCTCGGTGAAGCGGTCCCATTCGGGGTAGCGCGAACGGAGGGTTTCGGCGGTCTGGAAGTGGCGTTTGCCCCAGTGCGGCCTGCCGTCGTAGGCATCGAATACCGCCTCGCACGCCCGGAAGTACGGTTCCCACACCATGCCCTGATACTGATGCACCGCGATGTAGCAGGTCTCGCGCCCGCTCGCGGGGGAGAGGAAGGCGTCGTCGGGAGCGACCCAGCGCACCTCGATCGGCATCGGCGTGCCGAATTGCCTTCCCAATTCCAGGATCTCGCGAATCGCGGCAGCCGCGTGCGCGCGCGGGATCGCGTATTCCATCTCGTTGAACTTCACCAGCCGTGGGGTGGAGAACACGCGGTAGGACCGGTCGACCTGGCGGTTGTTACTGCCCGCGAGGGTGGCCGCGCGGTGAATCATGGGGATGGTGGCGGGAATTCGCCGACCCAGCCTGCACATGCCGTCGTAGACGTGGTTCGCGACGAGGATGTCGTTGATCCACTCGCTCACCTTGCCGCGCGGTTGTTCGGGCGCCGAGGTGCGGTTGATGGCCTTGGTCATCGCGGTCTGGCTGTGCGGGAACGCGAAGAACTCGAAATGGGCACTACCGTCGGCGAATTCGTCGATCCCGTCGAGCAGCTCGGTCAGCGGCACCGGCTTCTCGACGCACTCGAGCACGAAGGAAGGCTCCAGTTGCAGGGTCGCCGCGGTGACGACGCCGAGCGCGCCGATGCTGACCCGCGCCGCCTTCCAGCCGTCCGGATCGGTCTGCTCGTTGAGTTCGGTCCGGGTGCCGTCGGCGCCGAGCACCTCCACCGAGTGCAGCGCCGCGGAGATATTGCGCAGCCGCGAGCCCGTGCCGTGGGTGGCGGTGGCGGTGGCGCCCGCGAGGCTCTGGGTGTCGATGTCGCCGAGGTTGGGGAAGGCCAGGCCGTGCGCGTGCAGCAGCGGGCTCGCCGCGTGCAGCGAGATGCCGGCTTCCACGCGCACCCGCCCGTTGGCGGCGTCGACGTCGAGCACCTTGTTCATTCCGCTGAGGTCGATCAGCGTGCCGTCGGTGAGCACCGCGTCGGTGAACGAGTGTCCCGACCCGGCCACGCGCACGGTCCGCCCCGCGGCGGCCGCATCGGTCACGATCGTGGCCAGTTCCTCGACGTCATGCGGTGCGGCGACGACGGCGGGTGTGCAGCGCTGCTGGCCTGCCCAGTTCACCCAGGTGCTCTTGGTCATGTGTCCAAGATTAGAGGATGCGGTGTGACGCGCGCTACTGGTCGGGTGTGCTCGGCTCAGCGACGGCGGCCGAGGCAGCCCGCGGCCTTGGCCTGCTCGACCTGTTCGTCGGTCATCGCCGCGACCAGCAGCGGCCTGCGAGGTACCGAATCGGTGCGCACGCCGTTGAGCGTGATGGCCATATACCGTTGCCACACTTCGGGATTCACCGGTCCGGCGAACTCGGCGATGGAATTGACCATGTGGATCAGGGCGAAGAAGTCCGTGGTGACGATGTCGGCGTCGACCGCGCCCGCGTCACGTGCGCGATCGACGATCGCCGCGACCGACGGGTGGATCCGGTCGCGCAACTCCGCGAATCGGGCCGGATCTTCCTCGAGCTCGAGCATCACCTCGCCGAAACCGCGATTGGTCGCCAGGTGTTTGCACGCGCTCTCGAAGAATTCGACGAGCCCGAGCCAGGCATCCGGATTGCGCAGGGCCTCCTCGGCCGCGTCGGCGAAGTCCTTGACGTGCTGGTCGAAGACCTCGGCGATGAGTTCCTTCTTGTTCGCGAAGCGCCGGTACACCGTGCCGACGCCGACGCCCGCGCGCTCGGCGACGTCGTCGAGGGTGATCTCGAGGCCGTGATCGGCGAACAGTTCCCGGGCGGCCTCGACGATGCGTTGCTGATTGCGGGCGGCGTCGGCGCGCAGTCTGCGGGGTGGAGTGGCAGTCGTCGTGGCGTGATTCACAAGTACATCCTATCAATCCGAGGATTAAGTGGAGGTCGTTTCTCCGTTACTCTGGTAGCTTCGAATGAAGCGGAGGCGTTATCTCCGATTATGCCACCCGGCAACCACCCGCAGCCTTTCAAGGGGAGTTATGACCACCACACTCGACACGGAGCCGAAAAGCTCCGCGGATACCGGGCGTCGCGGCTCGCACGCCCTGCGTTGGTGGGTGCTTGCCGTCCTCGGCATCGCCCAGCTGATGGTCGTGCTCGACGCGACGATCGTGAACATCGCCCTGCCCGCCGCCCAGGCCGACCTGGGCTTCGGCGACGGTGACCGCCAATGGGTGATCACCGGCTACGCGCTGGCCTTCGGCAGCCTGCTGCTGCTGGGCGGCAGGCTCAGTGACCTGTTCGGTCGCCGCAACACCTTCATCGTCGGCCTGATCGGCTTCGCGGTGGCCTCGGCCATCGGCGGCGCGGCCACCAGCTTCGAGATGCTCGTCGCGGCCCGCGTCGGCCAGGGCGTGTTCGGCGCGCTGCTCGCGCCCGCCGCGCTCTCGCTGCTCACGGTCACCTTCACCGAACCCGGTGAACGGTCCAAGGCATTCGGCATCTTCGGTGCCGTGGCCGGTGCCGGTGGCGCGATCGGCCTGCTGCTCGGCGGCGTGCTCACCGAATGGGCGTCGTGGCGCTGGGCGATGTATGTGAACCTGATCTTCGCCGCGGTCGCGCTGGTCGGCGCCGTGCTGCTGCTGGCCAAGCACACCTCCACCTCGCGGCCCAAGCTCGACTGGTACGGCACCGTCACCGTCACCGCCGCCCTGTTCGGCATCGTCTACGGCTTCTCCCACGCCGAGTCCAACGGCTGGAGCGACCCGACCACGCTGGCGTTCCTGATCGGTGGCGCCGTGCTGCTCGCGGCCTTCGTGTGGATCGAGACCAAGGTCGCGAACCCGTTGCTGCCGCTGCGCATCGTCGCCGACCGCACCCGTGGTGCGTCGTATCTCACGGTGTTCATCATGGGCATCGGCATGTTCGCGATCTTCCTGTTCCTCACCTTCTACATGCAGCTGACCCTGGCGTACACGCCGATCGTGACGGGTCTGGCGTTCCTGCCGATGGTGGCGGGCATGGTGGTCTCCTCGACCACCGCGCCGTCGCTGCTGCTGCCGCGGGTCGGACCCAAGATCGTCATCAGCGGCGGATTCCTGGTCGCCGCCGCGGGCATGCTGTGGCTCACCCAGATCGGTCTGGACTCGGGTTATGTCACCCACATCCTGCCCGCGCTGGTGCTGCTCGGCCTCGGTCTCGGTGGCGCGATGTCGGTCGCGTTCCAGGGCTCGACCGCAGGTGTACAGCACGAAGACGCCGGTGTCGCCTCGGCGATGGTCAACACCAGCCAGCAGGTCGGTGGTTCCATCGGCACCGCGTTGCTCAGCACCATCGCGGCCTCGGCGATGACCGACTACGTGTCCTCGCACCAGCCGGGCCCGCTCACCATGGCGCAGGGTGCGATCGAGAGCTACACCACCAGCTTCTGGTGGGCGACGGCCACTTTCGTCCTCGGCGCGATCGTGATCGCGGTCCTCATGCCGAACACGGTGCCCGCTCCGGCCGAAGGCGAGCCGGTACTGGCGCACTGATCTGACACTGCCGACGATGGCCCGAACCGACAATTGGTTCGGGCCATCGTCGTTCGCGGGTCCGGTCTGCTGAAAGTTTGCCGCGATCGCACCGCACGCCTTAGTGTCGGTGGGTCTCGATACCATCAGCAACGACCATCATCGGATCGACCAGCGGGGAGGCAGCGCATGACATCGCGGCCCCCGGCGCTGGATACGGCCGTCCTCGCGGCGATCTCGGTGGGGGGCGGGCTCGGTGCCGTCGCCCGTTTCGGAATAGGCCGTTGGTGGCCCCCGGCGGGCGGATTCCCGTGGTCGACATTGACTGTGAATGTGCTCGGCTGCTTCGCGATCGGGGTGCTGATAGTCGCGGTCACCGAGCTGTGGGCGGCACCGAAACTGGTGCGGCCGTTCCTGGGAATCGGTGTGCTGGGCGGCTTCACCACCTTCTCCACCTATAGCCTCGAGATACGGGGACTCCTCGACAGCGGTGCGATGGGCACGGCGATGGCCTACCTCGGTCTGTCGGTGCTCGCGGCGCTCGGTGCGGTGGCGATCGCGATGATCGCGACCCGGTGGGTAGCGCGGAGGGGTGCGTGAATTCGATGACGGAAGGGGGCGAGCCGATGGTCGAGATGTGGGCTCCCGCACGGGGAGGCGCGCGATGACGGTGGCGTTGGTGCTGGCCGGTGGCATGCTCGGTGCGCCCGCCCGATACCTCATCGACCGGCAGATGTCGGCCCGGTTTCCGACTGGGCTGCCATGGGGGACACTAACCGTTAACATTGTCGGTTCGGCGTTGCTCGGGGGTTTGATCGGCGCGAGTACCAGCAGTGCGCTGCTGGCGTTCGCGGCAACCGGCTTCTGTGGTGCGCTGACCACGTTCAGCACGTTCGGCTACGAGACGATCCGTCTGGTAACCGAGGGCGCCTACGTGTACGCCGTGGGCAACGTCGTGATCAGCGTCGCGGCGAGCCTGGCCGCGGTGTACGCCGCCGCGTCCCTGACCCAGTGGTTGTGCGCATGATTCTCATGACCAGCCGCGCGCAGCCGACACGGAAGGGAACACCCACCATGGCCCACGATCGCGCCGGACGGCCCGCCCGCCCGACCGACCTGGTGGACATCGCTCACCTGGTCACCGCGTATTACAGCCTCGTCCCCGACCCGGACGAGCCGAGCCAGCAGGTGGTGTTCGGCACCTCCGGTCACCGTGGGTCCAGCGAGGACGGCGCGTTCAACGAGGCCCACATCATGGCGATGACGCAGGCCATCGTCGAATACCGCGCCACCCGCGACATCACGGGCCCGGTCTACCTCGCGCGCGACACCCATGCCCTGTCCGAGCCTGCCTGGACCACCGCGCTGGAAGTCTTGGCAGGCAACGATGTGACCGCGGTGATCGACGCCCGCGGCCGCTACACCCCCACCCCCGCGCTGAGTCATGCCGTCCTGAACCACAATCGGGGCGGCACCAAGCACCAGGCCGACGGCATCGTCGTCACCCCCTCGCACAATCCACCGCGCGACGGCGGCTTCAAATACAACCCACCGCACGGCGGCCCCGCCGACACCAAGGCCACCGACGCCATCGCCGCCCGCGCCAACGAACTGCTGCGCGGCGGCCTCTCCGAGGTCAAGCGGGTCTCGCTCGATCAGGCGATGAACTCCCACGTCGAGCGCTACGACTACCTCGACAAATACGTCGCCGACCTGCCGAACGCGTTGAACCTGGACGCGATTCGCGGCGCGGGCATCCGCATGGGCGCCGACCCGATGGGCGGCGCGAGCGTGGACTACTGGGAGGAGATCGGGCAGCGTTTCGATCTCGAACTCGAGGTGGTCAACCCGTTCGTCGACCCCACCTGGCGTTTCATGACCCTCGACAGCGACGGCCAGATCCGGATGGATCCGTCCTCGCGCCATGCCATGGCGGCGCTGGTCGGCATCAAGGACGACTACGACATCTCCACCGGCAACGACGCCGACGCCGACCGGCACGGCATCGTCACCCCGGACGGTGGCCTGATGAACCCCAACCACTTCCTTGCCGTCGCGATCGAATACCTCGTCGCGAACCGGATGTGGTGGGACGCACTGACCAAGATCGGCAAGACGGTGGTCACCTCGTCCATGGTCGACCGCGTGGTCGGCGTGCTCGGCCGTGACGTGCACGAGGTGCCGGTCGGGTTCAAGTGGTTCGTACCCGGATTGTTCAGTGGCAGTTTGGCTTTCGGTGGCGAAGAGAGCGCGGGCGCGTCCTTCCTCCGGATGGACGGCACCGTGTGGACCACCGACAAGGACGGCATCCTCCTCGCGCTGCTCGCCGCCGAGATCGCCGCCGTCACCGGCCAAACCCCGTCGGCCCGCTACGGCGAACTCGAACGCCAATACGGCAGCCCCGCCTACGCCCGCATCGACGCCGCCGCCACCAGCGCACAGAAGGCCAAGCTGGCGCGCCTGACCCCCGATGCCGTCACCGGCACCGAGATCGCGGGCGAGGAGATCACCGGCATCCTCACCACCGCGCGCGGCAACGGCGCCCCGCTGGGCGGGCTGAAGGTGACCACCGAGAACGCCTGGTTCGCCGCCCGCCCGTCGGGCACCGAGGACAAATACAAGATCTACGCCGAGTCGTTCCTCGGCCCCGAACATCTCACCCAGGTGCAGGCCGCGGCCGAGGAGATGGTCAACCAGGCGCTGGGCGAGTGAGCTCTTCGACCAAAGTTCGGCTACCTCCCGAGATCTGGGTACTGATCGCGGCGGCGTTCGTGATCGCGCTCGGCTTCGGCCTCGTCGCACCGGTTCTACCGCAGTACGCGCGCGAATTCGGGGTCGGCATCGCGGCCGCGTCGGCGATCGTGAGCGCATTCGCGTTGATGCGGTTGTTGTTCGCGCCCGCCAGCGGTCGGCTCGTGCAGAAACTCGGCGAGCGGCGGGTGTATCTGGCCGGCATCGTGATCGTCGCGGTGTCGACCGGTGCGTGCGCGTTGGCGCAGACGTATTGGCAACTGCTGGTGCTGCGTTCGCTGGGCGGCATCGGGTCCACGATGTTCACGGTGTCGTCGATGGCGCTGATCATCCGGGTGTCACCGCCCGCCGCGCGTGGACGGGTCTCGGGCGTGTACTCGACGAGTTTCCTGATCGGTTCGCTGTTCGGTCCGCTGGTCGGCAGTAGTTTGGCCGGGTTCGGACTGCGCGCGCCGTTCGTCATCTACATGGCCGCGCTGCTCGTGGTGTGTGTGATCGTGTTCGCCGGGCTGCGGGAATCGCCGGTCCTCGCCCCCGAAAACGGTGTCGCGCCGGTCGAATTCACCTTCCGGCAAGGGTGGTCCGAACCCGCCTATCGCGCGGTGCTGCTGTCGAGTTTCGCCGGTGGCATCGCGGTGTTCGGCGTGCGGATGGCGTTCGTGCCGTTGCTGGTGGTGGAGACGCTGCATCAGGAAGTCGGCATGGCGGGCGTCGCGCTGACCGTGTTCGCCGCGGGTAATGCGGCGGTGCTGTTCCTTTCGGGCAGGCTCTCGGACCGGTTCGGTCGAAAACCGTTCTTGATCGCCGGGTCCGTCACCTGCGCGGTGGGCACCGGCGCGCTCGGCTTCGCGCCGAACCTGCTGTGGTTCCTGATCGCGTCCTTCATCGCCGGCCTGGGTTCGGGCATGTTCAGTCCGGTGCAGCAGGCGGCACTGGCCGATGTGATCGGGTCGCGGGCGCGCGGTGGTCCGGTGCTGGCCGCGTTCCAGATGGCGGCCGATCTCGGCACGGTGCTCGGTCCGATCGTCATCGGCTGGCTGGCCGAACGCACGTCGTTCGGGGTCGGCATGGCGGTGACCGGTGCGGTGCTCGCGGTGTCGGCGGCGGTCTGGGTGGTGACGCCGGAGCCCTCGACAATCGTGCATCCCGAAGATCCCGAGCATCCCGATCACGCGGGCGACGGCATCGACCCGCAGTGCAGTTGTGACGGCAGTCCCGACGGCGTTCCGGTGGTGCGCGACGGCATGGTTCCCGTCGGCCTGCGCAAGGAATACGGCGAATCGCAGTAGCTGATCCGCTGGTCAGAGGAATTTCGGCATGCCCGGGCGGCGAGCAGGCACGGCCTCGAGGCAGAGTGGACGGGTGAGCACAGCCGGTTCTTCGCACAATCCACGCCCCGTTTCCAGCAAAACCACCTACGCGCTGGCTGCGGTGGCGGTCGTCGTGATCGGTCTACTGATCTTCGCGGCGCTCAAGTGGAACAAGCAGGCACCCACCCAGGTCCGCAACGACGGCTACGGGGCCGTCCGCGACGCCGCCGTCCAGGTCACGACCACGCCCGAGGGCGTCATCCGCCTCGGTCGCCCCGACGCCACCAAGACCGTCGAGATCTTCGAAGACCCGATCTGCCCCGCGTGCGGCGTCATGGAAACGACCTTCGGTCAGGAACTGGCCCAGAAAATCGACGAGGGCAAGCTCGCGGTGAACTACCACCTCGTGGCGTTCCTCGACCCGCAGTCCAAGAGCAAGGACTACTCCACCCGCGCCGTCGCCGCGAATCTCTGTGTCGCCCAAGCAGGTTCCGCCGCGACCTACAGCAAGTTCCACGAGGCACTGTTCACGAAGAAGCAGCCCGACGAAGGCGGCTCCGACCTGAGCAACCCGGCACTGGCCACCCTCGCCACCGAATCCGGCGCCCCCGAGCCGGTAGCCGCGTGCATCTACAACGGCGCCCAGAACGAAGCCGCGAAGACCGTCGCCGCGAAGAACCTCGCCGACCTCGACGCCCGCACCGGCGACAAGGCCGCCACCCCCGCCATCTACGAAGGCGCCACCAAGATCGACTGGCTCGACGAGAACTGGGTAGTCACCGTAGCCCCCTGACCCCCACGTGAGGTTCGGCACATTCTACCCCTGACCAGCCGATCCGTCGCGCCCCCAGCTCCCCGAATCCAGCACCCCCACCCCCACACTTTCCCCATCTACCAGCCGATTTGTCGTCTCTCAGACGCATGGTGTAACTTCATTCAGGCAGCAGCGAGAGCCACTGCGACAACTGAACACGGGGCTATGGCGCAGCTGGTAGCGCACCACACTGGCAGTGTGGGGGTCAGGGGTTCGAGTCCCCTTAGCTCCACCCAACAACAAAAGGTCCGGCTTTCGAGCCGGGCCTTTTGCTGTTCACAACGACGTTCACAACGAGGTTCGCACCGAATTCGTTTGGGTCGGTAGGTAGTTCGCGGCGCAACAGCCTGCAATGATGGGCGACATGAGCCCTCCTGGTCAGCACAGTGAACTGCGTCTGACTGCCGAAGAATTTCTGGATGGCGCCGCCGACGAGCTCGGCGATATCGAGATCGTGAACGGCCGAGTCGTGCGCCTGAGGGCGCAAAGTGCACTTCACAGCCGAGTGGTGCGCAGGCTGGCGGGTTTGCTCGAAGCCGCACGCCGTGATGGTGGGCCGTGCATGGTCGTGGATTCCGTCCACCGTCGAGTCCTGCTCCTGGACGACCCGGTCGAAGTGACCGTCCCTTTCGACGTGCTCGAGCAATCCTGAGGAAATAGCCACGGCTCCGACGGAGCTCATCGCGAAGGCCGGTCCAATTCCGGCCGCCGCTAGGCTCGGCTGTGTGAGGTTGGATGATGATTTCCCCGCCGCGTGGGGGCGAACGCTG
Source organism: Nocardia sp. NPDC058705 (assembly GCF_042749305.1). Classification (NCBI taxonomy): domain Bacteria; kingdom Bacillati; phylum Actinomycetota; class Actinomycetes; order Mycobacteriales; family Nocardiaceae; genus Nocardia; species Nocardia sp. NPDC058705. The sequence goes on along the minus strand of NZ_JBHYRN010000002.1, from coordinate 411,315 downwards.
GTTGGCACACTTCATCAGGACCCTGACGATGGCGAGTGGGAGTTCAGCGACTGGTTCGAACTCGCTTACCCGAGTGAGAAGGACGGCCGCTACGGACATCACTCCGGTGGTTCGATCGCGCCGGACACCGTCGCGATCGCCGTCGACGGCGACATTATCGCTGTCGCCGATTCGGGTCATATCGCGCCGTTCAACCTCTACGTGTACGACCAGGAGTACTTCCAGTTCCTGCGCCTGCGTGAGGTGATCGACCCGGATCGGTGGGCTGAGCAGCCATGGGGACAGTTTCGCCCCGGTCAGCTTTTACATGCCTGGGACAAGTTTCACGGGCGTGTTTACTTTCGGCTTCCCGGGCGGCCGCCACTCGATTGGGGCTTCGATGATCCCGGCTGGCCGGGTTTACCTCCCGCTATGAGCTACGGCGGGGACTGGTACGACCTGGCGCAGCAGGTCGAAGACGAATACCCGACCGATTTGGCTGGCGAACCCGTCACCGCGTCCCCGCCGCGCCTGTTCCGGGCTGTCGAGGACAACGACGTGGCGACGGTGATCGAGCAACTCGCCGCCGGCGCCGATCCGAACATCGGTGTCGAAGCTCCTTTTGGTGTGCACGAGAGTTTCTGTGAGCCGCGGGGCCGGACCCCGTTGGGAATGTCGATTGCCGAGTGCTCACCGGAGATGACAGCGGCACTGCTGGCCGGAGGTGCTCGCGTAGACGGTGGGTCGCGGCATGCCTGGAGTCCGCTTCAGTATGCGATCAAACTCGGCAAAGCCGACCATATCGCCGTGCTGATTCGATACGGCGCCGCTGCCAGCTCTGACACGCGAACAGCGACATTGCCTACGGACCGTCAGTGATCCCAGGGGTTGATGACAGGCACGCCCATCGGCTCGAAGTCTTCGACATTGCGAGTCACCACCGTCATGCCGTGCTCGCTCGCCGTTGCCGCGATCATCGCGTCGCGCTCGGGACGGGGGTCGGGCACGTGCAACCGTGCGGCGCGGCGGCCGACGGCTAGGTCGAGCGGCAGGATTCGGTTCGCGAATACGTCGAGCACATCGGCTTCGAGCCACGTGCGCAGTCGACTTCCTCGGGCGGAGTCTCGCCGTTCGATCCGGCAGATACCGACTTCGACCTCCATGATCGTGATGACGCTCAGGAACAGGTCCGACGGTCGCCGCTGTGTCACCCATGAGCGCACCGCCGGGTTCGCTGAGTGTGACGGCTTGCGCAGTTCGCTGATGACGTTGGTGTCGAGGAGGAAAGTCACAGGTCTGCGACCCTCAGTTCCACCTGAAGTGGCGCCGGCTCGAATTCGATATCGTCGTCCATGCTCAGCCGGGACACGAGATCCTGACTGTCCGCCTTCAGGCGTCGGTATTCGTCGGTGCCGTCCATCACCCGGCGTTGCAGGTTGGGGTCGGGGCGGCGCCGGTCCAGCGGTCGAGGGTCCACTGGACGATTTGTGGGGTGAGGGGGGAGTCGGCGGCGACGAGGCTCATGTGGCTGAGGCCGGGGAAGGTGCGGTAGTCGATCGGTTCGCCTGCCGCGCAGCGTGCGTTGATCCAGTTCTGTTGTAGCTCAGGCTTGACGAGAGGGTCGGCGAGGCCTTGGGCGACCAGTACCGGTGAGGGGAAGGGACCGGTGGGGGTCTGGTTCTTCAAGAGGGTGCCGAATTCGCCGTTGAGAAGTTGATCGGGGAAGACCTGGTTCGGGATCTCGGAGCCGCGCAGGATTGCGGGGAGGGCGTCTTTGCCGTTGAAGCACAGGGTTCGGATCTTCTCGACGCCGTGTTTCGAGCCGGGAGTCAGGTGCTCGCTGAGCTGGAGTCGGGGGTAGAGGTTGTTCCAGGTGTTCGCGATGTAGGCGGAGATGGTCTTGCCGCCGACCTCGGATTTGTCGGCTTCCGCGAGGCCGAAGAGGTCGGCGGCGGGGGCGAAAGCGGCGACGCCTTTGACGTGGAACTCGGGGACGTAGCTGCCGGCGATCTGCCCGGTCCACAGCGCCGCTTGGCCACCCTGCGAATGTCCCCATATGACGGTGTCGGTGGTCGTCGAGATCTCGTCGAACTGCAGCGCCGCCCGCGAAGCGTCGAGCACGTTGCGCGCCTCGGCCTCGCCGACGAGGTACGGATGGGTGCCCTGCGTCCCGAGTCCGATGTAGTCCGAGGTCACCGCTACCCAGCCGTGCTGGGTCACCATCTCCTGGAGCGCGGTCCCGGCGCCGTCGTCGAACGGCGTGGCCGACAGCGACGGCGCGCATTTCGGCGCGATTCCGGTGGTGCCGTGGGCGACGGTCAGCAGGGGAAACGGTTCGTCCGAAGAGTTCTCGGGGGCGAGGATCGTGCCGCTCGATATTGCGGGCGAGCCATCGGGATGTGTTGTCGTATAAAGGATTCGCCACCCTCGCGCACCATCGGGCACGCCTTCGTCGAGCGCCTCGGACCGCAGTAGCTTGCCGGGTTCGCGCGGCACGTTCGCGGGCGCTGTGTAGAAGGGGCCGGGTTCGGGCAGCGGTACGCCGGAGAGCAGTCGAACGCTGCCGTAGGCGAGCAGCACGGCGATCGCGAGTGCCGAAGTGGCGGCGATGGTTCGGACCCAGCGGTGCCGGTGCCGCCGACGGGCAAGCGCGGTGAACAGCAGCTGCAACCCGAAGAAGACGAACCACGCCGCAACCCCGAACCGGAACAACACGAGCGTGAGAACCGGCCACGCGAACGCGACCACGCCAACAGTGATACTGGCGACCGCGGTGAGCGCCGCCGTGATCCGCTGGTCGACACCACCCCCGCGCACCACCTGCCACAACGCGACCACCCCGTGAACGATCAGCGCCGCCCCGATGAGAAAAGCGAGCCCCGGCGCCCCCGCCCTCGGCCACACCACCATCGCCCCACCCAGCACGACGAGCACGCCACCGAGCGCCCGCGCGTGCACCGGAACGCTGCCCGCAAGATTCGGGATCAAGGCTGTCGCGATCCCCACGAGAACGAACCCGACACCGGTAACGAGAGCGACCGTCTGCACATGCATCGGAGCGAGAAACAGCAGCACACCAACCGCGACGGCCGCGATCCCGATCGCCACGCGAAGCGGTGTCGACCCCAGCACTCGGCTACGCACCGCAGACCGCGCGCTCCCGGCCTCTTCGTTCAACGAATCCTCGCTCAACTCAACCTCTTTCGCCGCGGGTTCAGCCAGCACCCTCGACACCTGATCATCAGCCGAGCAGCACATCGAGGTGCTCGAAGAATATCGCCTGACCTGGTCAAAAGGACGCTGCCGAGCCCACAACCGCAAATGTCGGCAGGCGTGTCACAGTGGTGGTCATGCCCTATGACCTCCCGTGGTTCGATGACCGCCTGGTGTGGACCTTCCGCGTACTCGCCACCGGACCCGAGTTCCGTGAGACCCCCGGCCCGGGAATCGACGCACCACGCGCGTGGGTGGATGCGGTGGTCGCGGTGGCCCACGACCTGCGCCACCTACGTCACGGCCGGGAGGTCGATCCCGATCGTCTGATGTGGGAATTCTCCATCGGTGCCGACTACGACGTCGGAATCGGTTTCAGTTGGAGGTCCACATCGGCTATCGGCGGTTTCTCGAATGGCATGCCGATGGACGCCGCCTTCTGCGACGCCGCAGTGTGGGTCGCCGACCTCACGCAAACCGAACTGGCTGGATACGACTTCGTCCAGTGGCCGTCCCACGGGCACAACCTGCTGAAGCCCCGAAGCATCGACGGCCAACCCATATGGGCCCACCCCCACACCAACCACACCGTCTGTCCGATCGGCGAACTCAGCCGTGACGTGAAGTGGTAGGCGGGTTGTTAACGTCATGGGGTGGAACCTGACGAGGTCGACTCGACGACGCCCACGGTCTCGCGTCGTGCTGCGCGCTGGATTCTGACGGGGTGTGTGATTTCGCTGATCGGATCGCTGTGCGCGATCGGGTATCTGGCGTTTTCGCAGTACCGAATGGCGCATGACGATCGGATCGAAAGTGCCGAGGCGGGAATCAGTTTCGTTCCTCCCACGGGTTGGGAGCAGCGGTCGCAGGCGAAGGAGGACGGGGGTCGGCTGATCTATGGGCAGGTGGGACTGCAACGGCCCGGTTCGGACAATGGCTTCATCTTGATCGGCAAGCTCGACCAGTCGTTGTTCGCGTCCGGCGAGGCCGACAACGCACAGGCAGCGTGCTCGCTGGGTTCGGGGATGGGCGAGTTCTTCTTCCCGGCCCCCGGGCAGCGGACGGACCGTGCGGTGGAGGAAGTGCAGGGCAGCGATGTCAGCGGCAATTCGTGCTTCTATCGGGTGAAGTTCGAGAACGGCAGTCCCTCGGTCGAGGTGTATGCGGCAGTGGTCGGCTCTGGCGAGCGCCGCTGGTGGGTCTGCTGGCTCGGTGATGCCACCGCCCCGGTGGACCGGGCCGCCGCCGCCGAACTCGCGGCGTCCATCAGACCACTGTGATCGACCGCAAACTCAGTGGCCGGCGGTGACAGCGCGGTAGTCGGCGATCCGGTGCCCGGTCCGCCAGGGGCGCGCCGCACCCGACGCACACCAGCGCCACCACATCGACGGGTGCCTCAGCACGAGCGGCAGGACCGGCAGCGGATCGAAGTAGTTCATCCGCTGGATCGCCTTGCCGTCGCGCAGGATCATCCGATCGACATTCGGCCATTCGATCCGGTCGCGTCCCACGTGCGCGAGCAACCGGAACTCGATGAAGACCACCTCGTCGTCGCCGCGCCACCGGTCGACCTGCGCGCGCAGGTCGGGGAGGAACCGCCAAATCTGCTCGAACTCGCGTTGCGCTGCGGCGATGCCGTGCATAGGCGGTGACATCGGTTGGGTCAATACCACATCGGGATGCAGGATCTCGGGGATTCGAGCCACGGACGGCCGTTCCCAGAAGTCGATGAAATTCGCGACGAACTGTTCGGCGGACATGCGGCTTCCTCTCGTCATCTCGACGGTAGCGACTTACGCGCGCCGCCACGACCACCCTGAGTCGGATTCGTTGGGCGGTTCCGACCGGCCGATAGCGATCGGTCGTCATCGATCTGCAACCCGTTCACCCGGACGTGGCATCGATGCGCCATGCTTGTGCCGTGGTTATCGCGTCTGATGTCGTCCCCGTGCGTGGCAGTGAGTTCTCGGTTCTTTTGCGGCGCGTTCGGGCGGCGGGCCTGCTCGACCGGCAGGTGGGCTATTACGGGTGGAAGAGTGCGCTGACCGCGGGGGCTTTCATCGCTGGTTGGGCGGCCTTTTTCGCCATCGGTGACTCGTGGTGGACGCTGGCGGTCGGGGCGTTCCTGGCCGCGGTGTTCTCGCAGATCGCGTTCCTCGGGCACGACGCCGGGCACAAGCAGATCTTCGCCGGTCGCAAGGCCAACTATGTGTACGGCTTGATCGCGGGCAACCTCATGATCGGGCTGAGTATCGGCTGGTGGACCAGCAATCACAACCGTCACCACGCACACCCCAACACCGAAAACATGGATCCGGACGCGATGGGTGTGCTCGCGTTCTCCGGCGAGCGCGCGAAGGCCGGAAAGGGTTGGCGGCGTTTCATTTTCCGCTACCAGGCGTGGTTGTTCTTCCCGCTGCTGCTGCTGGAAGGTGGCAGTCTGCACTGGAAGAGCATCGTCGCGGTGTTCCGCTGGCCGATCCCGAACCGTGTCTGGGAGGGCGCGCTGCTCGCCGCCAACTTCATCGGCATCATCTCGGCGGCGTTCCTGGTGCTCTCGCCCGGTAAAGCGTTGCTGTTCATCGCAATTCAGCAGGGCCTGTTCGGCCTGTACATGGGCTCGACTTTCGCCCCCAACCACAAGGGCATGGAAGTGCTGCCCGACGGCGACAACACCGACTTCCTGCGTCGCCAGGTCCTCACCTCCCGCAATGTGCGCGGCAGTTTCCTCGTCGACACCGCGATGGGTGGCCTGAACTACCAGATCGAACACCACCTGTTCCCGTCGATGCCGCGCGCCAACCTGCGTCACGCGCAGCCGATGGTCGCGGAGTTCTGCGCCGAGATCGGCGTTCCCTACTGCGAGACGGGCTTGTTCGAGTCCTATCGTCAGGCGATGACCCACCTCAACGTAGTGGGTCGCCAGGCCGTGCGGTAGCTACCTGATTGTGGGCGGTGAGGATATGTTCGTCACTGCTCGCAGTTCGCAATCAGAAAGGGCACCGGTGATGGCTCAGAGGGTCCGCGTTCAGAACTTCACCATTTCCAGCGACGGATACGGCGCGGGGGAGGGGCAGAGTATGGAGCACCCCTTCGGCCACGCCAACCCCGCCGACCTCATGTTCTGGGCGGGTGCCACCGCGCACTGGCCCAACCGCACCGCCCCCGGCGGTACCTATGGCCTCGATGACTACATGACTCGCGACTTCACCTTCAACATCGGCGCGGAAATCATGGGCCGCAACAAGTTCGGCCCCCAGCGCGGACCGTGGGAGAACTACGACTGGCAGGGTTGGTGGGGCGACAACCCACCGTTCCACACCCCGGTCTTCGTCCTCACCCACCACGAGCGCCCGTCATTCACCCTGTCCGACACCACGTTCCACTTCCTCGACGCCACCCCGAAAGACGCACTCGCCCGGGCTTTCGAGGCGGCTGACGGCAAGGACGTGCGCATCGGTGGCGGCGTCGCCACGGTCCGCGAGTTCCTCGCCGCCGACCTCATCGACGCGATGCACATAGTCGTGGCACCAGTGGAAATCGGTGCGGGCGAACGCTTCTGGGAAAGCCCCGACGAATACGACGACCGCTTCCACCACGAACAGATCCCCAGCCCCAGCGGAGTGACACACCACTTCTTCTGGCGTCGATAAGTACCGCGTGACCTGCGCGGCAGCGATAATGGTGTGGTGCCAAAAGATCTCGTGCTGCTCGACAACCTGACGCTGGAACAGTCCTCGGTAGTCGCGAACAACGCGATGAACCGCGGCCGAGGACTGTCCGGCGTGAACAGCTACACCCGCGAGTTGGGATTCGATCCGTTCGAGATACTCGCCCAACGCCTACGCGCCGACCCGACCGCTGACGTCACCGGCCTCACTTACGACCGCCGCCGACACCAGATCCGCGGCCACGGCCACCTCGATTTCGCGGCCACCTACCTCGGCGCCGACCCCGCCTCAGGCCCCGGATACACCGGCCAACCATCAGTGATGTCGTACTACGACTGCTAGTTCTGGCATACGGGGAAAGCGGCGGCGGGGTGGCAGTGGGCGGGGCAGGCGAGGAGGTAGACCTGGTTGCCCAGCATCAAACCGTCGTCGAGGCCCTCTCGCTCGACGGATTCGTTGACGTATTCGTAGAACTCGAAGCCTTCTGGGATTTGGCAGAGGAAGACCAGGTCCGTGCCGCATGCGCAGCGGTGGTGTTCGGGGGCCTGCAGCCAGATCGGGGCACCGCCCACGCCGAAGCTCGCGTCGTCGGCCGCGACCTTTGTCAGGGTCAGGCGACGCGGTCGAAAGTAGGGGTCAGGGCTCGGCATCGGTATACCGTTGCGCTGCAGCAGGATCCGCCAAAACGCTAGATCGTTGTGGGGTGGTTTGTCCCAGAATTGCTCGGGGAGTTGTTCTTCGGATGCGTAGCTCGCGTCGGGTTCGTCGGGGCATTGGAACACCAACAGTTGGTCGCCGCCGAAGTGGGGGATGTCTGCTGGAACAGTTATCTGGAAGAACAGGGCCATCTGTGTGCCGCATCCACACGTCGGCCACGGCTGTGTCGCGTCCAATAGCGGCCATCCCCCGATGGTGTCCCGGTCTCCGGCTTCTGCGGCGTGCTCGCTGACGTTGATCGCGTAGGTTGTCTTCGCATCCGAACTCACCCGTCAAGGGTAGTGGTCGGCTGTTGCAGTTCGCACCGGCGAGCATTCGCCGAAATCAGTGCTCGCAGAGGTCGAATTCTCGCTCGTACAGGTCGTTGTTGTGTTCGTCGACGAAAAACTTCCGCTCTTGCATCAGCTGCGCGCGGAACTCCTCGGCTTGGGCCGCGGTCATCGTCGACGTGGGCGACCACGGTTGTTGGGGTGCGATGTCGGAGGTCGAGACGATCGTGACCGAGGGGTCGACCAGGAAGAACGCGAGGATCTTGCGGTGGCCGTTTCTGGTCGGGTCCTGCAGGCGGAACGGTGCGACGCGGTGTTGGAGGATGTTCGGGAAGGCCACGCAGCGGCCTGCCTTCGCCTGCACCGATCCCAGTTCTTGGTTGAGGGCGTCCTCGTTGTCGAGGCCGTAGACCTCGAGCATTCCGGTGCCGTCGTTCTGGTCGTATTCCGGGTCGTCGACGGCCGCGCGGAAGCCGAGCATGCTGTCGGTGATGTTGTCGGTGTCCCAGTAGTAGATGCCGGTGGCGACGATGCGTTCGTTGAGCATGGCTTCGACATGCCATGAGCCACCCGGGTATTCGGGCTTCTCGGGCGTGAGGTGGATGTTGGCCAGCCGCACGATCACCTGTAGCCGGCGGCCGTTGAGGTCGACCCGGACGGTGTCGTCGACGGGAGTCGGGGGCTCGAAGGTCGCAGCGTCGGGGATGGCCGGACGGCGGGTTTCCCACCAGTGGTCCATCACCTCGTCGAAACCATCCCGTGTGTCTTCGTCGGCGTCGTCGGGCAAGGTGGGTTCGGTATCGTCGTACCAGGTGAAGGGGTCGGCCTGAATCCGCGCAGGGCGGGGCTGGCGGAGATCGGTCAGCACGTTCGCCAGCAGGGGGAGCATGCGGGAAAAGAGTTCGGGGAGCACGGATTCGAGTGTGTGATGCCGGGCTGGATCGACATTGTTCACGTAGGAGCGGAAAGTGACGGCACCGTCGTCGGTGACGTCGACATCGGTGGGCAGCCACTGGAACTTCTGCGAGTACGCGTACGGGGCGTCGGTGGTCGCGGGGGTGAACCAAGGCGCGTCGGCGGGTTGGCTGACACCGCGCACCAGGCAATACAGCGACGGGTGGACGAGGTTGCGCACCTGCTCGTTCGAACCCGGATGCCAATCCTGTTCGGTCGCGGGGACCTCTTCGATAGCCCGCGCGGCATCCCGCAGGCGAGCCCGCAACGTGTCGTCGATCAGCGTGTCCGACTGCCACACACCGTCGACTGCGGACACCTCGATCCCGGTCGACTCGTCGCGCAGCGCGGCGTAGTAGCCCAATTCATCGAGGACGTAACGAATTTGGGCATCCGTCAATCCTTGATCGGCGGCTTCGCGACTCCAGCGCGCGACAATTTCGGCGTCGTTCATCTTCCGCTGCCACTCGGGTTTGGCCCGGATAGCGGCGCTCAATCGCATCATCTCGAGCTCGCGCACTGTTCGGATCGGCGCGACAGACACCAGATGGGCAACGCGAAAGGGCAACGGAAAAGGGGACGGCTTGCTCACCTCAGGCACCCTGCCACAGCTTCGCGGCGAAGACACATTCGCTCACGACGATCAGAGACGCGGATCGGTAGGCACGGATTCCATTGCCAGGATGGCGAATACGAGTTCGTGGATGCGCCACAACGGTTCGCCGGTCGCGACGGCGTCCAAGGCTGCCAGGCCGAGGGTGTGTTCGCGCAGGGCGAGGGTGCGTTTGCGGCTGAGGGTGCGGTCGCGAAGGCGAGTGAGGTGTTCGGGGGCGGTGTAGTCGGGGCCGTAGATGATGCGCAGGTATTCGCGGCCTCGGCATTTGATGCCTGGTTGGGCGAGTTTGCCCTTGGTGCGGTGGGCAAGGCCGGCGTGGGGCTTGATGACCATGCCTTCGCCGCCTGCCGCGGTGAGGTCGAGCCACCAGGTGGTGGCTTCGGCTTCGGCGACTGGATCGGACAGGTCGACGATGCGGTGGGCGGTGGGGCGGAAGGTTTTCGGGTCGGCGGCTACCAGGCGGTCGCTGATCGCGAGGTGCCAGCTGTGGTCGCGGTCGGCGTAGGTGGCGCCCTCGGAGGCGAGGAGGGCGAAGGGGGCGATCTGGACGCCGTCGAGACCTGTTGTCGGCCAGCAGTATTGACGGTAGGCCTTCGTGAAGGCCGTCGCGTTGTCGGCGCGGGCCGCTGTGCTGTCGCGCAGGGCGCCGAGGTCGAGGCCGCGGGCCATACCGGCATCGAGCGCGGCGACCGCGGACGGGAGCGCCGAGCGGGCGGCGGCACCGGCGGCGGCGTACTGCGTGCGGATCAGTCCGGTGGCCTTGGCGGACCAGGGCAGCAGTTCACAATCCAGTAGCAGCCAGTCGGTGTTCAGTTCGTCGAAAAGTGGTGCGGCAGCCGCCCGTACACGAGCGAGCAGGGTTTCGGTCAGGGTGGAATCGTTGAAGAAGGACCGGCCGGTGCGGGTGTAGATCGCGCCGGTGCACCCGTCGCCGACCCCGAAACGGGCGGCAGCCTGATCGCGGCACACGAGCACCACGGCCCGCGAACCCATGTGCTTCTCCTCGCACACCACCTTGTCGACCCCGGCCGCGCGATAGTCGGCGAAGGCCTCGGTGGGATATTCGAGGTGGCCCTCGACGCTAGAGGTGGACGGCGGCGACATGGTCGGCGGCAACCACAGCAGCAGGCGCGGGTCGATGGCGAACCGGCTCATCACTTCCAGTGCGGCAGCGGAGTTCTCGGCGTCGACGATCACCGTGCCGTGCTCGGTGCGGATGTGCCTGCGGCCGGTGACGTCGGCGAGATCGAGAGTCTCGTTGTCGCGGGTGGATTCGGCGACGAGCGGTTTGATCGGCTCGTAGTACACCTGTGCGGCCGGAACCGCGACGAAGGTCTTCTCCGGGTAGCGCATCGCCGTCAATTCGCCGCCGAACACCGCGCCGGTGTCGAGGCAGACGGTGTTGTTGATCCACTCCACCTTCGGCGTCGGCACGTGGCCGTAGACAACCGTCGCCGCACCGCGATAGTCACGCGCCCACGGGTAGCGCACCGGCAAACCGTATTCGTCTGTCTCCCCGGTGGATTCGCCGTAGAGACAGAAGTCGCGAACTCGTCCGGAGGCGCGACCGTGGTACTCCTCTTTGAGCCCGGCGTGCGCGACGACGAGGCGCCCACCGTCCAGTCGCAAGTGACTCACCAGATCGTGAATCCACTGTGCGGCGGCCGCGACGAATTCCGGTGTCTCACCGTCCAATTGCTCGAGCGTCTCCGCCAGGCCGTGCGACACCGTGACGTTCTTGCCGCGCAATTTCCGCAACAGCTTCTGCTCGTGATTGCCCGGCACGCACAGGGCATTGCCACTCGCGGTCATCCCCATCACCAACCGCAGCACGCCGGGCGAATCCGGCCCACGGTCGACGAGATCGCCGACGAACACCGCCTGACGACCCTCCGGGTGCGTGGCATCGACAGGTCGACCCTGCTCGTCGCGAACCAGCGTCCAGCCGAGTTCACCCAGCAACGTTTCCAATTCGGCGCGACAGCCGTGCACATCGCCGATGATGTCGAACGGGCCGGTGAGTTCGCGCCGGTCGTTCCATGCCTTTTCATAGGTGATCGTCACATCGGACGGATCGCTGACGACATGCACCTTGCGGAAACCCTCACGGCCCAGTTCGCGCAATGACCGCCGCAGATCCTGGCTCTGCCGCTTCAGAACATTGCGTCCGAATGTGCGGTCGGTGCGTCCCTGAGTCCGTTCCCACGCAACAGCTTCGGGGGTATCGATGACGATCGCCACCGGAAGCACGTCGAAGGACCGTGCCAGCGCCACCAATTCGGCGCGCGCGTGCTTCTGCACATTGGTGGCGTCGATGACGACCCGGCGACCGGCGCGCAATCGGATACCGGCGATGTGACCGAGCGCGTCGAAGGCATCCTTCGTCGCGGACTGGTCGTTCTCGTCATCGGCGACCAGGCCGCGGAAGAAGTCCGACGACAGCACCTCGGTGGGCTTGAAGTGCTCAGCGGCGAAGGTGGACTTGCCGGAACCGGAGATGCCGATGAGCGCGATGAGCGACAGTTCGGGGAGGTCGATGTTCATTTACGCGGCCTTCCGGAACAGTGCGAGCTGGGTGGGGGAGCCGGTCGAAGGGTCGTGGTCGCCGACCGGGCGGATATCGACGGTGTAGCCGAAGGTGTCGGCGACACGGGCGCACCAGGCGGCGAATTCCGCACGGGTCCACTCGAATCGGTGATCATCGTGACGGTGTCCGTCGAGAGTTTCGTAGTTCACGTTGTATTCCACGTTCGGCGTCGTCACGATCACCGATCCCGGTGCGGCATGGCCGAATACGGCGCGTTCGAGGGCGGGCAGCCGGGACTCGTCGACGTGCTCGATCACCTCCATGAGCACCGCCGCATCGAACCCTTGCAGCCGGTTGTCGTGGTAGGTCAGCGCCGACTGGATGAGCTTGATCCTGGCCCGCTGCCGGTCCGACATCCGCTCGAACTTCAAGCGTCGCTCCGCCATCGAGAGCGCGGCGCTCGACACATCGGCACCGACGATCTCGGTGAATCGTGGCTCGGCCTGCAGCGCCAGCAGCAAAGCACCTGGGCCACAACCGAGATCGAGCACGCGCGAGGCGCCGGTCTCGGCCAGCGCCGCCAGCACGGCCTCCTTGCGCAGCTTCACCAGTGGGGTCTTGCGTTCGGCTGCTTCGACGCGTTCGACTGCGTCACCGGGGATTTCGGCATCGTCGATCACTTCGTCGACCGAACGCAAACGTTCCAGCGCGGACAGGGTGAGCGTTCGTCGACCGGCCAGGTACCGGCGCGCGATCAGTTCGCGATCAGGATGCGTGCCGAGCCAGCCTTCACCCGCGCGCAACAGCTTGTCGACCTCGTCGGCATCCACCCAGTAGTGCTTGGCGTCATCGAGCACCGGCAGCAGCACATAGAGGTGGTTGAGCGCCTCGGCCAGCCGCAACATCCCGGTCAGGCGCAGGTGGGTGTAGGGCGACGGGCCCCACTCCGGGAACTCCGGATCCAGCGGCTCCGACGTGGTCGACACCGTCCAGCCCAGCGGCGCGAACAACCGCTCGACGATCCCCGTGCTACCGCGACACGGCAGCGCGGGAACTTCGATCTCCAGCGGAATCGCCGTGTCCGCCAGTTCGGCGCGATCGCGACTCGTCCCGTTCAACGCCGACCGGAACACCTTGCCCAAGGCCACCGACAGCAGGCTCGACGCCACATACGGCCGATCGTTGACATAGCGTCCCAGCGCGGAACCGTTGTGCCCCTTCGACGGTCGCGCCAGCTCCACGGGATCGACCTCCAGCAGCAGCGCGACCGTGCACCGGTCGACATCGGCGTGTGGATAGAACACGTGGGCCGTGCCGCCGGTGGTCGTGAACGACTGCACGCGGTCGGGATGCTTGACCACGAGGTATCCGAGGTCCGTCGCCGGGGTGTGAGTCGTGGAGATCGTCAAGAGCACTTACCGATCCTGTCACGCCTGGCCAGCGAATTTCGCCAGGATCAGACGAACCCGAACGACGGCGGGATGGCGACGATCACGATCGCGGCCCAGAGGCCGTACACCGGGAGGTAGTTGGTTTGCCAACGTTCCAGATCGGCGAAGCCCTTCGTTCCGCGGAGGAATCTGAAGCTCAGGTGTGCCGACCACACCAGGTTCACCAGCAACACCACGTTCAGCCCGAGGGCGACCACCTTGTTCGGGGTGGAGCCGAACTCCGCGATGCGGGTGAGCATGGCGGCCAACATCAGCACGTCCACGACCAGCGCCGTCACCACCAGCAACAGCTGTAGGCGGTCGAAGAAGCCGGGCCGGGCGAGCGGGTCGCGGGCGGAGATCGTGTAGAGGAGCAGGCCGAGGACCAGCACGAGGATCAGGTCCATCTGGATGAGCAGCTCGCGGTCGATGTTCGCCAGGCTGCGGGTGGACGCGAGGGCGATGAGCAGCGCGAACAGCATGACGATGGTGAGCGGGGTGAAGACCCGGGTGAGCACCGGCGCGATGTTCTCCACGACGTTCTGTTTGGCCTCGACCAGCCAGGCGGCGACGATCACCGCACCCGCCACCCCGAACGGGAGCACCCAGTCCTCGATGATCGGTTCGATGGTGACGTCGAGGGTGTCGAACGCGGCGACCGTGAGCCCGATCAGCACACCACCGCCGAGCGCCAGCAAGGTGAGGTAGACGAACCACTCCCCGGTGAACCGGATGAAGTCCATCCGACGCCGTGCGGACCGCCAGTCTCCGCCCGCGTAGGCGAGCCCGACCGCGAACCACAGCAGGATCGGCGCGTGGATCCCGGCGATGATCTCGGTCGCGCCCTCGGGCTCGAACGGATACAGGTTCAGCACCAGCGCCGCGAGTGCGAACGGCACGACCAGCACGGCGGCCACTCGGGCCGAAACCTGCCGCTTCCATGCGAAATATCCTGCGAGGAACGGCAATACGAGCAGGCTGATGTTGAGTCCCAGCGTGGATCCCTCGAGCCAGGTGAACCCGGCTTTCAACGCGAGCGCCGCGCCGACCGCGAGTCCGAGCACCACCATCAGTTCCCGTTTGCCCTCGCCACTGTCGGACTCATCGGGCACGAGAACCAGTTGCTTCCACAGTCTTTCGGAATGCTCGCGCGCGAACTCCCGCGAGATGGCATCCACGCTGCCCATCCGTTTGACCGCGACCAGGAACGCCTCGTCATCGGCGAGCCCCGCGTCCTGCAGCGTCGAGATCCGTTCGCGCAGATGGTCTTCCATCTCGTCGACATCGGCGACCGATATCGCGCGATGACGCTGGACGTAACCACGCCACTGGTCGATGAGTGCCTGCAACTCCATCACGCCCATCCTTTCGCCGCGAACGGCTGTGTGCCGTCGCGCCAGACCTGCTCCAGTGCCGCGCCGACCACGCGCCACTGCGCCTGTCGTTCGGCGAGCGCGGCCAGGCCCGAATCGGTGATCAAGTAGTGCTTGCGTCGGCGTCCACCCTCGGAAACTCGCCACGTCGAGGACACGTGTCCCTGTCGTTCCAGTCGGTGCAGCAGCGGGTACAGCATCCCGTCGGTCCACTGCATTCGTCCGTGTGACAGCTCGTTGACCTGCTCGAGGATGGCGTAACCGTAGGACTCGCCCTCGGCCAGAATCCCGAGCACCAGCGGCGTCGCCGAGGCGGCTACCAGGTCCTTGTCTATGCGCATCGCACTCCTATACCTAGAACATCTAGGTAATAACCTAGCACCTCTAGGTATCAGGGTGATGATCTCGCACCCTAGGGTGAGAGTTTCGTTTTACGGCCTAACGGCTGCCGCGAGGGCCCCGATGAAGTCAGCACAGACGCGCTACAGCGCGTAGGGGACACAGAATCGAGGAACCATGAAGAACGCAGTTCGGATGAGCGCACTGGTCGCCGTCGCCGCGGCAATGGTCGCAGGATGCACTGACGAGAGTGGTTCCGGCACAACGACATCGACCTCACGCTCGACGGCCGCGTCGTCGACGGTGCGCACCTCGGCGCCGGTGGTCGAACCGCCCAGCGCGATCGAGCCCGCTCCGCAACCCGGCGCCACCACCGCACCGGAGGTCGAAAAACCTTCGGCCACTGGGGTTCCCGAGGTTATCCCGGTACCCGATACCACCGCCGCGCCCGCTCCCGCGCCCGCGAACAACATCAGCGGCCCGGGGCGCTGCATCGACACGGGTTCGACCGGCGTGCAGAACGCGCTCGCGAGCCTGCCCGGAAGCTGGGTCGCCGGTCAGGCCTCCGCCAATGAGCCGGGCATGTGCGGTGAGCTGCTGTGGGTGCGCGCTATCGGCGGCAATTCGGCCGGAGCTCCGATTCACGTGCTGTTCTTCCACGACGGAAAGTATTTGGGTACAGGAACTTCCGAGCCGTACGCCTTCACCACGGTGACGGGTTCGAACCTCACCTCCGCGACTGTGCAATACCGCTGGTTGGCCGGTGACGAACCCTTCGCCGCGCCCCAGGGTGGTCCTGCCACGATCACCTACTCGTGGAACGGTTCGAATGTCGTGATGAGCGGTCCGCTGCCGACGGAAGTCACCCAGCCGCACCGCTGATCCACGCATGAACGAGTCGCCCATTCACGTTGCGTGAATGGGCGACTCGTGTGTCAGCCAGTCGGAGTAGGCGTCGTCGGAAGCTGATGTCGGAGTCGGCGCGGTTCAGGGAAAAAATCAGCGCTCCGGGTGCAGCACGAGCACCGTGATCTCGCTCGGCGCGAACACCCGCAGTTGCGGACCCCAGAAGCCGGTGCCGCGGCTGGTGTAGAGCTGGGTGTTGTTCGCGTGTCGGCTCAGACCGGCGACCACCGGCTGATCGAGGCGGACGAGATAGTGGAACGGCCAGATCTGGCCGCCGTGGGTGTGGCCCGAGATCTGCAACGCAACCCCTGCCGCGGCGCTGTCGAGGATCTGTTTGGGCTGGTGGGCCAGCAGGACCACGGGTACGTCGGGGGCGCCGGTCAGCGCGGCGGGCAGGTCGGGGCCGTGACCGGGCAGCCCGACACCGGTCGGGTCGTCGATGCCGGCGATGACGAGCCGGTCGCCGTCGCGGGTGAGGACGCTGTGCTGGTTGTGCAGCGGCTGCCAGCCGAGCGAGGCCATGTAGTCGATCCAGCCCTGCGCGTCACCGAAATACTCGTGATTACCGGTGATGTAGAACCGGCCCAGCGGGGCTTCGACCTTGCCGAGCGGATCGACCTGGGCCTGGCGTCTCGCGACCGAACCGTCGGCGAGATCACCTGCGTGACAAGCGATATCGGGTCGCTGCGCATTGACCACCTCGACCACACGCTCCGACCACCGCTGCCGGTTCAGTGCGGCGTAATGAGTGTCGGTGACGACCACGACTCGCAACCCGTCCAAACCTTCGGCCAGCCCGCGAATCGCGACATCGACCGTCCGCACCCGCGGCACCCGCCGCGCCTCGAACACGCCCCACCCGATCAGCACCGCCGACGTGACCAGCACCCCGACCGCCACGATCTGCGCGCCGTCGACCCCGGCCACCGCCAGCGCGCCCCGCGCGAACACCCCGATCACCGACCAGGAGAACACCACCCACACGACCCCGAGCAGGGTGTCGCCGACGATCACCGCCGGGTCGGACTGCGCGGGCCCGTGCCCGAGGAACATCGCCAGCGGCAAGCACACCGCGCCCGCCAGGCAGATCGCCGTCCCGATCCAGAACAGTGCCCCGCTGCCACCGGTCGGTGCCGAGACCAACATCCACCACGGCAGCCCGAACATCAGCGCGGGGACCAGCAACAACAACATCAGGCGTACGGCGAACTTCACGGCGGTCCCGTTCTGGGCAGGGCGGCCGGGCGCGGCCACGAATCGACTTCCAGCGTAGCGCTCGGTCCGCAGCGACCATGTCCTAGAACCCGCGGACCTCGGCTGATGAGGCAGAGCTATCGGTCGCTGGAACGAAGCGGGCTGTCTCACTGCACAATTGGATACGCCCCAGGAGTCAGGGGCGCGCTATGCTGCCCGGCAGGCCCCGTTCGCAGGTTTCCTACCGCAGCGGGTGGAGTGGGGACGCGGCGTGGCCGCATATAGCGAAAGGTCTGAACACCGATCATGCGTGGCGTAATCGTGGGAGGGGCGCACCAGCGCCGACACCGATCCGGGCTGTTGCGGCGGGCCATGGCCGGTGCCGTGGTGGCGGTGCTGCCGTTCGGTGCGACGATGGCGCCCGCGGCCGCCGATGCCGACCCGTCCGCCATCGACTTCCGGGTGGACACCTCGATGGGCGAGATCAACACCAGGATCATCCGGGCGGCCGACGGCAACACCGATCGGGTGGTCTATCTGCTCGACGGCGAACGCGCCGAGGACGACCTCAACGGCTGGGAAAAGCACACCGATATCCCCGCGAAGATGGCGAAATTCAACATCAACGTGGTGATGCCGGTCGGCGGGCAGTCCAGCTTCTACGCCGACTGGGAGCAGCCGAGCAGCTTCAACGGCGTCAACCCCGACGGCTCGATGCTGCCCAGCGCCGACTCCGGCTCTGCCATCGGCGGCTGGGAGGACACCCAGGGCAAGACCACCAAATACATGTGGGAAACCTTCATCACCGAAACCCTGCCCGAAGCCATGAAGTCCCGCCTCGGCTTCAGCTCCACCCGCAACGGTGTGGTCGGCCTGTCCAGCGGTGGCAGCGCGGCGATGCTGATGGCGGCCTACCACCCCGAACAGTTCACCTACGCGGGCTCGCTCTCGGGCTACCTGCACATGTCGATGCCCGGCATGCGTGAGGCGCTCGGCGGCGCGATGATCGCCAGCGGCGGCTACAACATCGAAGCCATGGCACCCGCGGGCAGCGAGAAGTGGATGCGGATGGACCCGTACGGCTTCGTAGACAAGCTGATCGCGAACAACACCCGCCTCTATGTCTCCGCAGGCAGCGCCAAGCCCGCCGACCAGGACCTGTCCTCGATCGACGCGATCACCCAGGGCATGCCCCTCGAAGCGATCGCCCTCGCCAACACCCGCTCGTTCGAAAAGCGTATCACCGCACAGGGTTACGAGAACGTCAGCTACGACTTCCCCGAAATCGGCATCCACAACTGGGGCACCTGGGAACAGGTAGCCATTCGCCTCATGCCGGACATGGCCCGCAATATCGGCAAGCCGCTGCCCGCCGGCGCGACACCCCCCGGCGGCGGCGCTCCGCCCGCCGACGGCCCCCCGGCTGGTGGACCGCCCGCCGGTGGCGAGCCGCCGAAATAACCTGCGCCCCAACCGAACTGCCGCC
Organism: Nocardia sp. NPDC058705; assembly: GCF_042749305.1. NCBI lineage: Bacteria > Bacillati > Actinomycetota > Actinomycetes > Mycobacteriales > Nocardiaceae > Nocardia > Nocardia sp. NPDC058705. The sequence continues at coordinate 392,641 of NZ_JBHYRN010000002.1, read as the reverse complement.
ATCCTGCTGGACAGCGGCAGTTCGGGCGAAAAGCTGACAGTTGACCTTGACGCTGCGTCAGGGTTGGAGGCTTGCCGCATGACGAACAACCCGCCTTCCACCGCCCGGCTCCGCCGAACGCTCCTGATGCTCGCCTTGCCAACGGCGCTGCTGGCCTCCGCTTGCTCGACCGGTGCCGCCGCGACCGAGCAGGATTCCCTACGTGGTCAACTGCGAGAACTGCTGGACCGTCAGGAGATCCAAGCATTGGTCGATCGCCTGACGGCCGCCGTCGACGAAGGCCGTTTCGATGCCTTCACCACGATCTACACCGCAGACGTGACAGCCAAGTCGCCTGGCGGCGAGGCGCGGGGACGTGAAGCCGTGATCGCGCTGGCCAGCCGGAATTACTCGAGCGAACGGCACGAGTCGCATTACATCAGCAATGTGCAGATCGACCTGGAGAGCGACCGGGCAGCGGTCAGGGCGAACACTATCTTCACGATTTTTCCGACCGTTGCCGTGGCGGGCAGGATGGCGCCCGAACCCCTCTTCACATCGGGAGGGCCCTATCGATTCGAGGCCGTCCGCACCACCGAAGGCTGGCGATTCTCCCGCGTCGAAACCCAACCTCTTTGGTCCACAGGCACTCTGCCGACCTGATCCGCCGCTCAGCACGGTTCGGCGTAGTCGATGATGTCGGCTGGTCACACCGCGGAAGTGCGGCCCGCGGTGTGACTCCTCGGTTGGGGCGGGTGACTATCAGGTCGGGCTCAGTCTCGAGCTGCCGTAGCACCCGCGGTTCCGCTGACAGAGCGACTGACGGGGCACGGCTCCGGCGCGCATCCAAACCAGGTGGGCTGTCGCCGTGCAACGCACTCTTCTGCCGCCACCCGCGCGTCTCGAACCGGCCACCGCATGAGCGTGGAAGATCAACGGGCCGTGCAACTTCCGGCCGCTGGGTATTCGCGCTCATGCCGATTACCGCGCATGTGTCGCTGAAATCAGGTCGGCGGGTAAGTTTGCGCTGATCTATGTTGGCCGACAATCGAACTGACACTTCGCTAGATTGAGGTCGTGACCCTGCAACACCGTGTGGTAACGACAGTGCAACGGTACATCGGTAACCCGATCCTGGGTCGGTTGCCGGTTCAGACCTTGCTCGAAACGACGGGGCGTAAGAGTGGTCAGCCGCGGATCACGCCGATCGGTGGTCGCCGAAGCGGCAACTCGTTCTGGCTCGTTTCCGAGTTCGGCGAGAAGTCCCAATACATCCGAAACATTCAGGTGGACAACCGTGTTCGGCTGCGTATTCGTGGTCGGTGGTACTCCGGTACCGCTCACTTGGTGCCCGGCGACGATGCGCGAGCTCGGCTGCGCGAGCTGCCGCGGGCCAACAGTGCAGTCGTCCGAGCGTTCGGCACCGATCTGCTGAGCGTTCGCATCGACTTGGACTGAGCTGGGCGACCTCTCGTACCACCGTCCGAAGCATCCGCTTCTGCCGATGGGCGAGTGTCGGTGCCGCTGGTCGATGTCCGAATCGGATGGCGGACGCTGCTTCTCAGCGGGCGCTGGGCCCGTCGGTGGCGTAGTCGGCAACGACATGCTGAGGTTGCAGGGGCCGCCAGGTCACCGGTACCTGGCGCATCAGTAGCGCACAGTCGAGTTCCGCGCTGCCCGGCGGGAACCGGTCCGGGTCGTCGAAGGTCGTGGACCGAACGGATCGGACGTCGACGGGCTCGACCTGCCATGCGTCTGTTCGGAGCTCGAGCCCGTCCAGACGTCGGCCGCCTCGGGTGGCCGAGAATCCGGCCGAGCCCTGCCTGAAGAACTCCGATGCCTGCCCGAGATCGGCGAACAATTCGCTGCCCTGGAATCGCTCGGTGGTCCGGACGTCCACACTCACGGAGATGGTTTCGTCGCGGGTGCGGTAGGCGACGTGGAGGTCCTGTGCTGTTTCGCGGACGTCGAACCGCGCGGCATTGTGCTCGCCGGGAAAGAGTCGCCCACCGGCCAGAACGTTGATCAGCGAGCCGCTGTCGCGACGTGCGATATATACACCGGTCGCGGGTCCCTGCGGGCCATCCCATTCGACCGCGATGCGATGCGCCGCGTTCTCGGTACGCAGTCCGGCCCAGCCGGGTAGCGCACTGGGCCGGAACTGTCCGAGGCGGATCAGGCAGATGCCGGCGACCGCCCAGCCGTTGACCAATTGCGGTCGCATTGTCGGCGGCATCAGGGTTGCGGCGATCGCGGGGTCGACTCGGTAGTTCACAAGCAGGCGTCGTTCTATGACGCTGGACATTCGCGGTGGTCTCATCCGAGTTCCTCGTTCTTGGTGTTGCGGGCTCTGCGTTGCCTGACGATGACCTGTTCGGGGCAGATGACGCTCAGAAATCTGCCGACGCCCAACGCCAGGCGCTCCTCGACCAGCGAGTAGAAGATTCGATTGGCGTCTCGGCGCTCCCGGACCAGCCCGGCGGCTTTGAGCACACCCAGATGCCGGGAGATCGAGGGGCCACTGATCGGGAATCTCGCGGCGATGTCACCCGCGGTCAACTCGCCGGAGCGGAGGTCCTCCAAGATCTGGCGGCGCGTCGAATCGGCCAGCGCGCGGAATACTCCCGCTTCGTCGGCAGGGGCGATCTCGGTCATGTTTGCAATTTAGCACTCTAGCTAAATAGCGAACAAGGGCTGCGACAGGCGGTGTCGACAATGTCACCCGTCATACCGCCGCCTGACGAGCGCGCACCGGTGGCTCAAATAGATTGGGACGCAACCGATCTTGAAGTGTGCCGGTTTCCGTTATGGGACCATCTGTGTCGGTTGGGCACCCGCTGGCCAGAAGGAGGCAGCACAATGTTCGACGAGCAAGCCACATCCAATTCGAAGGGTCCGGCTCTGGTCACCATCGGACACACGGCTCCCGACGGGGACGGAACAACCGCCTTCACCGCGAGCGATGGCACCGCCATACCCGCGGCAATCGTGGTCGTGCACGCGTCGGGAAACCTCATCGCGCAGTACACCGCAGGCCCCGCCGAAGGTGCTGCGCCTGTGCGTCAAAGCCGGATCGAACTGGACGAGTCCGGCGGTTACGAGCTGACCGTGGCCATAGATCCCGAAGAAGTGGATAGGTAGAGGCGCGAACCGAAACCAGTCGCGAGCTGAGCGCCGCACGGTCATGCCGATTTCCGTGCGGGGCATACCCGTATCCGTGGGACTAGTCCGATGCGCTCCCGAACAGGAGCAGTCCGTGACGGTCGTCGTTGAGCACGATGTATCTGAAGTCCCAGAACACGGGATATCCGGGAAGGCCGGCAAAACCGCCGGTGTAGATGACTGAACCCGGGCCGATGGATATTTTCACCGATGAAACCGAATGCAGTCCACCCGCGTATGTGCGGGCCCTCGACGCCTTGAATGCCCGGAGGCCGCGACCCGCGCGATTCGGTGCGAACGCACGACAAATGCCGCGTGGCACTGGGACAAATTGCTGTAGGGCTGGACAGCGCGTTGTTGTGCTGGAAACCGGAGAGCAACCGGCAGTAGCACTGTAATCTTCTGCTGCGGTCGATCATTCGGTCCGAAGCTGCACGTATCCGTGCTGTTGGAAGGGAAATAATCCATGGCTGAGATCCCACCCCCACCGACGATCACCAGTCCCGCCGAAGGCGCTGTTGTCGACCGGCGGTCCACGATCGGCGGCACATGCCTGCCCGGCGCGACAGTAAAAGTGACAGCGAAAACGAAAAACATCCCTCTGCTGGGGCTCGGCACCAGCGTCGGCACGCCACCGGAGGGAATCACCGCCGATGTATGGGTCGTGCGGGATTTCTCCGAGCTGGAGGCGGACCCGGGGCAGGTGCGGCTCTCGGTGACGCAAACGACCGCGAACGGAACCAGCGTGGAGGCTACCCGCATTTTCACCGTGCGACGCCCCTAGGCGGGGTCGAGTCGATGCCGCCTATCGAGCGGTCACGAACGTCCGCATCCAGGCCGACTACCGTGCACCGGCGGTTGGATCACGCGAGGCGCAACCGATTCCAAGATCAGCATCACTGTGGGACCTTCTGTCGCGGTCGGTATCAGCCGACCAGGAGGAGGTGTTGCGATGTCTGACGAGCAAGCCACACCCGAAGTCACTGACCTGGGAGAGATCCCGCCGACCCTCGCCGTGGCCGAGGTATCTGCTGCCACAGATGCTCGCAACAAGCTGTTGCAGGCTATCGGGCAAGAAGCGCAGTACGTCTCCGGAAAGTCTGCCGGGCAGGTGGTGGTCCAGACTGGCGATGCGGCCGCTTCGGCCAGAAGCGTGATCACTGGGACGAGCCAGACCATGCGTTTCGAACCGGCCGGCGCCGCAGAGGGCCTCCACTGTTGCAGGACGGGCGCGCGGTGGATACATTGACGCCGTGATTCTTTCAACTGGGAAGGGCGTCGTGCGCCTCAGTCGGTGATTCCCCGCAGGGCCCAGAACTCCGGCGCGCGGCGTCATGCGGGTGTTGGGTCGATAACCCGAGATCGAAAGCGCCTGCAGCGCAACCGTTTGACAGCGATCAGCACGATCGGCTTCGAATATCGGCCAGGACCGCCCGGACCCACCGACGTCCACCAGATCATGCCCCACATCGATACCATTCCTCTGACCGATCTCGTCGACACCTTCGAAATCAGCGCCGACATGGAGCCTGTGGGCGACGCTTACGGTGGCCTCGTACCCTTGTTCGTCCGGTTCGAGTCAGCGATGGAGCATTTTCACGGATCCTCTCGCCTCGCCATGGGACAGAAGGCTCCCGTACTTGCTTGCAGTTGTGGGGAATTGGGCTGCTGGCCGCTGCTGACGCGCATAACCTCGACCGGCGGCCTTGTTGTGTGGGACCACTTCGAACAGCCGTATCGCACCACTCGTGACTGCGCCGCATTCGGCCCATTTCTGTTCGACCGCAATCGGTACGACAAAGCTGTCCAGGACCTCGATGCCGCAATCGCCGCCCACGAATGACATGCCCGAGTCGCAGTTGGCCGGTGAGCAAGGTCCACCCTGTGTCGAGTGTGATGTCATCGAAGTCAGGGGACATGAATGCACCAGCGCTCGACGAACTCTGTTCAATGCAGCCCCGACCAGGGCAGTCGCAGCCTCTGATTCGGACGCTCGGTCACACGAAGCCCGTTCCAACTAGCCGCTGGGCGTGCTCACGAACGTCCGTCTCTGCCGAATTACGGACGGATCACACACCCAGTTCGTCGCAAAGGTCGATGTAGCGGTCGAGGTACTCGGGTGTAGATCGGTGGCGACCGAGGCCGATGGTGTCGAATTCGTCCAACCCGGCGGTGGCGGTGACGCCGATCATGCGGAGCGCGGCATTGATGGTTGAAACGGAGCGGATCGCGCCACCCGCAACACATGTGGCAGCCCACTGGTCACCGACTCCAGCAAAGTAGTCCGTGTAGACCAGGGCGAAGCTGGGATGGCTCCGGGCTGTGAGATCGGCTGCGATGACTCGCACGACGCCTTCGGTGGGAAAGAGTCTGGGCATGTCGGGAGACCGTTCGATCTGTTCCGCAACACCTTGTGTGGCTTGCCAGTACGCGGTGTATTCGTGTGTCAATGGGAAGAGGGTCAGTTCATTGCGCAACGGCGTCGGCATCAAGTCCCATCGGGTGGCCGCGCCCTCGTGTGCAAATCCGGGCACGATGAGCGCCGTTATCGAATGTCCCACGGCCTGAACCTATCCTTCTCGCTCACCGCCTGCGCGATCCATCCTGTATTGGCGCTGGGCGGGCGGTCTCGGACGTCCGCGTCTGCCGGTGAGGGCGCCTGTTCAGGAGGGCCACGTTGCGCGTGCTCGTTCTGCACAGGATGAGAGTTCGCGTCCGTGACGCCGCGCTCTGACCACGCACTGAAATGCCGTGACGCGGGTGATGGGCGGTCATCCAAGTCGTCGCCGCGGACATACTTGCGAAAACAGTTGTAGATCGCGTAGTAGGCGAGCTCGACCGAGTCGGGGAAGGCTAGATCGTCGTCCTGCAGCGCGGTGATGGGCTCGAGATAGCGGCCGCCGATATCCGTGCTATCGACACCGGCCCGAGCTGCGCGAAGGGCATGGCTCGGCAGGTCGACATCGACGTGGTGTCGCATTCCGACCACCGAGTCTCGGTAGCGAAGCGGGGCGGGTCTTTCCTGGACGTAAACGGTCCACGTCAGCAGGGCATCCTCGCAGAGCGATAGGTGGACCTGCCGTCGACGATCGGCGCCCAGCCGAAGGAACAGTTGCCTCGGCGTCATGGGCGATTCTAGCTCCGGTGCGTGGTATTATTCGAACGAATCGAAACTGGTTTCGAAACGTACGCTTGCCTGAGGAGGTGTCTTGACAACACAACCGCTCGAGGAACGCACATTCCTGCCCGATGACGGTGAGCGACTGGCCCCCGTCATGAGCTTTCTCGAAGCCCACGAGCGTCGTTGGGGTGCCGCCGCGAAGCCTAGCTATGCCTTGGTCGGAACCGACGAGGGTGACCGAATCGAGCTGCCCGCCGATGTTCACCAAGCATTGAAACAGGTGGTTGCGGCACTGCTCGCAGGTCGGGCGGTCACTATCGCGCCGCACAGCATGACCTTGACGTCTCAGCAGGCCGCCGACCTGCTCGGGGTCAGCAGGCCTACGGTGAAGCGGCTGATCGAGAAGAACGAACTACCCGCCGAGCGGATAGGCACCCGCCACCGGCTGAAGTTGGACGACGTTCTTGACTACCGCGAGGCCCGCCGCCGCCGTCAATACGACGCACTGGCAGAAACCGCGGTCGATGTCTCGATCGAGGAAGATCCCGCCGACGTAGAGCGCCACCTACGCGAGGCGCGGCACCTGGCCGCAGAACGGTACCGGGGTAAGCGCAACAGCTGAGGGGGGTCGGTGTTCGCGGTACTGCTCGACACGTGTGTTCTCTGGCCAAGTCTGCAACGCGACTTTCTGCTGTCGCTCGCGGTCGAAGGGTTGTACCGGCCGCTGTGGTCGGAGCGAATCCTGTTGGAATTGGAGCTGAGTGAACAGGCCAAGCTCGTCGGCCGCGGCGACGACGAACTGTCAGCAGCCTCACGTGCCCGCAAGTTGATCGAGGTTCTCGAATCGAGGTTCGACGACGCACTGGTCATGAATTGGGAGCCCCTCGATGGATCGTTCGGGCTACCCGACTCGAATGACGAACATGTCGCGGCAGCAGCTGTCGTTGGTGGCGCCGGGGCGATCGTGACCGACAACCTGCGCGACTTTCCCAAAGATCTTCTGCCAGAAGGACTCTGTGTGCGGTCTGCGGCGCAGTTCGCCGCTGACACTGTTGCAGTATCACCGGAAACCGCCTTGCTGGCGCTGCGGACAATGTTGCGTCGATACCGAAATCCGGTGGTCACAACGGATGAAGCCCTGAAAATTCTCGCATCGCGGTATCGCATGAATGAAGCTGTTGAGCTCCTGAGCGCAATTCGCTGACCGCTGTTGTGGCGGAAGTGGGCTGTCGAGTGGCTGCAGTGCTGGTCGTCCGACCCTGGTTAAGGGCAATCGGGGTCGGACGACCGCGGACGGGTGTCGAGTGAGGCGGCCGCATTAGTTGGTTTTTATCGGGCTTTCGTTCGTTGTGCCCCAGCGGGATTCGGTGTGGGTGGTGATTTCTGCTGAGGGAGCGGCGACTGTGCGGGTCAGGCGTTGGAGTTCGCCCCAGTCTCGGGTCCAGTCGTTGGTCAGGTAGGTGGGGATGGTGCGGGATTGCATGAGCATGGTGGTCCAGCCGAGGGGGCCGCCGCCGGTTTCGCCCTGCCAGGTTTCGGAGACCTGGGCGTTGAGTTTGTCGGGTTGGATTCGCCAGATGGGCATCTCGGCTACGCCGTTGCGGTGGTCGAACGGGTGTTGGCAGGGGAAGGCCAGTCCCACATGCCAATCCGTGAGGATGGGGTCGGAGGTGCCGACGACGGTGTTCAGGGTCGACAGCTTGGGTAGGCGGGGTGGGGTGATCGCGAGCCACTGCATGGGGTCGGGCTCGCTGGTGTCGGCGATGAGGCGAACTGCTGTGGTGCCTGCGGGGATTCGGTCCAGGTCGATCGGGAGGTTGCGCCAGCCTGGGGCTCCGCCGACTGTCGGTGGCGCCAATTCGCCTAGGACGGTGGAGGTTCCGTCCTCGGTATGGCGGGCGAACTCCACCCGCAGTCGCTGGCCGGGCATGCGTGAACCGTCAGGCGCGGTGGACTCGATTCGTCCGGCCACTGTCAGAACCAGCACTCTGTGAGCTGGATTCTGGTGGGCAGCAGCGAGATCCAAGCGATACCACTGGGTTGTCAGTTGGGTGCGTTGCGGTTCGCCGGTTGAATAGCTTCCGAGCACAGGTGTCCGCTCCGGAGCGAGTCCGAACGGCAATGCCACTGTGCTGCCGTTCACGCCAGGGACAGCGGGACCGGGGGCTCCCGGCGGGCCGGTGGGTGCGCCACCGGGTGCCGACCCGTTCGTACCGCCCGGTGCCGCACCGCCAGGAGCTGAGCCGCCGGGACCACCCGGTGCCCCGCCTGGTCCACCGGGCGCGCCACCTCCACCCGGTGCAGGGCCCGAACCTGACGGCGGGGCCGATGATTGGCCGGGTCCGGGATCGGGAGCGAGACTTCCGACGCCATTCGGGGTGAAGCCGGTGTTCTCGGCGGCCAACCCCTCGGCGACGGTTCCGTTGATCGGGGCGAGCAACGAGTCCGCGGTGTTGGTCTCGACAAGAACCTCGTCAGCCATTGCGCACTGATCCCCGGTCAGCGCACGCAGATTCGACAGTCCGACGGAGTAGGCCGGATACTGCGAAATGCCCGCCACTGCCAGCGATCCCACTTCGAACAACACCATGGCTGCCGCAGCGATCGTCAGCGGCGCAACCGCCGGGATCCTGCGAGACGGTCCGCTGCGGCGGCGATCAACGCGATCAGCAGAGTGGACAGCGCCTCCGCTGCGGATTTCGCCGTCGATTCCATCGCTGCCGCCGACCGGCTCGGCACCGGTGTTCGCCACGGGCGCCGAGTAGTACTGGAAGAGGGCCGCGAGTAGGGCCATCGCTGTTGCAGCGAGGAAGACTGTCGATACCTCGATGCCGCTGATGGACGGAGCGCGGTCGGGCCAGGGGACTCCGTAGCCCGAGACGTACCACCAGCCGTTGGAGCCGGTGAAGCTCACGGCGAGCAGGAACAGCACTGCGGCGGCGAACAGAGTTCGGAGGTAGTTGGTGCGGGTGAGGGCTACCGCGGTGATCGCGGCTAGAGCGGCGGCCAGTCCCGCGTAGACGCCGAAGTGGTGGGTCCACTTGGTGGGGGTGAACATCATCAGGAGCAGGGCCATGAAGACGACGGCGAGGATGCGCGTCACCGGGCCGCGGGCGGTGGTGGGGATGCGGCCGTGGCGCAGGGTCGTGATGATGCCGACGATGAGGCACAGCAGCATGGCGAGGATGCCGAAGCGGCGGGCGAGGGAGCCGTCTGGGTTCACCGAGAGCAGGGAATCCCAGCGGGTGCGTTCCTCGAACCAGGACATGTCGGGGCCGACGAGTTGGCGGACGCGGGTGGCTTCCAGGACGGTCGACAAGGTTTGGTCGGCGAAGACGACGACCAGCACGAGGGTGCCCGCGACGACGATCGGGACTACGAGCGCGGCGAGCCGCAGGAACGTGGGCTTGCCGCCCGAATCGGGGGTGGCGCGGGCGACGATTGTCCTCAGCACCGGCCTTGAACCAGCCAATAGTGCTGCCACACAGATCAATCCGGTGGGGCCAGCCGCGAGGGAGAACGCGGCGATCAGCACCGCGACGGCGGCGGGTAGCAGGCGACGGGTGGCGATCGCTCGTTCCATCGAGCACCAGGTGAGCAGGGCGCCGACCGCGATGAGGGGTTCGGGGCGCAGGCCGTTGTTGTAGGGGAGCCAGATCGACAGGAAGACCAGTGCCGCTGTCCAGCGGGCCACGCGGCTGGCTCGCACACCAGAACCCAAGCGCGGCAGCACTTCCCGGCTGAGCACCAGCCAGCACACGAACCCGGCGAGCAGCGCGGGCAGCCGCATCCACAGACCGGTCTCGCTGACCCGGGTCATCTGCGCGAGCACCTCGTACGGCCACCCGAACGGGGCTTCGGCGACCTGGAACCACCGGTAGTAGTTGGCGGTATAACCGGCTTCCTTCGAGGCTCGCGCCATCGTCAGGATGTAGCCGTCGTCAGAACTGTTGGCGCCGATCACATGCCAGATCACCAATGTGCCCGCGACCGTCGCGTCGAGGCCGGTGAATCGCCACCAGCGGGCGGGCAGTACGCGCCGCGCTCGTCGACCGTCGCGAGTATCGCTGCGGTGCAGGCAGATCAGCGCGAGGAGCGTGCACAGCACGGCCCCGATGATCGCTGCCAGCTTCCAGCCGCTCGGGCTCGACGAGAACCGCGCGTCGATCTCGGCGTGCAGGCGCGCATCGCCCATTCGCCCGCGATCCAGTTCGGTGTAGACCCCGACTACCTGTGGTCGCACGTCAGCGTCCACCGTCGTCTTCATCGGCGAGCCGTCCGCCCGCTTCAAGCCGGTGAGTTCGGCTGTCGTGCTCGACGCCGTCGAAACGACCGTCAACGCACCGCATGCCGCCGGCTGCACGTTCCCGGGCGCAGCGCCGGGCCCGCCACTCGGACCGGTAGGCGGGTTGGCGGTCGACGGCGCAGCACTCCCGGGAGCGTTGCCCGCAGGCGGAGCGCCCACCGACGGACTGGAACCCGAAGGCGGCCCACCGGGGGCCCCGGCCGGGGGCGAGCTGCCGGCCGGAGGAGTGCTCGGAGGCGGACTGGCGCCCGGTCCCGCCGAATTCGACGGTGGCGCGCCGTTGGGTCCGCTCGGCGGTGCGCTGCCCGATGGGGGAGCGCTGCCCGGAGGCGGCGACCCCGGAGGCTGACCGGCACCTGGAACCCCGGAGTTCGGTCCGGCGCCGACAGAGGTTGGAGGCCCGGCGTTCGGCGGAGCGCTTCCCTCGGTGGGACCGCCGGGTGGGGGGACGCTGCCGGTCCCCGGTGGGACAGGTCCAGTGGGTGGGATCTGCCCCTCAGGGACGGAAGCCGGGGCGCCGCCCTGTGCCTGGCTCCCCGCGATATCTACGATCGACGCACTCAGCAACAATTTGTCCCGCAGCACAACCGACAGCGTCCGCCCAGCTCCCGGCCGGTCCTCGATGCGCGCGACCAGGCCTTTCGACCCCGCCCGCGGCGCCTGCGCCGGAACCGTGGACAGCACGGTCCCGCCGGTCATCTCGCGCAGGGCGGTGCACGGAATGCTCACGTCGAGCGACAGCGGCACGTACCCCACGAGCGGTGCGCTGACTTGCATCGACTGCGGTTGCGGCCAATCCAGGCTCGCGCGCGTTTGCTGAACCGGCAGCAACGGAGTCGCCACCGCCAGCACTACACCCAGCGCCCCCGCCGCGATCCCGAATTTCCGCAGTCGGCCGAAGCCGGAAGAATCTCCACCCACAAGCGATGATGCTAGCCATGGTCGTGCACCTTAGCGCGGGCGGCGCAGTTCGGTGACGGCGATGCGGGCGGCTTCACCGATCGCGGCGTCGACCACCGGCAGCATCGGGTCGGCACGGGCAGCCCGGGTGAAAACCGCTACCGCGACCGGTGTTTCGCCGGGGAACTCGATCACGGCGACTTCGTTGCGGATCACGCCGATGGTGCCGGTCTTTCCCGCCACGAGGACTCCGCGATGCGGGAAGGCGGCGGCGATGCGATGCTGCCAGATCTGCTTGCCCATCACCGTGCGCGCGAATGCTGTGCTCGCCGTAGACAATATGTCGCCTGACCACAATTTCCACAGGAAGCGGGTCATCTCCTCGGGGGTCGTCGCGCTCGCGTAGGAGGGGTCGTAGGCGGCGACGGTCCACGCCTCGTCGTTGTCGGTAAGTGCGGCGAAAGCCTCTGCGGTGCTGTGGGTATCGGTGTCGCGTACGAGGCTGCGGTACTGGTCGGCGGTGCCGCCGACGATGCGGGTGTCGGTGAGGCCGAGTTCGTCGACGAGGTCGCTCACCGCGGCGAGACCGACCTCGCCGAGGATTACGTCGGCGGCGGCATTGTCGGACACCGTCATCATCGATGTCACCAAGTCACGGCGACTCAGTGTGACCGGATCATGCAGTGCCGCAATGCCGGTCGGGCCGGGCGTGCAGTCGGCGGGGTCGATGGTGAGCCGCCCGGCCGGATCGATCTGCCCCCGATCGACTTGGCGCAAGAACGCCGCGAACAACACCAGTTTGTACACCGACGCGAACACCACACGGTCGCGTCCACCGACGGAGACCTCGCCTGGCGACCCGTCGCACCTGCGAGCGTGCAACCAGCCGGCACAGCCCGCGTCCGCGAACACCGCACGGATCCGCGAAGCCGGCGCTTCAGGAGCTCTCGCACCATCGGAGATCGTCGTGCTCGAACCGCCTGGTCCCACGTCGGTCCGCCCGGATCTACTGAGGCCCGCGTCGACCGAGCCGGGGACTCGTCGACCGCCCGCACTCGCCGCGCCGAAGGTGGTCATCGCAGCCGCTCGCGATAGAGCGCCCGGTCCACCGTGTCGGCATATGTCCCGGCATCGGGGCGACGAATCACTCTGACCCGCACCGCAATCGACTGCGGAGCCAGAGTCAGCCACGCCACGCCCGGTGTGGGTGTCGGCGGTGTGGCCGTCACGCCGAAGCTCGTTCCGGCAGCAACCGCGGCCAACACCGCCCGATCGTCGGACGCCGCGAGTGGCGGTGCGTCCAGCCCGCGTTCGCGCAGCAGATCGACAATGCTGTCGAAGGCGGGCGGGTTCGCCGCGCGGGGTGGGTGCGCGAAATACAGCCCGGCGAGCATCGGGAACGTCGGCCGTTCGGTGGTGGTGGTGCGGTGATCGGCGGGCACCACCAACCAGCGCGGCAACTTCAGCACCGGTCCGGCCTCGACACCGTCGACCAGCGCGGGATGTTCGATCACCGCCACATCGCACACGCCTGCCCGCACCTCGGTGACCAGGTCGACGGTCGTGCCGAGCGTCGTCGCCACACTCCCACCGGCGGCGCGCAGGCCGGTGACGCAGGCGGTGACCAGGCGGTCGGGCAGCGCGCTCGTCGCCGCGAATCGCACGGTGCCGCTGAGTTGGGCGATCCGCTGCGATTCGGCGAGCAACCGGTCGGCGTCGTCGACCAGCAATCGGGCGCGGGGCAGCAGGTGTCTGCCCGCGGTGGTGAGCAGCGCGCCCTGGCTGGTGCGGCGGATCAGTTCGACGTCGAGATGCTGCTCGAGGCGGCGCAATCCCTGGGACAGGGGTGGTTGGGTCATGTCAAGCGCCGCTGCCGCCCGCCCGAAGTGGCCCTCGTCCGCGACGGAGACGAAGAACCGGAGGTGGCGGATCAGATCCATATCGGCCATTGAACCAGCGCGCTTGCCGCGACTTGGACGATCGGCCATGACAAGGCGGAAGCGATCAGCCTTCGGAATAGGTTTACCGGTGTCTACCTGCGGTGATATCGAGTGCGACTCGTTCAGGGTGCTGTCCGATATTGGCCTCGAAGTGGCCGATGGTGATGTTGTGCACCGGTGACTTCCACCGCACCGAAGCCCCTCCTGCGAACCCGGATCGCCGCCTTCGTGCTCGCGGCCTCGGCCGTGACTTTCACCGGCTGCTCGAGCAACGATGTCGAACCGGCGCCGAGTACGTCGACAACTGCCTCCGCCGCTCCGGTCTTCGCCGATCTGGAGGCGAAATACGGTGCCCGCCTAGGACTCTCGGTCGTCGACACCGGCAGTGGGGCGACCGTCGACTACCGCGAGGGTGAACGCTTCGCGATGGGCTCGACCTTCAAAGGCTTGGCGTGTGGCGCACTGCTGCAGGCACATCCGCTGGCCACGGGCTATTTCGAGCAGGTCATCCACTACACCGCCGCCGACATCGTGGTGAATTCCCCCGAGACGGAAAAGCACGTCGACACCGGCATGACCGTCTCGGCGATCTGTCACGCCGCGATCACCGTCTCAGACAACACCGCGGGCAACCTCGTCCTGCGACTGCTCGGCGGCCCCGAGGGCCTCACCGCCTTCCTGCGCACGCTCGGCGACACCGTCACCCGCCTCGACCGCTGGGAACCCGAACTCAACACCGCCGTCCCCGGCGACGAACGCGACACCACCACCGCCGCGGCCCTGGCCGCCGACTACCGCGCCCTCGTCCTCGGCACCGCCCTCGCCGCCCCTGAACGCGCCCAACTCACCGAATGGCTCCTCGCCAGCGCCACCGGCGCCAAACGCATCAAAGCGGGCCTGCCCGCCGACTGGAAGGTCGGCGACAAAACCGGCACCCCCTCCTACGGCTCCGCCCTCGACGTAGCCATCGCCTGGCCTCCTGGCCGCCAACCCCTGGTCCTCGCGGTCCTGACCACCAAGCCCGACCAGAACGCGGAACCATCCAACGATCTCGTAGCGGAGGCGACGAGGGCCGCAGTCGGCGAACTCCGGTAACTCACTCGATGCGCCAGCCTGCGGTGACCGACTGCGTGCAACGTTGCGGATCGTCACCGGCCCCGACGAACAGTGCTGTGAGCATAGGGATTCCGTAGTTCAGAGCCGCGGGTGGCAGGGGGCCGGTGGCGACGAGGCCGGCCAGACCGTGGCCGATGGTCCAGCTCTGGGTGGCCAGGTCCAGCGGGTCGATGTCGGCGCGGAATCGGCCGATGGCTTTGGCCGAATGCACGGCGGTGACCAGGCGATGCAGGGTCGCGTCGGCGGCTGCGGCGTCCTCGAGGTCGAAGCCGGCGTCGAACATCACCCGGTAGAGGTCGGGGTTGGTCAGGGCGTTGGACAGGTAGGCGCTGCCGAGGGCGGCCAGGTCGTTGACCGGGTCGTCGGTGGTCGGCACCTCGGTCAGGCGGGTGGCGAGGCGGGTGAAACCTTCCTGGCGGACCGCGCGCCAGAGACCGTCGATGCCGTCGAAGTAGGTGTAGACGGCCATGGTCGACACCTCGGTGCCCGCCACCAGACCCCGCAGCGTGACGGGTTGCCGCTCGCGCAGCAGCAGCGCGGCTCTGTCGATCAGCATCGAGCGCACCGCGAGATTCTTCGTCCTGGCCATAGCGAAATATTACATAACAGCGTTATGGTATTGGGCATGACTGTGGAACTGATGAATCCGGACGGGCTGCCTAAGCCGGAGGTTTACCGACAGCTCTCGATCGCGACGGGCTCGCGCCTGGTCTTCCTGGCCGGACAGGTCGCCCGCGATGCCGACGGAAACCCGGTCGGCACAGACGATTTCGCCGCCCAGGTCGAGCAGGCGTACCTCAATGTCGGCACCGCGCTCGCGGCCGTCGGCGGTTCGTTCGACGATGTCGCGAAGCTGACGATCTACGTCGTCGACTGGGGCCCGGAGAAGTTCCCGCTGCTCGGCGAGGGTGTGGCGCGGGCGGCGGCGAAGTTGGGGGTCGATCCGGTCAAGCCGATCACGCTGATCGGGGTCGCCGCGCTCGGGGAGCCGGATCTGCTCGTCGAGGTCGAGGCGACAGCCGTGCTCGACTGAGACATCCCAGGGTTCGCCGCTGTCGAGGGACAACGGCACCTAGGATGTTCTCACCCTGATCGAACGGAACACCTTGCGCCTACGCTGGATCGCCGCGCCTGTCGCCGCCGTAGCCGCGCTGGTCGTGGTCGCATTCGGTGTGCGCGACACCGAACCCACCTGGTCGAGTGCCTGGGCTACCGCTGTCCAGTACCCCATCTACCAGAACTGGTCGGCGATGGGGTTTTCCGAACAGACTGTGCGACAAGTGGTTCGGCTGTCACAGGACGGGCCGCAAGTCCGAATTCGGCTGTCGAACCGCTATGGCGAGTATCCCCTGCCGGTCGCGGCGGCGACGGTTGCGCGAAGTGCGGGTGGCGCAGCCGTTGTCCCGGAATCGGTGCGGGTGTTGACTGTTGGTGGGGATTCCGCTTTCGTGGTGGCCCCGGGTGCCGAAACAGTCACCGATGCAGTGGAATCCGTGGGGCCGTTGGTGGCGATAACGCTCTACTTCACCTACCCCACGGGCCCCGCGACCCAGCACGGGCAGGCGCTGGCCACCGCGTACCGGGCACCCGGCGATCACGTCGCGGATCCTTCGGCAACGCACTTCACCGAAAAATCGCAGTCCTGGTACTACCTGGCAGGTGTCGACACGCTCCGGCCCAGCGAAGCTGATGTGACCGTGGCCTTCGGTGATTCGCTCACCGACGGCTTCCGCTCCACCCCCGACACCGACCAGCGCTATCCCGACCTGCTCGCGGCGGCCGGCTATCACGGTCCGGTGGTGAATGCCGGAATCAGCGGCAACCGACTGATCACCGACTCGACCGTCCTCGGCGACAGTGCCATCGCTCGTTTCCGCCGTGACGTGCTCGACCAACCGGGCGTCGGTACCGCTGTCGTCCTGATCGGCATCAACGACATCGGTCTCGCGGGCAACCCGGGTCCGGACGGCATCGTCTTCCCGCAGGTGTCGAAGGAACAGCTCATCGCCGGGTATCGAGACTTGATCGCCCAGGCGCGAGCGGCGGGGGTGCGCATCATCGGTGCGACGATCCTGCCCTTCGCCGGGTCGGCGTTCTTCTCGCCGGAGAAGGAGCGCCTGCGCACCGAGGTGAACACTTGGATACGGGAGGCGGGAGCCTTCGACAAGGTGGTCGATCTAGAACTGGCCCTTGCCGCACCGGGCGATCGCACGCGCCTCGCCGACGCGTTCGACAGCGGTGATCACCTGCACCCCAACGATTCCGGTTACCGCGCGATCGCCACGGCCATCGCACCCGCGCTGACCACGTGATCACCGTCTCGCCGGAGCTGGCACGACCAGGTCCGATACTGACCCGTACCCCAACGGCCGGTGAACCCTGATCGGTCGAGTGGCAGGTAGGGCGGGGGCTCGATATGCTCGACTCCACCTTCGAAACAGGCTGCCTTGCTGCGTGTTTGAAAGACCACTGATGGCAGGGGGCTTGTGAGTACTGCGGAAGTGCCGCTGATGGCGCAGACAGTTGCCGAACCGGCGGAATCCGGTGACAACGCCGGATCCGTGGTGCTCGGCGCCGGGGTGGCCGTGGTGGCGATCGCCGCGGTGACCGCGGTGCTCGCGCCGCCCGCTGTCGGCATTCCGGTACTGGCCGCTGCCCTCGCCGCGGCGCTGATCGGTTGCCCGGCAATCTGGTACGCCCTGCGTCAGCGCGCACAGGCGCGTGCGAGCCTGGCCGCGGCAGGACGAGCCGAACAGCAATTGGCCGACACCGTGGCCGAGGCGACCGCACGTCTGGCCAAGGCGGACGAGCACACCGCCGCGTACGCGTGGGAAGCCCAGGAGAATTCGCGCCGCGGCGCGGCCGCACTGTCGGCGTTCGCCGGCGCCGCGGGCCGCATCCAGGCGATGACCACCTCCATGCTGGCCGAACTGCGGGAGATGGAACACCGCCACGCCGACCCGAGGGTGCTCACCGACCTGCTCCATATCGACCACCGCACCGCCCAGGCGGGCCGCCTCGCCGACAGCATCGCGGTGCTGTCGGGTGCGCGAACCGGGCGCCGCTGGGCGAAACCGATTGCGATGGAATCGATTCTGCGTGGGGCGATGGGGCGGGTGGCCGGGTATCAGCGCGTGCGACTGCGGGCGATCGCCGAGGTCGGTGTTGCCGGGCATGCCGCCGAAGGCGTGATGCACACCCTCGCCGAACTGCTCGACAATGCGTGCAACTTCTCCCCGCCCACCACCGAAGTACACGTCTACGCCGCGGAAGTGCCTGCTGGCGTGGTGATCACGATCGAGGACAGCGGTCTGATCATGAGCGACTCCGCGCTGCGCCGCGCCGAAGCCGCCGTGTCCGGGCGCGATCACCAGGGCAAGGGCGCCGACCTGGCCTCGCTGTCGGGCACCCGCCTCGGGCTCGCCGTGGTCGGGCACCTGGCGCGCAAACACGAACTCACCGTGTCGTATCGGCCGTCGGCGATCGGCGGCACCGCGGTGGTCGTCGTCATTCCTCGTGAGCTCACCGCACGGGCCGAACGTCGCAGTCGCCCGGCGGTCACGGCACCACGCGTCGCTGAATCCACCACGCTGAGCCAGTTCGACAGTCCCATTCCGCGCAGGACCGCCACCGGCACCATGGATTCCGGCGAAGACACGGGCGCACTGGACGCGGTCGAGCCGTTCGGCCAACACGCGCGAGCGGAGTCGAACGGCACCACACCCTCGCTGCCGAAACGTCGCAGGGGCGACACCCTGGCTCGAGTTCACCCCGAAGGCCTCACCAGCGCCCCCACCGCCGCGGCGCCACCGGCCAAACCCACTGCGCTGGGCGCTTTTCAGCGTTCCGCGCCGGGCCGCAACCTCACCAGCCACGAACCGGGCAACGCCGCCGCACCCGTCGACCCACTGGAGGACCGATGACCACGACCGCCCCCGCCAACCTCGGCTGGCTGCTCGAGAAGCTGCTCGCCCGCACCCCGCGCGCCAGGCACGCCCTGCTGCTCTCGGGTGACGGACTGAAGATCTGCCACACACCGGAACTCGATATCGACCGCGCCGATCAGCTGGCCGCGATCGCCGCCGGGTTCCAGAGTCTTTCGCACGGGGCCTCCGTCGAGTTCGGTGACGGGCGTGGCGGAGTTCGCCAGTCGATGACCGAGTTCTACGGCGGCATCCTGTTCGTGGTCGAGGCGGGACGTGGCGCGCACTTAGCGGTGGTGGCCGCCGAGGACGCCGACGCCGGCTTGGTCGGGCACACGATGCACGAGCTGGTCGAACAGCTCGGCGAGCACCTGGCGGCCCAGCCACGCCGCGGAGCGATCGAGTGATCAGGGCAGGTCGCGACGACGATCCCGACCGCTTCTACACCCTGACCGGCGGCCGCGCGCCCATGACCGAGGACTTCGACCTGGTCACCCTCGTGGTGAGCGAGTCGGCGCCGAGCGTGGGCATGTCGTCGGAACAGGTCGCGGTGCTCGACATGTGCCGGGCGCCGACCGCGGTCGTGGAGATCGCGGCCGAGCTGCGCCTTCCCGTCGGGGTCGCGACGGTTGTGCTGTCGGATCTGCTCGCCGCGGGCAAGATCACGGTGCGCCCACCGCTGTCGGCGGCGATGTCGCTGGATGCTTCCACCCTCGAGAAGGTGCTCGTTGGACTTCGCAAGCTCTGAGAACGTGCCCGAGCGGGCTGGAGCGCCGCTGCACAGCACGGCACAGCACGGGTTGAAAATCGTGATCATCGGCGGATTCGGTGTCGGTAAAACGACATTGGTGCGGTCGGTGAGCGAGATCAGGCCACTCGACACCGAGGCCACCATGACCGACGTGAGCGCCGGTGTCGACGACACCAGCGGTGTGCCGGGCAAGTCGACCACCACCGTCGCCTTCGACTTCGGCCGCATCACTCTCGACGACGAACACGTGCTGTATCTGTTCGGAGCGCCTGGGCAGCAGAGGTTCTGGTTCCTGTGGGACCGGCTGTTCGCGGGCGCGCTCGGCGCGATCGTGCTGGTGGACCAGCGCCGGATCAGCGACTCCTGGTACGCGATCGACCGGCTCGAACATCAGGGCACCCCGTTCGTGGTGGCCTGCAACGACTTCGGCGATGCCCGTGAGCCCGAGGCGGTGCGCGACGCCCTCGATCTGGATCCGGCCGTGCCGCTGGTGATGTGTGACGCGCGCTCGCGCGAATCGAGCAAGCAGGTGCTGATCACACTGGTCGAGCACCTGTATTCCGCTGTCTCGCAGGGAGAAACCGTCTCATGAGCACACCCACCGGCGCCTGCCCGATCACCGGCGCGGTGCCGTTGAGCGGCCCGGAATTCCACATCGAACCGCACGAGGTCTATCGGCGGATGCGCCGCGATCACGGGCCCGTGGTGCACGTGGAGCTGCCCGGTGGGTTCCCGGCCTGGCTGATCATCGGTTACCGCGAACTGCATCAGGTGACCAGCGATCCGCTGCTGTTCCCGCGCGATGTCTCGCTGTGGAACCAGTGGGGCCGGGTGCCGGAGGACTGGCCGCTGCTGCCGATGGTCGGGCGACCCATGCCCTCGATCTACTTCACCGCGGGCGCCGAACATCGCCGACACCTGGCGATGGTGGAACCGGCTCTCGACGCGGTCGACCACTTCGAATTGCGCAGGGCCTGTGAGGAAATCGCGGACCGCCTCATCGACGGGTTCTGCGGTCGCGGGACTGCCGACCTGATGGCGGAATTCGCGGTGAAGCTGCCAGTGCTGGCGCTGTCGCGCATCCTCGGCATGCCCGACGCCGACGCCGACGACCTCGCCCTGGTGATCAAGATGCTCGCCGACGGCGGCGCCGACGCCCAGGCCGGGCACGCCCGCTTCGCCGAGCACATGGCACGGCTGCTGGCGACCAAGAAGGCCCGTCCCGGTGGGGATCTGGTGTCGCTGATGCTGGCCGATCCCGAGCCGTTCACCGACGAGGAATACATGATGGACCTGATGGCGATCACCGCCGCGGGCCATCTGCCCACCGCCGACTGGCTGGGCACGTCGATGCGGTTGATGCTCACCGACGACCGTTTCGCCAACGCCCTCGGTGGCGGCAGGCGCAGCGTCGGCGAGGCCATGAGCGAAGTCCTCTGGGAAGAGGGCCCGACCTCGATCCTGGCCGGTCGGTGGGCCGCGCGCGATACTCGCTTGGGTGACAAGACGATTCGCGCCGGTGACATGCTGCTGCTCGGCCTCGCCGCAGCCAATCTCGATCCGCATGTGCGCCAATCGTTTTCCGAGGGCGGCTCGGTCCCCACCGGCAACAACGCCCACTTCGCGTTCAGTTACGGCGAATACCGCTGCCCGTTCGCGGCGCAGCAGATCGCCGAGATCATCGCCAGGACCGGTATCGAGGTGCTGCTCGACCGGCTCCCGGATATGGACCTGGCAGTACCCGCCGACCAACTCACCCGGCGACCTTCGGCTTTCCTTCGGGGCATGAGCGCACTGCCCGTTCGTTTCACACCAGTTCGACCCGTCGGAGGTTTTTCGTGAGTTCCCAATGCCCCTTTGCCATCGACCCCATGGTCGGTGACCTCAACGGGGAGACCGCCCGACTTCGTGAGCTCGGCCCGATCACCCGGATCGACCTGCTCGGCGTGCCCGCCTGGACCGTCACCGATCACGCGATCGCGCGCCAGCTGACCACCGATCCCCGGCTGGTCAAGGACATCAACGCGTGGTCGCTGTACGCCGACGGCGTGGTGACCACCCAGTGGCCGCTGATCGGGATGGTCCTCGTCGACCGTTCGATGTTCAGTGTCGACGGCGCGGAGCACCGCCGGTTGCGGCTCAAGACCGCGCAGGCGCTGGCCCCGCGCCGGCTCGAGGAGCTGCGTCCGGTGATCGAGCGGCTCACCGCCGACCTGCTCGACGATCTCGAGGCCGCGGGTGCCGACGGTGCGCCGGTCGACCTCAAGGAGGTCTTCGCCTATCCGCTGCCGATGCGCGTGGTCGGCGACCTGATGGGCGTGCGGCGCGAGGATCACCCGATGCTGCTCGACTGGTACAAGAAGTTCTTCTCGGTGATGACCCCGCAGGACGAGCGCCTCGAGGTGATCGGCGGCCTCGATGTGTACTTCACCGACCTGGTCCGGCAGAAGATCGCGAACCCCGCCGACGACCTGACCTCGGCGTTCATCACCGCCGACGAGGGCGGCGAGCCGCTCACCGAGGAAGAGGCGATCGGCAATATCAAGGCCCTCGTCGCCGCCGGGCACGAGACCACCGTGAGCCTGATCATCAACACCGTGCGCGCGCTGCTCGCCGAACCCGAGCAGCTGGCGAAAGTCCTTGCGGGCGACGTGGAATGGAAGCAGGTGATCGAGGAGTCGCTGCGCTGGGACGGCCCGGTCTCGCACCTGTTGATGCGTTTCGCCACCGAGGACATCACCGTCGGCGACACCGTGATCGCCAAGGGGGAGGGCGTGGTGATGTCCTACCGGGCCATCGGCCGCGACACCACGGTGCACGGCGAGACCGCCGACGACTTCGACGTGACCCGCTCGACGGCCAACCGCCACTTGGCATTCGGCTACGGCCCGCACATCTGCCCCGGCGCCGCCCTGTCGCGTCTGGAAGCCGCGATCGCGCTGCCCGCGCTGTTCGCCCGTTTCCCGGCGCTGCGACTTGCGGTGCCCGACAGTGAGATCGGCAATCTGCCGGTGCTCACGCAGAACGATCTGGCCGCGTTGCCGATCATCCTGAACTGACTGGCGCGCGTCGTGCCCGGCGATCGAACAGGGCCGGGCGCACCCCCCCAGTCTTAAAAGGCCCAATTGAGCCCCCGCAAAGTCAAAGAGATAGAAGTTTTGAGCCCCCCCGAATG
>NZ_JBHYRN010000002.1:71891-370258 GCF_042749305.1 Nocardia sp. NPDC058705 | reverse complement strand
TGTTCCTCCTCTTGCTGGTGGGGGGGGTTGCGCTCATACCTTTCTGCGGGGGGGGGGGGGGGGCGCCGGACCAACCCGCGCGCCGCCCCCCACGCATCTGTCCTTACAGGCCCAGATCGCGGCCGATCAGTTCCTTCATGATCTCGTTGGAGCCCGCCCAGATCTTGGTGACCCTGGCGTCCATCCACGCACGGGCAACACGGTATTCGCGCATGTAGCCGTAGCCGCCGTGCAGCTGCACGCACGCGTCGAGCACATCGTTCTGCACCTGCGCCGACCACCACTTGGCCTTCGCGGCGTCGACCGCGGACAGCTCACCGGCCGCGTGTGCGGCAATGCCCTGGTCGACGAACGCCTGTGTCACTTCGACTTTGGTGACCAGTTCGGCGAAAAGGAACTTGTTGTACTGGAAGCTGCCGATCTGCTGACCGAAAGCCTTGCGCTCCTTGGCATACTGCAGCGTCTCGTCCAGAATCGCCGCGGCATGCGCGAGATTGGAGACCGCGGCGCCGATGCGTTCCTGCGGCAGGCGCTCCATCATGGCGATGAAACCGCGGTCGACCTCGCCGATTCGGTTGGCATCGGGGACGCGCACATTGTCGAAGAACAGTTCGGCGGTATCGGATTCGGGCTGGCCCACCTTGTCGAGCTTGCGCCCGCGCGTGAAGCCCTCCATGCCGTTCTCGATCGCGAACAGCGTGATGCCCTTGGCCTTCTTCTCCGGGCTGGTGCGCGCGGCCACGATCACCAGGTCGGCGTTGAAACCGTTGGTGATGAACGTCTTCGAGCCGTTGACGATCCAGTCGTCACCGTCGCGCACGGCGGTGGTCTTCAGCGCGGCCAGGTCCGAACCACCCGACGGCTCGGTCATGCCGATGGCCGTGATGATCTCGCCGGTACAGAATTTCGGCAGCCAGCGCTGCTTCTGCTCGTCGGTGGTGAGCTCCACCAGGTACGGCGCGCACACGTCGTAGTGGATGCCGAACGAGGAGGCCAGCGCCGCGCTCGCCTTGGACAGCTCCTCGGCGAACACCGCGTTGAACCGGTAGTCGCCCGCGTCGCTGCCACCGAACTCCTCGGGCACGCCGAGGCCGAGGTAGCCCAGTTCGCCTGCCGCGAGCCAGGTTTCGCGGTCGATAGCGCGCTGTTCGGCGAACTTCTCGGCATTCGGCTCGATCGAACGCTTGACGAACTCGGCGACCGACGCGCGGAAGGCGTCGTGGTCCTCGGTGTAGATGGAGCGCTTCATGGTGTCCTTTCGCTGACTTGCTGTTCGGGCCGTTCGCCCAGCAGAACCAATGACGCCCGGACAACTCTGGCCGCGTCGGGTTCCTCACCGCTGATGACATCGGTGTAGATGAAGGTTTCGGTGATCCGCACCAGCAGCAGTGCCAGCTCCGGCACCGGTAGCAGCGGATCGAGCTGTTGTGCCGAAATCTCTTCGGCGAGTAGGTTTTCCACGATCGCGACGATGCGATGCTGCACCGAGCCCGCGCGGGTGGTGAGCAACCGCAGCGCCCGCTCCGGCTCGCGGAGCAGGAACTGGCGGAAGGCATCGGAGGTGTTGGTGGCATGGGCGAAATCGCCGAGGATCGATGCGATGCGGTGCGCGCCGTGACCGGGCGTGGCGGCGGCCGCGCGACGCAGGGTCGGCTCGGCGATCGACCAGATCACCTCGGCCAGCAGCTCGTCGCGCCCACCGACCCACCGGAACAGCGTCGCCCGGTTCACCCCGAGCGCGACGGCCAGTTCCTTCATCTCGAGTCGGTGCCCGGCCAGGAACGCGGCCCTGGCGGCCCGGAACGCGCTCGCGGCATCGGGGCGCGCCGCCTCATGGAACTCCCACGCCGTCTGCTCGATCACGTCACCTCCATGCACGATTCCTACAGTGTATGAATCGTGCAACGTCTGTCAATGTGTTGCACTCGGGAGACAAAAACGGGCACAAAAAAACTCCCCGGTCACCATGACCGAGGAGTTCTCGCTGTAGCCCCGACGGGATTCGAACCCGCGCTACCGCCTTGAGAGGGCGGCGTCCTAGGCCGCTAGACGACGGGGCCAGAACAACAGCTCACCTGCGTGAGCCGCGCGGACATACGATAGCCGACTACCCGGTGTTCGACCAAAACGCCTGTTGTAACTTTACAGATTAGGTCCTGAATGAGACATTATCTGTCATGGATGGACGGGATTTCGCGACGAACGAACAGGCAGCCGCCGCGCTGGGCGTCTCCGTGCGCCATGTTCGTCGTCTCGTCGGCGCCGGGCAGCTGACATCGGTGGCGCGTGGACTTGTCGCTCGTGATTCTCTGGACCGCTACCTCGCGTCGGCGGATACTGGCCGTCGCCGGACCCGCGCCTGGTCCGAACACACGGCGTGGGGTGCGATCGCGGTATTGACCGGCGCGGAACCCAGCTGGCTCGGGGTTACCCAGGCAGCGAGGGTGCGGAGCGTGCTGCGGGACCTGACCGAGCCCGCCGAGCTCATCGCGCGTGTGCGCGACCGTGCGACGACGCGGATCTTCACCGCGCACAGCTCCGCACTTCCACGGCTTCAGGCGGTCATCCAGTCGGCCGACTTGGGACGACTCGGCATCGTCGACGCTGTGGCGAACAACGATCTCGATGGCTACATCAGTGCGCGCCAATTCGACGAGACGGTGCGCAGGCTGGGGCTGCGACCCGCAGTTGCGGGAAACGTGACATTGCGCGTGACCGATTTCGACTTCGATGTGGTCACCCGTCTTGTCTCCGAAGGCCCTGTTGTCGCGGCGCTCGATGCCGCGACCGCCCTCGAACCGCGAATTCAGGGTGTGGGATCCCGGGTGCTGGCCAAGGCGTTGGAGGGTTACCGATGAGCGATCGGCGACAGCGAGCGACGATGGAGGTCGCACCCGTTCCCGGCGGATGGCCTCAGCCGTGGCCGAGCGTGGCCGAGCTGGCACAGGCGCTCCCGAGCGGCAGCTGGACGTTAGTGGGTGGCCTGATGACCCAACTGCACACGATCCACCGAGGCCTCGGGATCGTTCGGCCGACCAACGATGTAGACATCGTCTTGCATATCGAGACCACGCGTGGCGTACCCAGTGCAACTGCGTCCGTATTGGAGGCTCTCGGTTACAGATTGCAGCCATCTATCGATCCGCGCAACAACACCGCACACCGTTTCGTTCGCGGGTCGACGACGGTGGATCTGGTCGCGGATACCAGCTTGGTCGAGCACGTCGATGTGCTCATAGCCGATCATCCGGCACCCGCAATCATCGAGCGACTCCGCGGCCGCGAGATGGTGCGTATCGAGGGTGGCACCCAGGCGCTGCGGCGCACAGTCGACGCGCGCGTCGAGATACTGCCAGGGGCTATCGCGAATATCCCTGTCCCGCGGGCGTTCGGTGCTCTGCTCCTCAAGGCAGCCGCCTATACCTCCGACTCGCGGGACAGAGATCGTCATCTGTACGACGCGGCATCCTTACTGGTGTGTGTCGATGACCCCTTCGCAGAACGCGAGGATTTCACTGGTTCGGATCGCCGCCGTATCGCAGTTCTCGCGGCACAGCTGGCACCGGAGCATTCCGCATGGCGAGTGATGTCGCGGGCCCATCGCGCGGAAGGACTGGCCGCATTGGCAATTCTGTCCGATCAGCTGTGACCACAGACGACATAGGGTGGTTGACCGCTCACCGGCGGCGGGGCACAGTGAGGCCATGACCAGCAAAGAGCTGCGTGGCGGGGTCGAGATGAGCAATCTCGATCAGCCGCTGTTCGACGGTGCCGAGGCGACCAAGCGGGACCTGGTCGATTATCTCGAGTTCGTGGGGGAGCGCCTGGTCAGGGTGTTGCGTGGGCGGGCGCTGTCGGTGGTGCGGGTGCGGCCGGGGCAGGAACCTTTTATGCAGAAGAACCTGCCGAAATACACCCCGGAATGGGTGCCGCGAGCGACGGTGTGGGCGGAGAGCTCGCATCGGGAGGTCACCTACGCGCTGGGTGACGATGTGCGCACACTGCTGTGGTTCGGGAATCAGCGGGCGGTGGAGTATCACCCGTTGTTGTTGCCGATCGACCACAGTGCGGGGCCGACGCATCTGGTGCTCGATCTGGATCCGTCGCCGGGGCAGACGTTTCGTGATGCGGCCGCGGGCGCGCATCTGATCCGGGCGGCGCTCGAATCGGATGGGCTCGCCGGTGCGGTGAAAACCAGTGGCGCCAAGGGATTACACGTTTTCGTGCCGATCGAAGCGGGCGTCGCCATCGAGGACGCGGCAGCCGCGACTCGCGCCATCGCCGCCAGGGCCGAACGCATCGACCCCACCGTGGGGACCACGGCGTTCATTCGCGAGGACCGGGAGGGGAAGGTCTTTCTCGACTCGACGCGGGCCGGTGGGGCGACGGTGATCGCGGCCTACAGTCCGCGCATCCGTCCGGGAGTTCCGGTGTCGTTTCCCTTGCGCTGGAACGATATCGACTCGGTGACGCCCGCCGACTTCACCTTGCGCACCGCTGCGGACCTGCTCGGCGACACCGATCCGTGGGCGGCGGAAATGCCGGCACCACAGGCACTTCCGGCCGATCTGATCGCCGAGGGGCACACGATTCCGATCGCCCGGGTGCAAGCCATGCACGAAGGTAAGCGACGTGCCCGCGCTCGCCGCGCCGAGTGATACCGCAGTAGGGGATCGATGTCGGCCTCGCGGGTGAGGACCGGGTGCGGTGTCGAGTCATACCGTCGCGGTATGGCAGATAATTCCGGCGTCGGCTGGGGCGTCCGAGTTCTCGCACTCGGTACGGTGCTCGGCGCCTTAGCGGCATGCACTTCCGGCCAGGACCCTCGATCGAGCGAAATCCAGTGTGTCGACCACGATTTCACTGTTGAGGTGCCCGCCGTGGGCGCAGACCCTCAGCGGGTGACGGCCCAGATATGTCAGGCGGGGGAATGGAAGCCGAATACCCCGGTGCAGGTGCTGCTGCACGGCGGCGCCTACGACCACCGCTACTGGGATCTCCCCTTCCAGCCCGACACGTATTCCTATGTCCGGCAGGCTGTTCGAGCCGGGTACGTGACGGTGAACATCGACCGGCTCGGCTACGGGCGCAGCAGCAGACCTGATGGCCAGGTCCTCGATTTCGACGCGGGTGCCGACGCGGTGCACAAGGTCGTGGGGCAGCTCCGGGCCGGTGCGGTGGGGCCGGGTGCGCGCACCGTGGTGCTCAACGGGCATTCGATGGGTGGGATCGTCGCGGTGCGGGCGGCGGCGCTCGGGGATGTCGACGCGGTGATCGTCAGCGGAATCCCGCCCGAACCCGATGCCGGTCAGCCTGATGACGACGGACCCGACGACGACCGCAGTCGCTACCAATTCGTCTCGGCCGCAAAGGATCCACGCTTCGCCGACAACCCGTGGAGCGCCGGCTATCTCACCACCGGACCGGGCACCCGCATGGAAGCCTTCCACTACCCCGGCACCTACGACCCCGCCATCCCGGCCGTCGAGGAGCAAATAGCCGACACCCTCGCCATCGGCGAACTGCGCTCCGTACGACCGGACCCCGGCGCCACCGATGCGCCCGCACCCGCCGAATCCGAAGTCCCCACCGCCTACGTACTCGGCCGTCACGACACCATCGCCTGTCCCGCGGGCGACTGCACCATCGACCCCCGCGCGGCGACCGCCGACCGCATCATCGAATCCAGCGGCCATTCGATCAACGCCAGCTCCGGCGCCGCCGACTTCTACCGCTGGACCTTCGACTGGCTCCGCGGTCGCGGCATCGGCTGAGGACCAGGGCGAGACAGCCCACCGGCATCGTCGAATCCGACAGTGCCAGTGGGCTGTTCACCTGTTCGCGGGAGTTCAGCCACCCAGCGACGCCACGCCCGCCTGCGCGAACTTCTCGTCCAGGTCGCCGCTGGGGGCGCCTGCCACGCCGATGCCGGCGATCGGGGCGTTGTTCGACTTCACCGGGGCGCCGCCGCCGAGGAAGAGGGTGCCGTCGATGTCGGCGAGGGTGGGGGCGGCTTCGAGACGCTTGGCGAGTTCGGTGGTGGGGGCGTTCCAGGAGACGGCGGTGAAGGCCTTCTGCTGGGCGGCGTCGTAGGACTGCGGGCCCGCGCCGTCGCCGCGCAGGGTGACGATGACATTGCCGTTGCGGTCCACGACCGCGACGCTCACGCGCTGGTTCTCCTTGGCGGCGGCGTCGAGGGCAGTCTGGGCGGCCTTGGTGGCGGCGGCGACGGTCAGGTGGGTGGACTGGGCCAGGTTGGCGTCGGCAGCGTTCACGACGACGGGGGTGCGGCTCGCCGGGTCCTGATCCTGGGCCTGGACGGTCACGACACCGACGACACCGGCGGCGACGACACCGGCCGTGGCGCCGGCGATGATGAGGCGGTTGCGGGTGGTGGACTTGGCGGTCATAGCTGCTCCTGGGTGGATCTCGGCCTGCCGACGGTCTGCCGTGGCCTGTTGATATCCATCCTGTTCGCTGCGCGGTCCCACCGAATCGACGTAGTGGCTGCACTCGGCGCACGAATCGATCGACCCCGGTGTCAACCGATCGGATGACCCGCCGCGAGCACTCGGCGGGGAGAATAGGTGTTTGCCCAGGCCATCGGCCGGTTCTGGGCCGCCCGCTCCGCCACCTGCTGCGACGAGGCGCCCAGCGGAGGCAAGATCGAGGTCTCCGACACCAGGACAGCGGCATCGGCCGCCAGAGGACAGAGGTGGCAGATGACGCAGTGGCTCGGCGAGGCACGCGACGACTCGCGACTGCTCGCCGTCATCGTGCACAGTGCCTTCTACGTGTTGCTCGCAGCGTCGTTGATGCGCTGGTTGATCCGGCACAGCGAGACCCGTTCGACGCCGTTGATCGTCGTCCTGTCCGTGTTGATCGCGGTGCTGTACGCGCTGAGCGAGTTGCGGCAGTCGGGTCGGCTGGCGTGGTTCGCCCTGTTGGTGCTGACCTGGTCGGTGTTGGTGGTGCTCGCGCCCAGCTTCGCCTGGTGTGCGGTGCCGCTGGTGTACACCGGCCTGCGGATTCTGTCGGAACAGGTCGCGGTGATCCTGGTCGTCGCGCTCACCGCGCTGGTGGTGTTCAGCGAGGTGCGCATCGCGGGCTGGCTCGATCCGAACCTCGTGCTCGCCCCACCCGCTGTAGCTGCGGTGACCACGGCGTTGTTCGTCGGGATGCGTCGTCAGGCTGAACGGCAGACGGCCCTCATCGACGACCTCGTGCGCACCAGGGAGGAACTCGCCGCCACCGAACGCAGGGAAGGCACGCTGGCGGAACGCGAACGGCTCGCGATGGAAATCCACGACACTCTGGCCCAGGGGCTGTCGAGTCAGCGGATGCTGCTGCAGGCCGCCGACCTGGTGTGGGACACCGATCCCGAGCTCGCGCACACCCACCTGCGCTCGGCCGCCGAGATCGCCGAACGTGACCTCACCGAGGCCCGCCGCTTCGTCCACGACCTCGCCCCCGCCGACCTTGCCGCGAGCGGATCGCTACCCGCCGCCCTGACCGCCATCGCCGAACGCGAGACCACCGACGCGCTCACCGTGCGCTGCCATATAGAAGGCACACCGGGGCAACTACCTCAGCGGACGGAGGCGACCCTGCTGCGGATCGCCCAGGGCGCGCTCGCCAACGTGCGCGAACACGCGCAAGCCACTACCGCCACGATCACCCTGACCAGCCTCGACGACCAGATCGTCCTCGACATCGCCGACAACGGACGAGGCTTCGATCCCGACGACTCGCCAGGCCCTTCCGAACACCGCGGTCACGGCCTGCCAGCCATCCGCGCGCGCGTGCGTCAACTCGGCGGTACCTGCACAGTCGAGTCCGCACCGGGCGACGGCACCGTGCTCTCCGCCGCCATCCCGCTCGACGTGAGGTCGACCCCCGCCCCCTGACGTCCGCCGGTCGATCGCCCGTTGCCGCGTCGTGGGCACCCGACTGCCGCGTGCCGACCGTCGCCGGGGCTCGACCCCACATCCGATCCACGACGGCCCGAGACCATCGCCGTCGCCGCGATCGGCAGCGCGTTAACATCGGCACCTGTGACCACCCCCGTGCGCTTACTGATCTGCGACGACCATGCGGTCATCCGCGCCGGGCTCCATGCGCTGCTGTCGAGCGCGCCCGACATCGAGGTCATCGGGGAGGCCGCCGACGGCCCGACCGCGGTCACCCTCGCCGCGAGCCTGCACCCCGACGTCGTCCTGATGGACCTGCAACTCGGCGGCGACATGGACGGCATCGAAGCAACCCGCCGCATCACCGCCGAGAACCCGGCCCCGCACGTTCTGGTCCTCACCACCTACGACACCGACGCCGACATCACTCGCGCGATCGAGGCGGGCGCCACCGGCTACCTCCTCAAGGCCGAACGTCCAGAGGAACTCTTCGCCGCCATCCACGCCGCCGCGAGCGGGCAGACCGCCTTGTCCGCGCCGGTTGCCGCCAAGGTGATGGCCAAGATGCGCAACCCCGGCCCCACCCTCACCGCCCGCGAACGCGACATCCTCGGCCAGCTCGCGCACGGTCTCGGCAACCGGGAGATCGCCCGCGCCCTACATATCAGCGAGGCCACGGTGAAAACCCATCTGGGTCGCATCTACGACAAACTCGGCGTCGACACCCGCGCGGCGGCGGTCGCGGTCGCCACCGAGCGGCGCTTGCTCGCCTGAGGCGATTATGTGGGGTTCAAGGTCGCGGCGCCGAAGGAGACATGGAAGCGCTCGCACCAGATGCTGACCGACTTCACCGTCGACAGATCAGTCCCCGCGGGCAGCTCGTAGTTCTGGTTCCCCTCGTTGCCCTTGAGTGAGCCGAGGTCGATGTGGTGGCCGTCGTCGAAGTTGTGCCAGTCGTCGGCGATCACCGGCTGATCGGTGAGCCAGACGTGCAGCGCGGGCCCGTCGGAGGTGCTCAGGTCGAGGATTCGCAGCACGACAGTGCCCTCTGACGTGCGCTGGAGCTGCACGGATCCCGAGGTGTCGTGCTCGTGCGAGAGAAAAGTGCCCCCGGCGATCACCGGCGGTGGCGCACCGTCCACCGCGACGATCGGGGCTTCGTCGACGGTCACCGTGGTGAACAACCGCCACGGCTGGAACAGGTACAGCCCGACGGTCACCGCCGCGACCATGCCGATGGCGATGACGGTGAACAGGGTCCGGCGAGTGCTCATGTGCGCCTCCTTTCACCCATCATCCCCCGGCGCGGCAGGCAACGGGGTGCCCGAATTGTCGGGAGACGCTGTGACGGGGGTCTCTTAATGTTTATGAGCCCCGTCACATAAAGGCGCTTTAACGACAGTATTGTGATTACGGATTTATTACGGTCGACCTGCGATGAACACTGTTCCTTTGGACAATATCCGCTACAAACAGCTTCGTAATCGGTACGTGATCTCAGCGCACATTCCGGCTACATTCGATCACGGCTTGAACAACAACCGAGCCGAATCGAATCGAAGAACACCGGAAAGCCTGCTCCACGATTCGAGGATCCCCGACACGACTGAGGGGCAGGGACGCGGTAGTTTCCAACACCGCAGTCGGTGGGCGCAGACAGGAATGCTTATATGTCTTTCAATCGCAAGTTCACCACCCGTGCCCTTGGTATCGCCGCTGTTGCCGGCGCGATGATCGCCGTTCCGGCCGGTCTGACCACCGCTACCGCCTCGGCCAACAACTGGGACGCAGTGGCGCAGTGCGAGAGCACAGGCAACTGGAACATCAACACCGGTAACGGCTACTACGGCGGCCTGCAGTTCTCGCAGAGCACCTGGGAAGCCTACGGTGGCACCGGCACCGCCGACAACGCCAGCCGTGAAGAGCAGATCCGCGTGGCCGAGAACGTGCTGGCCTCGCAGGGTCCCGGCGCCTGGCCGACCTGCAGCGCCTACCTGTAAAGAGCGCGCTGCTGTAAGACTTTCCTTGTCGGGAAACGAATTACCCGCTATTCGATGCACACATCGAATAGCGGGTTTTTTCGTTGTCGAGTGAATCCAGTCGATAAACCGTGAGCGATGCGGCGAGCATGCGCGAATCCGTCGGATCGGCCGGGTCGAGGCCGGTGAGTTCGGCAATTCTGCGCAGTCGGTAGGTAAAGGTG
This sequence comes from Nocardia sp. NPDC058705, assembly GCF_042749305.1. Taxonomy (NCBI): domain Bacteria; kingdom Bacillati; phylum Actinomycetota; class Actinomycetes; order Mycobacteriales; family Nocardiaceae; genus Nocardia; species Nocardia sp. NPDC058705. The sequence continues at coordinate 360,145 of NZ_JBHYRN010000002.1, read as the reverse complement.
TTCGGGTGCACGTGAATCAGTCGTGACGCCGTTTTACGGTCGGCGCCGTGTACGAGATGTGCCTCCAGTGCGTCGATCAGGTGCGGGCTGCTCAACAGCGGAATCACCCGCTGCGCCAGACGTTCTCGGGCCGGTCCGGGCCGGGTGAGCTGATATTCGAGCAGCAGATCGTCGAGGCGATAGCAGCCGCCGGGCTTGCCGCGCAGGCGCGCCAGTTCGGTCAGTTCGGTCGCGTCCTTGACCGCGGCCGGAATGTTCTCGCGGTCGACCCCGGAGAATTCGGCCAGATACACCGGTACGCCGAACTGGGCGCCGAGACGGTCGGCGAGTTCGTCGAACTTCGCCGGATCGAGGCAGTCGGTTTCGGAACTGTGACTCAACAATGCGATGCCGTAAGTGCCGTCGAAGGTGGCCGGGGTGGTCGTGCCGGTGAGTTCGTCCAGCGCCCGCTGCAACACCCGGATCCGACGCCTGGTCACCAGGTTGGCTGCGGTGCCGACGCGGGCGGGCTCGCTGAGGTGGACCGCGAGCACCGTGTACTGGTCGGCCAGGATCGTGTCGGCCCGCGCGGCGAGTTCCTCGGCGGGCAGCCCACGCACCAGAGCCGAACAGAGTTCGCGGCGCGCCTCGCGTTCGGCGTGATAGATCGACTGTTCGACTTCGGTGTAGACCGACACCACGGTCATGTTGATGTGGCGCAACAGGTCGAGCAGGCGGCTGAAGACCACCACGAACTCCGCCATTTCCTCCGGTTCCGTCACCGCGGCCGCCTCGGCGAGCACCGCCTGCGCCGAGCCGTGGATCGCGCTGATCAGCATCGGCAACGGCAGCCGGTCCTCGGCGTGCCGCTCGGCGACCGGGGCGACGAACGCCGCGACCTCGGCATAGGTGAACTCGCGGTCCGCCGCGATCGCCTCGAGCACGGCGCGCCCACACGCGTAGATGGTAGGCAGGACCTCCGCGGCGAAGTGCCCTTCCGGCAGCTCGGCGGGCGCGGTGGTGCCCAGGCCCGCGGCGAGCATGCGCTCGGCGATCTGCGGCCAGCGGGTCAGCAGGCGGGCGGTGAGCGCGGGCACTGTGGAAACGGGGTGTTCAGCGAGCATGACTCGATTGTGTCCGACAACAGGCCGGAGTAGTACCGTCCGATAGAAATCGACCAGACCTTGGCTCCTGCGACAATCTTGTCCAGACTTTCTCGTTTCCCGGTGCAGTGACAGCACTGTGGCCTGGGTCATAGATTCGCAGAGCGCGTCTGAGCTAGCTCGCTCGACGCGGATCTACGGAAGTGACTCCCTCATGAATGCAACGATGCATCCCCTTCGCCGTGCCCTGTTCGGTATCGGCGTCGCCGCGGTGCTGACCGCGGCCTCCGGCCCAGCCGGTGCGACTCCCACGCTGGAGCCGACGGTCGCCTCCATGGCTGAATACCTGAACGCGGGCACGGTGGCCGCCGCCGACGGCCGCACCCCCACGGCCATCGCCGACACCGGCAGCGCCTCGGGCAGCAGCTCGGGTTCGGCGGGCAGCCGCTCCTCCGACGCGATCGGGGAGGGCCCGGAGATGTCGTCCTACCTGGCCGCCTTCGCCTACGGCCTGGTCCACCCCGACGCGGCGCCGCCCGGCGCCAATCGCTGGGACTGCAAGCCGTCGCCGCAGCACCCACGCCCCGTGGTGCTGCTGCACGGCAGCTGGCTCAACGCCTACGACACCTTCTCCCACCTCTCGCCGCGCCTGGCCGAGGCCGGACACTGCGTGTTCACCCTGAACTTCGGCAAATCCGGGCTGCTGGAGGCCGGTGGACTCGGCGCCGTGCTGCCGGGTCGCTACGGGGTGGGCCCGATGGTCGAATCATCGCGCCAGGTCGCCGCCTTCATCGAGCGGGTGCGCGCCGCGACCGGTGCGGACCAGGTCGACATCGTCGGCCATTCCCAGGGCGGCACCATCGCCAACCACTATCTGAAGTTCGAGGGCGGCCAGGGCAAGGTCGGTAAACTGGTGACTTTCGGCGCCACCCACCACGGCACCTCGCTGCTCGGCCTCGCCACGCTCGGCCGCATGATCAACAACGCCGGCATCGACATCATGGGCTTCTACCGGCCGATCATCGGCGTGGCCAATGTCGAACAGGCCGTCGGCTCGTCGTTCTACACCACCCTCAACGCCGCCGGTGACACGGTGCCCGGCCTCGACTACACCGTGGTCGGTTCCCGCTACGACGAGGTGATGAATCCCCTCGACCTCGGGTTCCTGCGGGCCGGACCGGGCGCGACCGTCGACAACGTCACCCTGCAGAACGGCTGTGAGCAGGACATCTCCGATCACTTGACCATGATGTATTCGCCACGGGCGACCTCGATCGCGCTGCGTGCTCTGGATCCGGAAGGTAGTACCGCCTTGGCGTGCACATTCAACCCCTGGTTCTTCGGAGGCGGCGGCAGCCTATGACCGGCGACGCAGTGACCTGGCGCGACGCGCCTGAGCTCTCGCCCGACGACCCGTTCTGTGCCACCCCACCCGGCATCGACGCGCTCGCGCCGGGGACGGTGGTGCGGTCGCGGCCGGTGGACGTCGCGTTGTTCGGTGTGGTGCGGCAGCGGATCACGGCCTGGCAATTGCTCTATCGCACCTGTGATCTCGACGGTGCGCCGGAAGTGTCGGTGACGACGGTGCTGCTGCCGTGGGGTGCTCGCGGTCCCCGGCCGCTGGTGTCGTTCCAGTGCGCGATAGATGCTGTTGCGCCGCAGTGCTTTCCGTCCTACGCGCTGCGGCGTGGTGCGTCGACGATCGGTTCCATCGCGCCGCTCGAGTTGCCGATCATCGCGATGGCGTTGGAGCAGGGTTGGGCGGTGTCGGTACCCGATCACGAGGGGTTCGGCGGTCGGTTCGGGGCGGCGCGTGAGCCCGGATACCGTGCGCTGGACGGGATTCGGGCCGCGCTGAACTTCGCGCCGATGGCGTTGACATCGACAACACCTGTTGCCCTGTGGGGCTATTCCGGTGGCGGACTGGCGACCACGTGGGCGGCGGAACTGGCCGAGGAGTACGCGCCGGAGCTGAATATCGTCGGCGCGGCAGCGGGTTCGCCGGTGGGTGACCCGGCCGCCGCGTTCGTGCGCCTCAACGGTGGTTGGTTCGCCGGGTTCCCGGCCGCGTTCGTCGCCGGATTGCGGCAGGCCTATCCCGAACTCGGGCCGATGCTCAACGATCACCTCGACGAGCGGTATCGCGGTCTGCTCGGTGAAGCCGAGGAACGCAGCACCTTCGCGCTGCTGCTGCGGTTCGCCCGCCGCGACATCACACGTCACCTGCGCGGCGGGATGGGGGCGCTGCTCGCCGAACCCGTGCTGCGCCGCATCCTCGCCGACATCGAACCCGGCACTCGCGCGCCCGCCGCACCGCTGCTCATCGTCCAGGGCGTGTACGACGAGGTGATCGCCGTCGCCGATATCGACGCCCACGTGCGGCGCTATCAGCGGGCCGGGGCGACGGTGCGCTACCTGCGGGTACGCCGCGGCTCGCACCTGCCCCTCGAATTCCTCATCGTGCCCGCGATTCTCGACTGGCTCACCAACAGGTTCGCCGCTCTGCCCGCACCGACCGGGACCTGCACCGTCGACTCCGTCGCCCGTTCGCCGCGGGCCCTGCGCACGCACTTCGCGTTCGTGCGGCTGGTGGTGCGCATGCTCGCCGGTCTGCCGATCGGCGGGGGGTTACCGGAACGAACCAGCTTGTGTCACAGCGATACCGAACATGCGCACGTTGTCGATGATGCCTCGATCGCCGTCCGATGTTGAGGTCGTGCACCCGCGGAGGTGGGTGGTGGATCGTGGCTGGGCGATAGTTGTCTTCGGTCCGGTTCGGTCGGCGGCGTGGGTGTCGGTCGAGCTCACAGGTCCGCCACATACCGATCGTCTTCGGGATTCGCTTCGACCGCAGCGAGGTAGGCGTCGAGGCGACGCCGCAACTCGTGCACGGCCGACTCCTGTGCGGCCACCAACTCGTCGACCGTCACGCCACCGATGGAGTGCACGGTCGGCCGGTACGCACAGAGATCACCGCGGTCCGCCTCGATCAGCAATCGCTGCGCGGCATGCTCCTGCTTGTCGATCGCGGCGCCGCGTTGCCGGTTTCGGGTGTCCTCGTCGAGCCGATGCCGGGCCAGTGCGGCGATCAGCGAGTGCCGCCGCCGATCCGCCGCATCGATCTCATCGTCACACCGCCGCCGAGCCTCGACATCGTCGGCAGCCTCGGCCCGAGCGTTGGCAGCGGCCACACTCTCGCGATGCTTCGCCTCACCATCGGCGAGCAGCAGTCGCGCCTGCGCTTCGAAAGCCTCAGCCGTCGTGCGCAAACCGGCTCTCGCATGCGCACTCACCTGAAACACCATCGCCGCGGCGACAGCGAGCCTGCGCGCTGCGTCGTTCCTCGAAGGTGTCATTCCCGCGTTTCCTCACTACCGGCCCGATCCGGGGCCGTCGAGAACATAGATGCGCCACGGCCCGGCAACGGTTCGCCGCGAACCGATCCGCGCCCGCACGGCATCAGTGTCGGTGAGGGGTTTCACCGACGTCGGCGCCATCACCGCGCCGGCCTCGGTGAAGTACTACTGCCCCTGGGAGTGACGGCCGCGCCGACACTGGCCAGGTGGAGCCGCAGGGGGGTTCCACCAGGTCGGGCGCGCCCTCCCAGGGCTTTCCTGAACCCGATTGTCGGACAAGCGCTTTCGGCAATCGGGTTCCTCAGCTCAAACCGGCGACGATCGCGGCCCGCACCGGATCACCGGCGGGCAGGCCCTTGGCCACCCGGCGCCACGCGTTGCGCCCGGCCGTGAGCGAGCAGCGCACCGCGTCGGTGACCGCGGCCGTGTGCGTGGTGCCGAGCGAGGCACCCGGCAGCAGCGAGATCTCGAGATCCTCCGACATCGTGAGCGCCCTGGTAACGACCTGGCCGGTGAGCGTGCCGTCGTCGTCGGCATAGAGCACGACGAGTAATTCGGCGCGCTCGCCACCGACGCTCACCGCCACTCGCACGATGTCGCCCGCCGTGGCCCTGGCGCCGAAGGAGTGCACCGAGATTCGCGTTTGCTCCGCACCGGCAGGCGAGCGGGTGAACTCGATCCCCAATTCCCGGTCGAGCTGTTTCTGCACCGCGCGCGGCGCCGTCGTGTCCGCTTCCGACGAGGCCGCGAGTGGTTGCACGGTCCAGCCGGGCACCGCCATCACCGCCCGGCGCGCACCGAGCTCATCCGAGCCGGTGCCGCCGCGCAACAGCCGCTCGGCGATCCGCGCCCCGGCGGCCGCCGACTCCGCATCGACTTCGGGGCCGTCGGACTCGGCGAAAGCGATCAGCACATCGATATCGACCGGCAGACTCAGGCGGTCCGCCTCATGATCCGGCACCGTCACGACGTCTCCTCGTTGTCCAGGTCGCGGGCGTCGAGCTGTGCGCGCACGGCCGCACGCAGCAACTTCGCGCCCGCCGCGCGTAATCGCTTGACCTTCTCCTGGCTGAACCGCAGATCGCGCGCCACCTCACCGGTGGTCTGCACATCGGTATAGCTGCCGTCCGCGGCGATCACGAAGGTCGCGCGGAGCACCGCCGCGGTCTCCTCGTGGGTGATCGAGGCCAGCGCGTCGCGCAGGACGGCGCGGTCGGCGAGCCGGTTCTCGGTATCGCCGCACCGATGATCTTCCAGGACCAGCACGGCCGATTCGTAGTCGACCCGCTGGCCGGGGTGGCGCTTCTCGGCCGTGCGGCTGCGTCGATCCTGCAGCACCTGCCACTGAAGCTTCTTGAGCACCAGCGCTTTCCAGTGCCGGATCCGTTCGGGGGGCAGCGTCGCGGTGAGTTCGACCATCGTGTCCTGGGCGACGTCTTCGAAGTCGCTGCGCATGTCCGGGTCGATCCGTTCCACCACATACCGCGCCTTGGCCGCCGCGTAGCTCGACATGGTGATCAGATCGGCGCCGAAGATGTGTTCGACGACCGCGGGCCGCAGGTAGTCGGGGACCTCGCTCCACGCGGCGCCGAGCCAGCGATCCAAGGGATCGGAACTCACCTGACACCCCCACTCGACCGCCGACGGGCACCGCATGGCTCGCACTATTGACGCCGTCGATCGTACCCGCGCCGCAGGCCGGGGCCGTGCCAGACCATGTTGCATCGCGGACCCCTCCTCCTCTGCGCCGATGGGCTCCTACACAGATGCGGTTCTCGGCCCGACCGGTTCGTGGGAGTACTACGTGGGGCAGGCGGGGGAGGCGACCATGAACGAGAAGGCGATCTGGCAATACCAGGCCTTCTCGACCTTCCATTTCCCGCCCTCGTCGACGAAGTTCACGATGAGCGGATGCGGCGGACCGTTGTTGATCGAGGCGGTGCCGTCGGCGAGCATGCCGGGCGGTGCGGTCCGGGTTCCCGTGATGGTGATCGCGACGGTGGCGCCGCCCTGGCGGGGTGCGTCGGCGACCCGGTTCGGCAGTTCGGGATCGCTCTCGATGCCCTGGACGAGCTCGAGCTTGTCCGCGTTCGAGACGGACGTGTCGAGCAGGCGCTGCATCAGCAGCCCGACCTCCTCGGCGCTCGGCAGCGGCGGCGGCGCGGAAATCGTTTGCGCTGGCACTGTTGTGGGTGCGGCGGTGGTTTCCCCGCCGGACGAACAACTCGCCGTGATCGGGATCGCGACGAGCAGTGCCGTCGCGATCGAGCTGCGTCGGATGATGTGTCGTCTCGACAACGTGGTCCCCTGGGTAGAACGGTGGGTGCTGAGATGCCATCGTATCGGGGCATGTTCGCGAAGGGTCGGGTGATATCCGGCGGGAGACGGGGGAACGATGACGGTCGAAACGACCGCCCAGCCGGATGACGCGCAGTCCAGCGACGACGCGGTACTGATCGAGCTCACCGGTGCGCCGCAACGGTGGCTCGCCCTGTGCCGCGATGCCGTGGCTGCCGGACCGGAGGCCACGGGCCGGCTGCTCGAACACCGGCGGGAGACGGGTGTGCTGGCCCGGCAGTCCCTCGCCCGGTGGAAAGACCTCGCCGCCGACGACGATCTGCTCGAGGAAGAAGCCGAGGATCCCGACGCGCAGGGCCGCCGGATCACCGCGGATCTGTCCGCCGCACGGGCGATGGCGGTGCTGGCGCAGGCACTGACCGGTTCGATCGACATCGACGATGCGTGCGAGGTCTTCCTCGATCACGCCGAACGCGCCGGTCTGACCTCGGTCGGCACCCAGCTGCTGCCCGCGGGCATTCCGATCACCAGCGACAACGCCCCGCTCGGCGACATCGTGCGCCACCTGCTCGGCCAGGGCGGTCGGCCCGCGCGCGGCTACGCCATCATGGCCGCGCTGGAGCTGGCCGGGCATCGGCTGCCCGTGGTGCGCAGTAGCCGGATCAGCGTGCTGTTCCTGAACTTCGGCGGCGGCGGCGAGGTGGGTGTGCTGCGCCTGGACCAGGTTCGCGGCGGGCCGAGCGGCCTGCATCCCGACCCGGCCAGGACGGGGTTCCTGCAGGCCGATCGCGAATTCACCGACAGCCTCGAAAATGCCTGGCGGATCAGTAGTTTGGCGGCCACCGACGCCTGTGTGCTCTGGTCGGTGTCGACGCACGGCAGCACACCGGCCAACGACATCAACGGTGCGTCGATGGGCGCGGCGATCGCGGTCGCCCTCGACGACCTCGCCCCACGCCACGCGGTGCTGCGCACGCTGCGCCCACGGCGACTCGACCCCGAATGCGCGGTGACCGCCGGACTTTCGGGTGCGAACCTGACCGCGGTCGGTGGCTACGCGGGCAAACTGTCTGCGGCGCAACGCTCATCGCTGCGAGTGGTGGTGGCGTCGGCGGCATATCGCGAAGCCGCCGAGGAAGCACCGCAGAACTACGCCGACCGGATCTCGGCCGCCCGCACGGTCACCGAGGCGATCGCGCGAACCCGCACGCGGGTGAACCTCGCGCTGTGGCTGGTGTCCGGTGCGGCCGTGCTTGCCGTGTTGCTCGCGGTGGTGTCGGTGACCAACCTCGTCCAGCTGCGGATCGAGAACGCCGCCGCGCGGGCGGAATCGAATTCGCGCCTGTTCGCCGGGGTAGCGCGCGGCGGTGGCAACCTCAATCCCGCTCTGTCGCAACAGATCGCACTCGCCGCCTATCGAACCGCCCCGACCGAGGAAGCGCGCTCGGCGCTGTTGGAGAACACCGCGACGAACGCGCCGATCCGGATCAGCCCCGGCGTGGTTCTGGGTCGCGGGGTGATCTTCGACCCCGACGCACCGCGCATCGCGACGACCGCGCGGGGCGATGTGATCGCGATCGGCGAAGGCGACGGCACCGTGGAATTGGTTCGGGTGACCGAGGCGGGCATCGACCGGTGGCCGCGGTTCGACACCGGGAGCGGACACATCCGCGGGATCGCGATGAGCGCTGATCACGAATTATTGGTCGTCGCAGGCGATCTGGGCTCGACACTGTGGAACATTGCCGACCGGGGCGCGCCGCGGCAGATGGCCCAGCTTCCGCTCGCAGGCCGGTTGCCCGCCTCGGTCGCGGTGAGCTCCGACCTCGTCGCCATCGGTACCCACAGTGCGACCGTGTCGGTCTGGCGCCTCGGCGACGATCCCGCGCACCCGGTCGCGTTGCCGACGCTCACGGTCTCGGGACAGCGCGCGGAGGTCGCGCTCAGCGACCGCACCCTGGCCGTGGCGGCGCCCTCGCTGTTCGGCGGGATCTGGACAACCACGGTGCGCGGCTGGAACGTCGACACCCTCGACCGCGATCAGACGCCGGTGTTCGACCGTCGCGTCGAACGACCCGGCGGTGCGGAGGCGCGATCGGTCGAATTCGACGGCGACGGCACCGTGCTGGCCGTCGGCCTCAATCCCGGCGAGGTCGCCCGCTGGAAAGTCGGCGCGGCCACCTTCGAACCGATGCCCGCCGTGACCAGGGGCGCCAACGAATACATCGACGTGTCACTGACCGAGGACGGCCGATCCGCGGTGATCGTCGGCGGCGATACCCGGGCCCGCATCCGCGACCTGGACAGCGGCGAGGAGGTGGTCACGCTGCCGATCGACATGGTCGCCCGTGCGCGCTTCCTACGCGGTGGAAGATCGCTGGTGACAACGAGTTTCGACCACGCGGTGCACGTCTTCGAACTCCCGGGTCCGGTTGTGCCGACCAGCCCGCTGACGCTGTTCCGGTTTCCGCTCGACCAGCCCGTCCTCCCACAGGAGCTGTTCCCACACCTGCGAATGCTGGCCAGAACGCCGTTCGCCACCGACCGGGCGCTGCTCGACGGCGACCCCGCCGGCCTGGTCGATGTCGTCGCGATCGCTCCGGACGCGACCAGAGCGGTGACCAGAACCGAATCCGACATCCAGGTGTGGGACATCGCCGACCCAGCGGCTCCGCGTCGCATCGGCGCCCCGCTCAGCGCGGCCGGTGTCGACACTCGCGCCGTCGTATTCAGCCCCGACGGCAGCCTGGCCATCGGCCACAGCTTGACCCAGAACGTCGACATCTACGACGTCACCGGTGAGCCCAGATTGCGTTCGAGTATCCGGTTCGGTCGTGGCTACCCGACCTCGCTCGCCTTCAGCCCGGACGGCCGCCTGCTCGCCGTCGGCAGCCATCGCACCGGCAATGTCAGCGTCTTCCCGGCCACGCCCGGCGCGGCGGCGATTGCCGAGCTGTCCGATCTGCAGACCCCGGGACAGACGATCTCGCTGGCCCTGAGTTCGCGCGGCATCCTCGCGGTCGGCACCCTCACCGGCGCCTTCGTCTATGAGCTCGGCGCGCCGGGCACTGCGCCGCGCGCCCTGCGGGCCCCCGCGGGCGCCAACGGTTCCGCCGGATCCGTGGCCTTCGACCCCGGCGGAACCCGGCTCGCGATCGACGACATCGTCAGCGGCACCATCCTGCTCTGGGACTACACCGACCCCGTGCATCCCACTGCCTACGCCGCCATCGCCCGAGGCCAGCGCCACCGGCAACCCACGATGCTGGCCTTCGCCGCGGACGGCGCCGTCCTCACCGAGTCCGCGGTCGACGGCACCCTGCGTCAATGGCGCACCGATGCCGCCGTCGAGGCCGACCGTATCTGTGCCAGCGGCACCACCCCGATCACCCGCGAGGAGTGGGCCGTCGCGCTGCCCGGGCACGCCTATGTGAACCCGTGCCCGACTGATTGATTCCTCCGCGACCGACGAGAAGGCCCCACACCCGATGGGTGTGGGGCCTTCTCTCGTCAGTGAGTGTGGGGTGTCCGGGCGGAGGTGTGCTTCGGGCCGCGGGCGTCGCCGCACGGGTGGGAGTCGCGGTTGCCGATGTCGAGGACCTCCGGGCTCGCGTGATCGACCTGCAGGGTGACGTGCTCGATGTGATGGTCGTGGTCGAGCATGTGGGCGATGTCCTCGCGGACCGCGTGGCAGTCGTGGCCGGGCTCGACCAGGACGTGGGCCGACAGCGCGGGGGAACCGGACGTGATCTCCCAGACGTGCAGGTCGTGGATTCGGACCACGCCGTCACGTGCGCGGATGTCGGCGTCGATCTGGGTCGGATCGAGGTAGTCGGGTGCGGCCTCCAGGAAGATTCGGCTCGACGCCTTGATCAGCCCGATCCCGGCCTTGATCATCAGCGCGACCACGATCAGCGTGGCGACCACATCCGCCTGGACCCAGCCGGTGAGGATGATGACCAGACCCGCGACGGCGGTGGCGATGAACGCGAACAGGTCGTTGAGGATGTGCTGGTAGGCGCCCTCGACATTGAGACTGGTGCGATCGGCACGGCTGATCATCCAGGTGGCCAGCACGTTCACGGCGACGCCGACCAGTGCGGTGATCAGCACCAGCCAGCCGTGCACCTCCGGCGGCTCGAACAGCCTGCGGATCGCCTCGTAGCCGAGCCAGAGTGCCAGCAGGAGCAGCGTCAGCCCGTTGGCCTGGGCCGACAGGATCTCGGCTCGCTTCCAGCCGAACGTCATCCGCCCGGTCGCCGGTCGCGCCGCGAGCCGGATCGCCCACAGCGCCAGTGCGATCGAGGCCGCGTCGGTGGTCATGTGCGCGGCATCGGAGAGCAGTGCGAGCGAATCGGCGATGATGCCGACGACTACCTCGCCGATCAGGAAGGTGACGATCACCGCCAGCGCTCCAGCCAGCCAGCGTCGATCGCTGTCGGCCGAAACCTTGTGGTCGTGCCCGTGCCCTGCGCCCATCGCGTTCCCCTCTTCTGCGGTCCGATCGCTCGCAATCATATGCACACATCGCTATGTATGCAATTTGTTCTTGATCGATCATGATCGTCGCTGGTCACCGGTTTGTGGCTTGGTCTGATCCAAGCCTAGGCGCGGGGGCGACGCGGTGGTGCGGCGCGGGTCAGGGGCGCCAGCCGGAGGCGGCCAGCCAGGTCGGCAGATCCTGCAGACCGGGGTGCTCCGCGCGCAGGGCGGCGATGTCGAGTGCCTCGTCGGGGCGCTCGTTGAAGAAGGCGAACATCTTGGCGACCTGCTCATCGAAGGCGCGGACCGCCTCGATCGGCACCTGGAAACTGCGCGCGGGCAGGCTTGCGGCAGCACCGAGCGCCTCGGCGATCTGCGGCGGAGTGAGGCGGTCGCCGGCCAAAGAAACGGTGCGACCCAGGTATTCGGCGGGGCGGCTGAGGGCCAGTGCGGCGAACGCGCCGATATCGCGGACCGAGATCAGCGACATCGGAATATCGGCGCGCACAGCCAGATTCAGGACCAACGTGCCCGAATCGTGAAGCACCGGGCGGTTGAACGAACCGAAGTTGTCCATGAAGAACACCGGCCGCAGGATCGTCGAGGGGAGCTCCTGTGCGGTGAGGTAGGCCTCGAGGTGCTCCTTGGCCGCGTAGTACTCCACGCCCGAGTTCTGGCCCGCCCCACGCAGAGAGCTGTAAACCAGGTGCTCGATACCGCTGTCGCGGGCCAGGTCGATCACCGTTTCGCCGCGCCGCTGTTCGGCGGCGATGCCGGCTTCGGTGATATTGACGCCCTCCATCATGGTCAACATCAGAAACGCGCTCCGGCTGCCGTCGAGGGCAGCCTTGACGCTGACCTCGTCGTCGAGGTCGCCCACCACCAGCTCGGCGCCCTCGGCCTGCAATGCCTTCGCAGCCGCCGACTCGGGGTCTCGTACGAAAGCCCTGACCTGCCTGCCCTTTTCGAGCAGCGCCCGCGTCGTCGCCCGCCCCTGCTGACCTGTCGCACCGATGACCAGAACGGGTCCGTTGTTGGTACTCATCGTCGTACTCCCTTGTCGTGGATGACCTTTCGTAATCACCTCGTGAATACGACGGTAAAGCGGTGCGCTCCGCTGGTCCTGGCACCGATACTGCTACCCAGAACATCACTGTTCGTAGAGACGAACGGAGCGTCATGAGCGAGAATCGCCGCGCGGAACTGGCCGCCTTCCTGCGCGCCCACCGCGCCAGGCTGCATCCCGCCGACGTCGGCCTGCCCGGCGACCTCGAACCCGGCCGCCGCCGCACCCCCGGCCTGCGCCGCGAAGAGGTGGCCGAGCTGGCCGGAGTGAGTCTGACCTGGTACACCTGGCTCGAACAAGGGCGCCGGATCAGCACGAGTTCGCAGGTGATCGATGCTCTCGCACGGGCTTTGCGGCTCGACGAACCGCAGCACCGGCACCTGCGTCGGCTCGCCGACCTCGCCGAACCGAAACTCGCGGCCACGCCGGCGTGCGGCACCGACCGGTTACAGCGGCTGGTCGACGCACTGTTGCCGTGCCCGGCGGTGATCCACGACGCACGGTGGGACTTCGTCGTCTGGAATCGTGCCTTCACACTGGTCAGAACCGACCCGGAGCTGTTGGCGCCCGGGCAGCGAAACCTGTTGTGGTGGATGCTGACCGACCCGGCCAACCGGTCGGCGATGCGCAATTGGGAACGCGCCGCACGCGCGATCCTCAGTCAACTCCGCGGCGTCGTCGGCTCGCGGCCGGACGACGCCCGCCTGGCCGGTTTGGTCGCCGCGCTCACCGTTCACAGCGCCGAGTTCCGCACCTGGTGGGCAGACTACGAGGTCACCGAATTCCGGCCGACCACACTGGGTCTCACGCATCCGACGGTAGGCGAGCTCGACTTGGAGCTGTTCCAGCTGCGCCTGGTCGAGGACCCCGACTTGGTGCTGGTGGTGCAGCGTCCCGCCACCGACGACGACCTGCGCCGGGTGTGCGAACTTCTCGATCAGTCCTGATCAGGGCATCTATTGTGGTAGTGGAATTCAGCATGGTGCCGAGCGTAGGTCGCGGGGCCGCCCAATGAATCACTCTCGAGAGTGAGGTGCGATGGGCTGTTCATCGGACACACTGTGACGTCGTGGGACTACCTCGGAAACACCCGCCACCACTGGACGTAGTGATCGCCGCTGCCGTGACGGCCGCGACCGTCGTGCCCGCGCTCGTCGTCGAGGCACCGTGGTGGGTTGTCGTGTTGTCGGTCCTCGCGTCGGCGCCGGTGCTGTGGCGACGGGTGGCTCCGGTGGGTGTGCTGTGCGTGGTCGGGCCGGCGATCACGGTGCTCGGCTGCGTGCACGCGTTGCCAGTGCTGCCGTTCGGGACGGTTGTCTGCGTGTACACGATCGCGGCCTACTGCTCGGCGCGGCAGCGGCGGATGACCTTCGCGCTGGTCGCGGTGGGGATTCTGGTGTCGCTGTTGGTGCCACGAGAGACCGCCGACTCCTACGCCTACGCCGCGATGTCGTTCATGACGGCGTGGGCACTGGGGTCGGGAGTCCGCGCGAAGCAGGCCCAGATCGACGCACTCGCCGAGCGGACCCAACGCCTCGACGACGAACGCGACGCCGCCGTGGTCCGCGAGCGGCTACGGATCGCCCGGGATATGCACGACGGGCTCGCGCACACGGTCGGTGCGATGATCGTGCGTGCCGAGACCGGTCCGCTGCTCGATCGGGCGGATGCCGACGCGGCTTTCGCGGCGATCGCCGACGGTGGACGTGATGCGCTGCGGGAGCTGCGCCACAGTATCGGTGCGCTCCGCGAGGACGATCCGCCGCATCAGCCAGGGGTGGCCGCCATCGCCGACCTCGTCGCGCTCGCCGAACACGGTGGCCTGGCCGCGCAGTTCACCGAACACGGAGCGCGCGTGCCGATTTCACCCCAAGCCGATGCGGCGGCGTACCGGATCGTGCAGGAGGCGCTGACCAATTCGGGCAAGCATGCGAAGGCGACACGGGTCGATGTGGCGCTGAGCTGGTCAGCGGGTCGGCTCGGTGTTCGCATCGCCGATGACGGCACCCCGGTGGAAGGCGATCGGGTGGGCGACCCCGAAGCGACGGGCTTCGGTTTGGTCGGAATGCGGGAACGGGTACACGCGTGCGGCGGCGTGCTACGGGTGGGGCCGACGCGTTCGGGCTTCGTGGTTTCGGCCGATCTGCCGCTGGCGCAGGGGAGTTGACGATGCGCGTGCTCGTCGTCGACGATCAGGAACTGTTTCGCACCGGGTTTCGGCTCATCCTGGAGTCAGAAGCCGACATCGAGGTGGTGGGGGAGGCGTGCGACGGCGTGGAAGCGGTGACCGCGGCCCGGCGGCTCACCCCCGATGTGGTGGTGATGGACGTGCGGATGCCGCGACTGGACGGCGTCGGCGCCACTGCGCGGATCTGCGCGGAGACCGCGGCAAAAGTACTGGTACTCACCATGTTCGACATCGACGAATACGTCTATGCCGCTTTGCGGGCAGGTGCGAGCGGGTTCCTGCTCAAGGACGCGCGCCGGGCTGAATTGATCAGCGGTGTAAGGGTTGTCGCCGCCGGCGACGCGCTGTTGGCACCCTCGGTGACGCGGCGGCTGATCGCCGAGGTCACCGCCCGGGCGCGCCCACATCCGCAAGCATCCGCGCAGCTGGCCATGTTGACCCCACGCGAACGCGACATCTTGCGAGAACTGGCCGCGGGCCGTTCGAACACCGAACTCGCGTCCCGCCTGGTTGTCACCGAACACACGGTGAAAACCCATGTCAGTTCCGTTCTTTCGAAGCTGGGCCTGCGTGATCGGGCCCAGGCAGTGGTATTCGCCTACGAATCCGGGATAGTGGCCCGAGGGGACAACCAACTGCCGGGCGGCGCGGGGTGATCTCACTCGCGTGAGGGAGACGAGTCCGCTCTTGCGGGCGATGCGCGAGAACCCCCTCCGCCGTGACGATTATCGGGTGACTTCTACTGAAAAGACTGTGCGCAAGGGGTTCTCCGAGCGAGTCGGTCGGCGAGCAACCGGACGGCTGACAGCAGTGTGGTTGGCCGCCACCGTGAGTTCGGCGATGCTGTGGAGTATCGGCACCGGCTTGCATCCGATTCCCGGCATCGCCCTGCTCGCACCACTCCCGGTTCTGTGGCTGGCCCCACGCCACCCGGCTTCGGCGGTATTCGCGGCGGCGGCGCTGTCCTGGCTCGGCGGCAACGTCGGATACTGGTCCTACCTCACCAAGACTTTGGAACAACCGGCGGTGACGGCCGTCGCCCTGCTGGTCGGCAGCGCACTCACGTTCGGGGCTTGCGTGTCGCTCTTCCGGAAACTGTTGATCAGGGACAGGTTCGGGTGGGCAGCGCTCGCCCTACCCGCCGCGTGGACAGCCGCGGAATTCCTGTTCGGACTGGTCGGCGGGATCGGCGCGTGGTGGAGTATCGGATACTCACAGGCCGGGGTGGAGCCGATCATGCGCATCGCTTCGGTGACCGGGGTATGGGGCATCAGTTTTCTCGTGCTGGGGGTGCCCGCCGCAGTGGCCGTAGTGATCGCGCACCGCCCGCGCGCATCGGATAGATCCTGGTCATCGAGGTCGGCGGTGGCGGGCATGGCGGCCCTCGTGCTGATCGCCACGATCGGGGCGGGCCAGTGGTGCTCCGCCGCGGCGAGCGACGGTCCGGTGGCGCGGGTCGGACTGGTCGCGCTCGCACAGCCGCCGATGTATGTCCCCATCGCGTCGCCCGACGGTGCGCGCATGGTCGCCGACGCGATCACCGCCATCAACCAGCTCGCAGATCAAGGCGCGCAAGTCATCGTGTTCTCGGAGAAGGCCTGGCATGCGCGCCGATCCGAACTCTTCCTGTTACGCGACCCGCTCACCGCCGTCGCCCTGCGCCGCGGCGTCCACGTGGTCATAGGCCTGGAACTCGAGCAACCCGATGGCACGGTCAACGCCGCCATCGCCTATCCGGGCGAAACCATCTATGCCAAGCGGTATCTCGTCCCCGGACTCGAATCCGGATTACTACGCGGCTCGGCCGCCGTCCAGATCACCGGCCGCTCCTGGGCACTCGCGATCTGCGCCGACCTCGACCGACCGGCTCTGGTCCGACAGAACCGCACCGACGGCGCGACGCTACTTCTGGCTCCCGCACTGGATTTCAGCGTCGACCACTGGTTACACAGTCGAATGGCGGCAGTACGGGCCGCTGAATCGGGCATCGCTATCGCCCGCCCCGCCCAACTCGGCGAATTGACCGCCATCGACGCCCGGGGCACCGTTCGAGCGTCGGTCCGCACCGACATCACCGAAACCCACACGGCACTGGCCGACATCGGCACCGCTGACGGCCACACGCCCTACGCCCGCTGGGGCGACTGGTTCGGCGCACTGTCTATCGCACTGACCGCGGCCTGCGGACTCGCCACGCTGCGTCGTCCAACCGATTCACCGAGGAGACCTCGTGAATTACTCGATCACTCCTGATCAGGCCAGTCATCGGCAACGACCAACTGGTCCGCGGCCAGGACCAGCGCGTAATGCACGGCGATCACGCCGGGCGGATAGGTCGGCCAGAACGATACGGCCCCGGTCGCCTTGTCGATGACGTACACCGAGCCGCCGATCGGGATCGGCCGATCCGGTGGCGCGTGCAACGGCTGCACCGCGAAGACGGTGAAACCATCGGCGAATTCGATGATCTGCCGGTCGTGCCCCGGCTGATCGGCCGGAAGATGTTCGGCCGCCACTCGCGTGGCCTCGGCCCGGTCGACCGGCGTCTGCGCGTCGGTCGGATATGCATGGATGTCCACGTTGTTCGCTCCTCGCGGCGATTCTCGTCGCCCTGGGTGCGATGGTGCCGGGTTTTGCCGGAAAATGGGCGGCCCCGGAAAAGGAACGAGCCCGGCGTCCCTGCTCCCCCCTCCTGGAGCAGGCCCGGCCGGGCTCGCGAGAAAAGTGTCGCGCGCGGGCCCAGCAGGATCCCTAAGAGTCACTTAACACCGACGTTGTCATCGCCGCGGTCCACCGCGATACCCCCATATGACGGACAACTCCTGCGGAGCGCACTGCGCGCGCCTGTGCACCAGGGACGGGCTCGCCGAGGTGCTGGCCACCGATCGCGGGCTGCTGCACTGGCGGGCGATGCGCAGTCTCGGCGATGCGGGCCTGGCCGAGCACGCGGTACAGGAGACCCTCCTGCGCGGCTGGCGTTCGTGTCACGACTTCGACAGCCGCAAGGGCAGTGTGCGCACGTGGCTGCTGGCGATCGAACGCAATGTCATCATCGACATCGTGCGGGCCCGCGCGGTGCGACCGGGTGATGTGGGATGGGACGACATCACCGAGGTATCCGTCTGTGGCAGTTCGGATTTCGCCGACGGACTGGTCGACGGACTGCTCGTCGACCAGTTGCTGGCCCGGCTCCCGGAACCGCAGCGCGCGGCGGTGACCGAGGTGATCCTGCACGACCGCGGATACCGCGAAGTCGCCGCGGATTTCGGTGTGCCGATCGGGACGGTGAAGACCCGGGTCCACTACGCGTTGCGATCGCTGCGGCAATTGCCAGAAGTTGCCTGACGTCGACCGCTGATCGCTGGTCTGGGCATCCGACCAGCGTCTTTTGATGCTTCCATCCGGTTACATTTCGGTAACTGTGCTTGCCCTGTGGTTGCCAACGTTGCAAGAGTGAACCACTGGGTTTGGTGTTACCAGGTGTTACCAATGGGAAGGGAGGGGTGCTCCGTCCCCGGAGCACCGACCGAACATGCAACCAAACATCATCAAGGCCGGAATCTGCTCTACCGTCTCCGCCGCGGTGGTGGTGTCGCTGTCGGGTTTGGTCCCCGTGACCGCCCACGCCGCCCCGGAACCAGCGACCAGTGAGCAGCTGGCCGGTAAGACGATCTTCCTCGACCCCGGCCACCAGGGGACCGCGCACTCGGAGGACCTGGGCCGCCAGGTCGACAATGGCCGCGGCGGCACCAAGGACTGCCAGACCACCGGGATGACCTCGCTCAACGGGATCCCCGAACACACGATCAACTGGGACGTCGCCCAGCTCGTGCGAGCATCCCTGCAGGCACTGGGTGCCGAGGTGGTGCTGAGCCGCGCCGACGACACCGGCTGGGGCGGCTGCGTCGACGATCGCGCCCGCGCCGCCAACCAGTCCGGCGCCGACGTGGCGGTGAGCATTCACGCCGACAGCGCAGGCCCCGACCAGCACGGATTCCACATGATCGTGCCGCAGCTGCCGATCCCCGACGCGATCGCCGACAAGGCGCAGTCCGGTGGTGGACGCCTGGCGTCGAGCGCGGTCCGCGACGCCTACCTGGCCGCAGGCTTCTCGCCCGCGAACTACGCGGGCGTCAAAGCGGGCCTGCAGACCCGTGAGGACGTGGCAGGCCCGGCACTGACGCAGGTGCCGATGGTGTTCGTGGAGATGGGCAACGGCGCCAATGTCGACGATGCCGCCCGCCTGGAATCGCGCGAAGGTCAGCTCGAACACGCGGTCGCCATCACGACGGGTGTCGTCGGATTCCTGCTCAACAAGCCGATTCCCGCCTTCGCCGCCGCGCCACTACCCGCCCGAGTGCCGGTCGCGACCACGACCCAGACACCGAAGCGCGCACCCGCCGCCGAATCCACCGAGACCCTCGCGCCGACGTCGTCGAGCGAACCGGGCCCGACTGTGAGCCCGAACGGAGGTGCTGCGACGACCGCCCCGCCGCGGCTTCCGAGCGGGTCCAGCGATGACACGCCGCCCTCCGAGGAACCGGCCACGAACGCGCCCGTCGCGCCGGTGCCTGCGCAGGTCCCCGCGCGTGCCCCGATCGCGGATCCGGTTCCGGTAGCCCCGGTCCGTACAGCGGCCCCCGGCGCCCCGGCTCGCACGGCCGAACCCGAGGCGCCTGCCACCACCCCCAAGAAACGCGGCACAACCCCCAAGACCGAGTCGCCCTCGAACGAATCCGAGCTCGACCTGAGCACGCTCGGTGGACCGATCACCACCGTCATGACCTTGTTGATGCCCCTGGCCCAAGCCCTCGGCATGGACGAGTCGACCATCCCCGGCCAGCTGATCAACCTGGTCTACACCCTGGCAGGCATGGTTTTCGGCCCCAGCTGACAGTTGGTCCCGTCCCGCCGCCCACTCCCGCTATGGGGGTGGGCGGTGTGCTGTGCGGCGTCGATTCCTGCGTTCGGCGCGGGGACGGCCGACTTCGGTGCGGCGACGAAGTGGCAGCATGGGCCGGGTGATTCCTGTCGTAATCGTTGCTGGGTTTCTCGGCTCGGGAAAGACGACCATGCTCAACTACCTGCTGCGCAACAACCGGGGCACTCGGATCGGCGTGGTCGTCAACGACTTCGGCGCGGTGAACATCGACGCGATGCTGGTGGCCGGTCAGGTCGACGCGATGGTGTCGCTCGGCAACGGCTGCGTGTGCTGCGCGGTGGACGTCTCCGAACTCGACGACCTGTTCGGCCAACTGGCCCAACCCCGCAGCGCGGTCGACGTGATCGTCGTGGAAGCCAGCGGCCTGGCCGAGCCCCGCAACCTGATCCGCATGGTGATCGCCAACCCGAACCCCCGCATCGCCTACGGCGGATTGGTCGAGGTGGTCGATGCCGAGCAGTTCGCGTCGACCAGTGCACAGCATCCCGAGCTGGTGACACATCTGCGGATGGCCGATCTGGTGCTGGTGAACAAGGCAGACCGAGTAGCCCCCGAGGCGCTGACCGCGCTACGCGAACAGATCACCGAGTCGGTCGGGCAGGTGCCGGTCTACGCGACAACCCATGGCCGCATCGACCCCGGCCTGCTGTTCGACGACCGCGGGCCGGAACAGCCGAAAGTGGCCCAGCAGTTGAGCTTCGACGCCCTGCTCGACGACCACGATCACGACGACCCCGACCACCACCATCTCCACGACGATTATGTGTCCGTGTCGTTCACCAGCGAGCAAGCGCTGAATCCCCGTGCGCTGGTGAGCTTCCTGGAGGACCCACCGCCAGGCCTGTTCCGCGCCAAGGGATGTGTGGCTTTCGCGGTGGCGGGAGAGCGGCGCAAGTTCGAACTACACCTGGTCGGCCGACATATCGTCTTCACGCCCGGAACCTGGGCCCGCGGTGAACAACGCGTCTCGAGCCTGGTGCTGATCGGTGCCGCGCTCGATGCCGACGCCGCACTGAAACGCTTGCACGACACCGTCTTCGAGGCAGACACGCTCATGGACGAGCAGTCGATGCTCGGCGTCTGGCGCTACACCCCGAGTGCGGACTAGCCGCAGGCGTTGACCCACTCCGACAGCCCGTCGGCGAACAACTGCCGCTTCCAGATCGGCACTTCGTGCTTGATCCGGTCGACCAGCTCGGCACACACCGTGAACGCCTCCGCCCGATGCGGCGCCGCCACCGCCACGACGATCGCCAACCCGCCGATCGTGAGCGGCCCGACCCGATGCGTCGCCGCGACCGGAAGTCCGCTCGCCTGTGCGACCTCCGCGCAGATCGCGTGCAGGAAGCGCTGGGCCTGGGGGTGCGCGGAGTACTCCAGCGACGTCACCGCCTGCCCGCCGTCGTGGTTGCGCACCTTGCCGGTGAACACCACGACAGCGCCGAATTCCGGTCCGTCGACAGCCTTTTCGACGGCGAGGGGGTCGAGGTCCTGATCGCTGATCGTTGCCAGCCGAACCGCACCGAAGTCACTCATGGTTGCCGCCTCCGGCTACTTGCGCGAGCAGATGATCCAGTAGCGGTTCCAGCACCGCGATCCCGTCCTTCACGCCGCCGGGCGAACCGGGCAGGTTCACGACAACGGTCCGTCCGGCCAGCCCGGCCACGCCGCGACTCAGCGCGGCGAGCGGGAACTTCGCGGTCCCACGCTGCCGGATCGCATCGGCGACACCGGGCAGCTCGCGATCGAGCACGGCACGGGTGGCCTCGGGCGTCGCGTCAGTGGGTGAGGCACCGGTCCCGCCGGTGGTGACGATGAACGCGGGTGCCCCACTCAATGCGTCGGTCAGCCCGGCGGCGATGTCGGCATCGGCATAGACCAGCGGGCCGCGCACCGAAAAACCTCGGGAGGTAAGCCAATCGGCAAGGACCGGGCCGGTAGTATCGGTACGGGTTCCGGCGGCGCTGCCGGTAGACGCGACCACAACGACGGCCGTTCGTGAAATATCCTGTGTGCCAACGGATTCAGCTTCGGCGAGTGTCGCAACGCCGGCAACGCCGAGCGCGCCCGCGTTGCCGTTGGCTCGAACGTCCGCGGCGGCGGTGGTCACCGGCGGCGCGGATTCGACTTCGGCGGATGCGGCGTCGGCTGGAGTCGGTGCGGATACATTGTCGCCGCGAACCTCGGGGCGCACCCAATGCCCGTGCTTGCCACCCTCTTTGGTGACCAGCCGCACCCCGTTCATCACCGCGGCGGGATCCACCGCCTTCACCATGTCGTGCAAAGTGAGGCCTGCGACAGCGACAGCGGTCAGCGCTTCCATCTCGACCCCGGTCGGGCCCTTGGTCTTAGCGGTCGCCTCGACGGTGATCGAGGTCTCGGTGAACCCGAACTCCACCTTCACCGACGACAACGCCAGCTGATGACACAGCGGAATCAACTCGGAAGTCTTTTTCGCACCGGCGATTCCGGCCAACCGTGCGGTCGACAACACATCGGCCTTCGGCATCCCCTCGGCCCGCACCAGCGCGATCACCTCGGCCGTGGTCTGCAATTCGCCTGCGGCGACAGCGATCCGGGTGGTGTCGGCTTTCGCGCTGACATCGACCATGCGCGCCCGACCCTCACGGTCGACGTGGGACAACTCGCTCATAGCCACAAGATTCGCACAGGGGCACCGGCGGCCAGCGAGGTGACCTCGGCAGGCACGTCGACGAGCACATCGGCCCAGGCCATCCCCGCGATCAGATGCGAGCCGGGACCAGAGATCACTTCCACCCCGTCCTCGGTCGACAGGCCGCGCAGGAATTGGCGACGACCGGCGGGGGAGCGCACCGGCGTCAGCAGCGTCATCTCGCGGCTCGCCACCTCCGGCAGCCCGGCCAGCGCGCGCACGGCGGGACGCGCGAACACGGTATAGGACACCATCGTGCTCACCGGATTGCCCGGAAAACTGAGCACGGGCACCTCGTCGACCACGGTGTATCCCTGCGGCCCGCCGGGTTGCACCGCGACCGATCCGAAGGTGCCACCGAGCGGCCCCAGCACATCCTTGACCACCTCGAAATCGCCCTTGGACACACCGCCGGAGGTGAAGACCAGGTCGGCGACGGCGGTCGCGGCGTGCAGCACCGAGGTGAACAGCGCGGGGTCATCGGTGCTGTGCGCGATGTCGGCCACGTCCACACCATCGGCGCGCAACGCGGCGGCCAGGGCAATACCGTTCGAGTTGTAGATCTGACCCGGAGCGAGGGTGCTGCCTGCGGGCTGTAGCTCGTCACCGGTCGTGATGCAGACGGCACGTAATCGAGTCAGCACCGGAACCGTCGGCAGTCCGACGGCGGCCAGGGCCGCGATGTGCCGGGGCGCGAGGACGGTTCCGGCGCGCGCGACCAGTTCGCCGGTTCGCACATCGGTACCGGCCTCGCGCACGAATTCACCACGGCCGCGGCCACGTTCGATCACGATTCGATCGGCACCCGCCTGCACGTCCTCGACCGGCACCACACAATCGGCGCCGGGCGGCATCGGCGCACCGGTCATCACCTTCAACGCCGACCCCGCGGGCAACGCGTCGGTGCCCGCCTTACCTGCCGCGACCACACCGACGACGGGCAGCGTCACGGGCGTCACGGCGACATCGGCCGCCCGAACGGCGTAACCGTCCATCGCCGAATTGCGGAACACCGGCAGATCGATCGGCGACACCACATCGGCCGACAGGGTGCGGCCGAGCGCATCGGGAACCGGCACCTGCTCGTCAGAGCGGCCGGCGAGATGGGCCAGCAACGCGGCGACGGTGTCGCGGTACTCGTCGACGCTGCGTGCCGACGCGGTGGCGGGCCGGGGAGTCATGCTGCCAGCCTAATAGGCGCAGTTACCGAACTCGGGTGCGTGGCCCGGTGCGCAAGGTGCCGACCGCCGCTCACGGTGGCGGATTGCCCGCGGTGAGCTGACGAGTTCGCGACGAATCGGCCCGGCGCCCCGAATGTGACGGGCCCTACGGGTCATACTGTAAGGATGACGCTGGTCGAGATGGGGATCCCCGCTGTGCGATCGGAGCGGCCGTCCCTGGACGGCAGGCCCGAGACGCCGTTCCTCGTCGACCGCTTCGGCCGGATCGCCCGCGACCTGCGCGTGTCCATCACCGAGAAATGCTCGCTACGCTGCACCTATTGTATGCCCGAAGAAGGCCTGCCGCCGATCCCTCGCGAGGAACTGCTCACCGCCGACGAGATCGTGCGCCTGGTGTCGCTGGCAGTGCGCGAGCTGGGTGTGAAGGAAGTGCGGTTCACCGGCGGCGAACCGCTGATGCGCCGTGAGCTGGAACAGATCATCGCGGGCTGTCACGAGGCGGTGCCCGGCACGCCGCTGGCCATGACCACCAACGGGGTCGGCCTGGAACACCGCATCCACAAGCTCGCCGCGGCTGGTCTGACCAGGGTCAATGTCTCCCTCGACACCGTCGACCGGGAAGATTTCACCCGCCTCACCCGCCGCGACCGCCTGGAATCGGTTCTCAACGGCATCCGTGCCGCGCGCGACGCGGGCATGGCGCCGGTGAAGGTCAACGCCGTGCTGATGCGCCAGAACCTGGCGGGCGCGGCCGACCTGCTCGCCTGGTGCCTGGCCGAGGAATGTGAACTGCGATTCATCGAGGAAATGCCCCTCGACGCCGACCACGAGTGGGCCCGCGATCACATGGTGACCGCCGCCGACCTCCTCGAAGTCCTCGGCGAACGTTTCACCCTCACACCCACCGCCCGTGCCGACCCGTCGGCTCCGGCGGAGAAATGGCTGGTCGACGGCGGCCCGGCGACCGTCGGCATCATCGCCACGGTCACCCGCAAGTTCTGCGACAGCTGCGACCGCACCCGGCTCACCGCCGACGGCATGCTGCGCTCGTGCCTGTTCAGCGACCAGGAATTCGACGTGCGCACCGCCTTGCGGGCCGGCGCCGACGACGACGAGGTCGCCGAACTGTGGCGCGGCGCGATGTGGCAGAAATGGGCCGGTCACGGTATCGACGCCGCCGGTTTCGTCCCCCCGGAACGCACGATGGGAGCCATCGGTGGTTGAGGTCCGCTATTTCGCCGCCATCGCCGACGCGGTCGGCAAGAACACCGAATCACTCGACCTCCCCGCCGGCGCCACCGTCGCCGACCTGCGCGCCACCCTCGCCGCCACCTACGGCTCCGACATCGACGGCCTCGTCGGCGTCTGCGCCTTCCTGATCGGCGACGAACTCACCCGCGACCCCTCAGCTATGCTCCGCGACCGAGTGGACGTCCTCCCGCCCTTCGCCGGCGGCTGATCATGGTCCAGAGCGAGGCCCATGACGTGCCGACCTACCTCGCTGAACTCCCGGACGATCGTCGCGAGGCCGTCACCAGATTGCGTGACCTGTGCCTACAGGAGCTGCCCGGCTTCACCGAGGTGATGGCCTACGGCATGCCCACCTACGAACGCGACGGCACCCCCGAAGTCGCCGTGGCCAGCCAGAAGCACTACATCTCCGTCTACCTGCTCCGCTCCGACATCCGCGAAGCCTTCACCGAACGCCTCGCAGCCCACGACATGGGCAAAGGCTGCCTACGCTTCCGCAAAGAACCGGACTACGACTTGGTTCGAGACCTGTTGCGCGCCACCGCATCCGGTGACGGCTCGGTGATCTGTTGAGCCTCAACGGGATTCGCGCCGCATCGTAGATCTCGCTACGCTCCTCGACGTGCCGGGGGCCCGGCGTGCGTTTCGAGAAAGTGTGTGTGCGGTGTCGCTGGGGACGGTCGTGGTCATGGTGGTGATGGGTGTGCTCGCGTATCAGCGCGGGTTCAACCCGTTCGCGTGGATTCTCGCTGCGGGGTGCTTGGGGGCGCTCGTGTTGTTCTTCTTGCCCTCGGCGAAGGAGGCCGGTCTCGATGCCGAGGCCAAGCGGGTGCGCACACAGCGCGGCAACCTCGTCGGCGGCTGCTTGACCGGGCTGACGTTGCTGGCCTGTCTGGTCGGGTTCGTCGTCGGACTGACCGAGGCGATGTCGGCCTAGCGCCACCAGGTGTCGAGGGGGGTTACCGGGACGGTGCGCTTGTGGCGGGTGTTGGTGAAGATCGTTTCCAGGCGGGTTGCCACCTCGGCGGTGACGTCCTTGCCTTCGAGGTAATCGTCGATTTCGCTGTAGCGCAGGCCGAGGGCGTCCTCGTCGGCCAGCGCCGGGCGGTCGTCCTCGAGGTCGGCGGTGGGGACCTTGGACCAGATGCTCGAGGGTGCGCCGAGTTCCTGCAGCAGGGACGCGCCCTGGCGTTTGGTGAGGCCGGTGAGAGGCGTCAGGTCGACACCGCCGTCGCCGAACTTGGTGAAGAACCCGGTGACCGCTTCGGCCGCGTGATCGGTGCCGACCACCAGCAGGCTTTCCTGGCCCGCGAGGGCGTACTGCGCGACCATCCGCTCGCGCGCCTTGATGTTGCCGCGCACGAAGTCGCGCAGGCGCTCGTGATCCAGCGCGCCCGCGACCTCGATACCGATCGCGTCGGCGCTGGGCCGAATGTTCACCACGACCGTGCGATCGGGGTCGATGAAGTTCAGCGCGATCTGCGCGTCGTGCTCGTCGGCCTGCACGCCGTAGGGCAGTCGCACCGCGAGGAATTTCGCCTCGACACCGTCGGCCCGCAGCTCCTCGACGGCCAGCTGGCACAGCCGCCCGGCCAGCGCGCTGTCCTGCCCGCCACTGATCCCGAGCGCGAACCCCGTGGCCGGTGTGGTGGCCAGGTAGTCCTTCAGGAAGTCGACACGCCGCCGGACCTCCTGCTTCGGCTCGATCTCGGGCAGCACACCCAGTTCGGCAATGATCTGTTCACGCAGTGTCCCCATGCCGTCTCACTCTACTTGGGAGACAGGCGAAACGACCCGGCGAACGAGCCATTCCCAGTTGTCGCCGATCTGCTCGCGCGGGTAGCCGAGCACCTCGACCTGATGGATCACCAGGGCCGCCGACAGCGTGGACAGCAGCGAGTCGGCGATCAGCGGGATCTCGCCGTCGATCCGGGTCGCGCGCAGCAGCAGCACGACGTGCGCCTTGTGCAGGGCGTACGGTCCGGCGCCGAAACGCCCGTCCGCCTCCGCGGCGCGGTGCAGATCGCCTTCGACCTCGATGTCGAGCAGCCGGGTCCGTCCGAACGCGATCAGCCGGTCGATCGGACTCGCCCCAGGTCCCAGGGGCGCGGGTCCGAACATGAACGCGGCCTGGAACTTCTGCTCGGAGTGATCGAGCAGAGCGAGCATCAGCCCGGTGCGATTGCCGAATCGGCGGAAAACAGTCCCCTTGCCGACCCCCGCGCGCTTGGCGAGCGCGTCCATCGTGAGCCCATCGACACCGTGTTCGCGCACCAACTGCTGCGCCGCGTCGAGCAGCAGCGCGCGATTGCGGGCGGCGTCGGCACGTTCGACCGGCTCCGCGCTGCCGGGCAGCGGCCGCCCGATTCCCAGCAGCGGCGGCTCGTCGGACTTCGGTGTGCTGTAGCTCACGCCGCTCACTCGCCCTCCACGGGAAGTAATCGGACCGCAGTCCGGTTAATGCTGGATAGAACTTGGATCACCCCACTGAGTACACCAGGAGTCGCCATGAGCGAGACCCGCATCCTTACTCTCGTCGGAAGCCTGCGCGCGGGCTCGATCAACCGCCGCCTGGCCGAGGCTGCCGCGCAGACCGCGCCCGCCGGCGTCGACATCACCATCTACGAGGGCCTCGGCGAGCTTCCGTTCTACAACGAAGACCTGGATGTGCCCGGTGTGGTGCCCGCGCGGGCCGAGGCGTTGCGTGCCGCCGTCGCCGAAGCCGATGCCCTGCTGCTGGTAACCCCCGAGTACAACGGCACCCTGCCCGCCGTGCTGAAGAACGCCATCGACTGGGCCTCGCGTCCGTACGGTGCCGGCGCGATCAAGGGCAAGCCGGTCGCCGTGGTGAGCGCGTCGATCAGCCCGAACGCGGCAGCGTGGGCGCACGGCGACGCGGTCAAGGCGGTCGGCGTGGCGGGCGGCATCGTCGTCGAGTCGGCCACCGCGCAGTTCGCCACCGTCGGCGAGCGCTTCGGGCAGACCCATCCGGCACAGGACGCCGAGGCGCTGACCCAGCTCGGCGCGACCGTGCACGAGTTGGTCACCGCCGCGAACGGCACGCTGATCTCGGCGTGAGCTGGGCGTTCGGCCGGGGCGTCGCATCCATCGCGGATGCGACGCCCCTTCGCTGTCTGCGAAGTTTGCTGAAGACTCGCCGGGAGACGAAATTGTGATCTGAACCACCGTTCTCCCTGCTGGCCGGGCATCCGTCCTGGGACTTACCGCGTAGGAATTACATCCGTGCGACTCGCAACACCTTGTGTTGTTCCAATCTGTCGGCCACTAGGTGTAGTGTCTGTCGTACTGGAAGACGGTGTGGAGCCACCACTGATCGGGCCCAAGGGAAGGGGTTGCGAGCAGGGCTTTCTTCGCCAGATCCAGGAGTTTGCGCAGCATCACCCGTTCGTGCATTGCATACGGATCACAGGCTGTGGATCAGGCATAGGAGAGAGGGACTTCCATCATGACCATCACCGTGTACACCAAGCCCGCTTGCGTGCAGTGCAACGCCACCTACAAGGCGCTCGACAAGGTCGGCGTGGACTACGACGTCATCGACATCTCGGAAAACGACGAGGCGCGTGACTTCGTGATGGCGCTGGGTTACCTGCAGGCGCCGATCGTCGTCGCGGGTGACGATCACTGGTCGGGCTTCCGTCCCGACCGCATCAAGGCGCTCGCCGTCGCGGCTGCATAATAGTCACCGACGCGAAGCGTTCCTCAGATGCGCATGGCCGGAGCGCAGGCGGAGGTACGCGTAATTCGCGCCGGTTCGCCGGTAAGGAGGCGCCATGCCCGAGCAGACGACTCCGGGCGGGCTGGTCTACTTCTCCAGCGCTTCGGAGAACACTCATCGTTTCGTCGAGAAGCTCGGTCTCCCGGCAACTCGACTTCCACTACACACCACCGCTGAATCGCCGCGGATCGACGAACCCTACGTGCTGATCACCCCCACCTACGGTGGTGGTCGGCACGTCATGGGCGGAGAACGTCCCGACAAGGACCTCGTTCCACGGCAAGTCGCCAAGTTCCTCAACGACCCACACAACCGCGCACTGCTGCGCGGGGTGATCGCGGCCGGAAACACGAACTTCGGCGATACCTATTGCGTTGCAGGAGACATCATCTCGCAAAAATGTGGGGTGCCGTATCTGTATCGCTTCGAACTCATGGGAACCGCTGAGGACGTCGCGCGCGTCCGAGAGGGATTGGGATTGTTTTGGCAACAGCAACCACAGCACCGGCAGGCAAGTCAGCACGCTTAGAGCAGTCGGCGGTGCGCGGCGAGCCCGGCGAGGTCATGGACTTCCATGCCCTCAACGCCATGCTGAACCTGTACGGCCCCAACGGCGAGATCCAGTTCGACAAGGATCGCGAGGCCGCGCACCAGTACTTCCTGCAGCACGTGAACCAGAACACCGTCTTCTTCCACAACCTGGACGAGAAGCTGGATTACCTGGTCAAGGAGAACTACTACGAGGTAGAAGTCCTCGACCAGTACAGCCGCGAGTACATCAAGTCGCTGTTCCAGCGGGCCTACGCCAAGAAGTTCCGGTTCCCGACCTTCCTCGGCGCGTTCAAGTACTACACCTCGTACACGCTCAAGACCTTCGACGGCAAGCGTTACCTGGAGCGGTTCGAGGACCGTGTCGTCATGGTCGCGCTGACGCTGGCCGCCGGTGACGAGGTGCTGGCGAACAACCTGGTCGACGAGATCATCGACGGCCGTTTCCAGCCCGCCACCCCCACCTTCCTCAACTCCGGCAAGAAGCAGCGCGGCGAGCCCGTGTCCTGCTTCCTGCTGCGCATCGAGGACAACATGGAGTCCATCGGGCGCTCCATCAACTCTGCGCTGCAGCTGTCCAAGCGCGGCGGCGGTGTCGCCCTGCTGCTCAGCAACATTCGTGAGCACGGCGCCCCGATCAAGAAGATCGAGAACCAGAGCTCGGGTGTCATCCCGATCATGAAGCTCCTGGAAGACTCGTTCTCCTACGCGAACCAGCTGGGTGCGCGTCAGGGTGCGGGCGCGGTGTACCTGCACGCCCACCACCCCGACATCTACCGCTTCCTCGACACCAAGCGCGAGAACGCGGACGAGAAGATCCGCATCAAGACGCTGTCGCTGGGTGTGGTGATCCCCGACATCACCTTCGAGCTGGCGAAGAAGAACGAGGACATGTACCTGTTCTCGCCGTATGACGTCGAGCGCATCTACGGTGTGCCGTTCGCCGATGTGAACGTCACCGAGAAGTACTACGAGATGGTCGACGACAAGCGCATCCGCAAGTCCAAGATCAAGGCGCGCGAGTTCTTCCAGACGATCGCCGAGCTGCAGTTCGAGTCGGGCTACCCCTACATCATGTTCGAGGACACGGTGAACCGGGCCAACCCGATCAAGGGCAAGATCACCCACTCGAACCTGTGCTCGGAGATCCTGCAGGTCTCCACCCCCTCGGAATTCAACGACGATCTGTCGTATTCCAAGGTGGGCAAGGACATCTCGTGCAACCTGGGTTCGCTCAACATCGCCAAGGCGATGGACTCGCCCGACTTCGGTCAGACCATCGAGACCTCGATCCGCGCTCTCACCGCCGTCTCGGACCAGACGCACATCTTCTCGGTGCCGTCGATCGAGCAGGGCAACAACGAGTCCCACGCCATCGGCCTCGGCCAGATGAACCTGCACGGCTACCTGGCGCGTGAGCGGGTCCACTACGGCTCCGAAGAAGGTGTGGACTTCACCAACATCTACTTCTACACCGTTGTCTACCACGCGATTCGGGCCTCGAACCTGATCGCCAAGGAGCGCGGCACCGCCTTCGGTGGCTTCGCCGACTCCAAGTACGCCAGCGGCGAGTACTTCGACAAGTACACCGAGCAGGCCTGGATTCCCAAGACCGACAAGGTGACTCAGCTGTTCGCCGACGCCGGCGTGCGCATCCCCACCCAGGACGACTGGCGCCTGCTCAAGGCCTCGGTGCAGGAATACGGCATCTACAACCAGAACCTGCAGGCCGTCCCGCCGACCGGCTCGATCTCCTACATCAACCACTCCACCAGCTCGATCCACCCGGTGGCGTCGAAGATCGAGATCCGCAAGGAAGGCAAGATCGGCCGCGTCTACTACCCGGCCCCTTACCTGGACAACGACAATCTCGAGTACTACGACGACGCTTACGAAATCGGCTACGAGAAGATCATCGACACCTACGCCGCGGCCACCCAGCACGTGGACCAGGGCCTGTCACTGACGCTGTTCTTCAAGGACACCGCCACCACCCGCGACCTCAACAAGGCGCAGATCTACGCCTGGCGCAAGGGCATCAAGACGCTCTACTACATCCGCCTGCGTCAGATGGCCCTCGAGGGGACTGAGGTGGAGGGTTGCGTCAGCTGCATGTTGTGAGCTGAGCTAACGATTAAGGGCGGTCTCCTCGGGAGACCGCCCTTTTCGCGTCAGTGGGCACTGTCGAAGAGGTTGAAGCAGGACCAGCCGCCTCTGAACCACTGGACGACCAGTTGCCAGGTCGATGGGTAGGTGCCGTCGGCGTAGCGCAGGCGCAGGCCGTATCGGCACTTGCCGATGGTGGTTCGGGTGTGGCGTTGGATGACCGTGCGGTGCAGGAAGGACGCGCCGAGCCAGGCGAGGATGCCGTACAGGACGGCGGTTGCGCCGGGCGCGAGGTACCAGGCGGTGGCGCCGATTGCGGCGTGCAGGGTCATGTCGATGAGGAATGCGGGGATCACGCCGGTCTCGTCGCCGCTGGAAGTGCGTGCGGTGAGCGGGAATTCGTCGTTCGGGTGGCTGGTTTTGCGCGTCTCGGGTGCGATGAACCCGGGTTGCGCGTCGTATCCACGGTTCCTCACCGCTTGCCGAGGCGGTGCTGCATTGCTCATGTGGCTCAGCGTGGTCGACGCCGCTTAACAAGCACCCGCTGCTGACCTTGCCGACCTGATCAGCGACACTTCGCGACCTCGAGGGGGGCCTTGTGGTTGCCGCCGTCCTAGGTTATGGTCGGTTCGACTAATAATGAAGGCGAGAACATGAACGTGCTGGATCTGGTTGCCGCACTGCAACAACCGTTGTTCACCCTGCTCGGGACGGCGGTGAGTTGGACCGAGGTGCTCGGGTTCGGCAGTGGCGCGTTGTGCGTGTGGTTGGTCGCTCGTCAGCACATCGCCAACTGGCCGATCGGCATCGCTAACAATGTGTTCTTCATTCTGTTGTTCACGCAGGCAGGGCTTTTCGCCGATGCGGGATTGCAGGTGGTGTTCATCGCGCTGGCCGGGTACGGGTGGTGGACGTGGGCGCACGGGTCCTCGCGCACCGAGCCGCTGCCCGTCCGTCGCACGACGCGGCTCGAATGGGTGGCGCTCGCGATAGGTGGCGTGATCGGAACCGCCGCGATCACCGTGCTGCTCGACACCGCCACCGAGTCCACCGTGCCGTTCTGGGACGCGCTGACCACAGCGTTGTCGCTGATGGCGACCTATGGGCAGTGTCGTAAACGGCTGGAGTCGTGGTGGTTGTGGATCGCGGCCGACCTCGTCTACATCCCGCTCTACATACACAAGGGGCTGTTGCTGACGGCGTTGTTGTATCTCGGATTCCTTGCGCTGTGCGTGCGCGGATTGATTGCTTGGCGGCGGGATGTGGTCGAAGCGCGGGTGGTGGTCGCGGCATGACTCGATACGGGCACGGGCTGGTTCTCGGCAAGTTCTATCCGCCGCATATGGGTCATCACCATCTGGTTCGTACCGCCGCCGCTCGCTGTGACCGGTTGACCGTCCTGGTCTGCGCCTCGTCGGTGGAGTCGATCCCGCTGGCCGACCGAGTTGCCTGGATGCGCGAAATGCATTCGGAGCCCGCGATTTCCATTGTCGGCGCTGTCGACGATGTGTCGATGGACATCACCGATCCTGCGATCTGGGATGCGCATATGGCCGTGTTCTTCGCTGCGGTTCCTGATCCTGTCGATGCGGTCTTCACCTCGGAGGCTTACGGCGAGGAGCTGGGTCGGCGCTTCGGTGCCGACTCGATCTGCGTCGACCCGCAGCGACTCCGTCATCCGATCTCGGCGACCGCGATCCGCCGAAATCCCCTCGCGCACTGGGATTTCCTGTCGCCGCCGGTCCGCGCCGCCATGACCAAGCGAGTGGTGGTACTCGGTGCGGAGTCGACCGGAACGACGACCATCGCCAGGGCACTCGCCCAGCACTACGGCGCGGGCTACGTCCCCGAATACGGCCGCGAATACAGCGAACGAAAGCTGGCCGCGCTCGGTCCGGACGGGCATTGGTCCGACGTCGAGTTCACCTCGCCGGAATTCCCGCTGATCGCCGCCCGTCAGCAAGCGGCGGAGGATCGCGCTGCCCGCGACACCGGCCCGGTGCTCGTCTGCGATACCGATGCTTTCGCCACGACCATCTGGCACGAGCGCTATCTCGGCCACGCCCATCCCGGCATCGTCGCCGAGCGCCGCCAGCACCTGTGGTTGCTCACCGACCATGTCGGCGTCCCGTTCGAAGACGACGGTCTGCGCGACGGCGAGCATCTGCGACCGTGGATGACCGGCCGGTTCCGCGAGGAACTCACCCGCACCGGAAGGCCGTTCGCGATGCTGACCGGTCGGCACGACCAGCGCCTCGCTACCGCAGTCGCGGCCGTCGACGAGCTGCTGGCTGCGGGCTGGGCCATCGCGGACCCGCTGCCGGAGCGTGCGACAAAGTGAACGAGCGTGCACCTAGTCTGCTGACCTGGCAAGCGGGTGCGTGTTCGTCACAGCCGAGGGGGGTGCTCGTGGTGATCGGCCCAAGTCTTGTCCAACGACGGCACCGGCCGGTTGCCCGCCTTGTTAACGTGGCCGCGTTTTGCGATGCACGGTGAGAGGGAGCAGATGAAGCGCGCGCTCATGGCGGTAGCGGCCGGGGGATTGGCGCTGGCGGCGCTCGTCGGATGTTCGAGTGACGAGTCCGCGGAAGCGAAAGTGTTGTTCGAGCCGTGCGCCGGGGTTACGGCGGACGCACTGCAGAAGGCCGGTGCCGACCCCGCGACGAAGGTTCCCGCGGGTGCACCCGCCGCGGGCTGGCAGACCTGTGAATGGACCGGCGCCACCGTCCACCTGAAGGTGTTCTCGACCTCGAGAACCCTCGAGGAGTTCGAAAAGGAATCAGGCGCAACAGCTTTCACCGACGAAACCGTCGCGGGCCGCGCGGGCCGCCGCCTGGCCGCCGCCGCTGCCCCCAACTCCTGCGATGTCCTGTTCTCCGCCGACCAAGGCGTGATCCGCATGGTCGTGGTGAACAACGCCACCGAACCGGCCACCGACCCCTGCACCGCCCTGCGTCAGATGGGCGAATCGATCGTCCCGACCTTCCCTGCATAGCCCTGCCGCTGTGGGTTATGCCAATGCTGGGATCACCTCGCGTTCGAAGAGTTCGATGCCGGAGGTGTCGTAGGCGGCTTCGGGGAAGTTGAGGATGGAGTAGCCGAGGCCGAGATTCTTCAGCTCCGTGAGGCGTTCGATGATCTGTTCGGGGGTGCCTGCGGCGGCGCTGGTCGCGAACTGCTCGTGGACATAGGTTTTCGCTTCGTCGGCGCCGAGGAAGGGGGTGAAGCGTTCGATGACAGTCGAAATGCGTTCTTGTACTTCGGTTTCGGTGGTGCCGACGATGGCGTTGAAGTTGGAGCTGCGGGTGATCGCGGCGAAATCGGTGCCGACCTCGGTGCAGTGTTGGCGCAGGATGTCGGACTTGCGGGTGAACTCTTCGGGCTGGCCGCTGAAGTTGGTGTAGTTCGCGTACTTCGCCGCGATGCGCAGGGTCTTCTTCTCGCCACCACCGGCGATCCAGATCGGAATTCCGTTCTCCTGCAACGGACGTGGGTGCACGATGGCGTCGTCGACCTGGTAGTACTTGCCGTCCAGGGTGGTGCGGCCGGTCTGCCAGGCCTGGCGGAAGATCTGCACGCCTTCGTCGAGGCGGCCGAGGCGCTCACCGGCGGACGGGAAGCCGTAACCGTATGCGCGCCACTCGTGTTCGTACCAGCCGCCGCCGATGCCCATCTCCACCCGGCCGCCCGAGATGAGGTCGACGGTGGCCGCCACCTTGGCCAGGTAGGCGGGGTTGCGGTAGCTCATGGCAGTACACATCTGGCCCAGCCGCACCCGGGACGTCGTGGCCGCGAACGCCGCCATCAGCGTCCACGCCTCGTGCGTCGCCTCGTCGGTGGGGACCGGCACGGTGTGGAAGTGGTCGTAGACCCAGATCGATTCCCACTCGGTGCCCGCGTCGAACCGCTGAGCCAGCTCGCGCATCACCGACCACTGATCGGCCGGTTCGATACCGACCAGATCCAGCCGCCAGCCCTGGGGAACGAAGATGCCGAAGCGCACAGGTTTTCTCCTGGAGTCATAGAACCCGAGCGGCGCCACCCGCCGCGTCTGTCGAACTCCACTGTTCCACTTCCACGCGCCCAGGCAACCATTCCACGCGCCCCGCGCTGAACCCTGGACCGGCCCTTATGCACCGAAATTCACTTGGCACGCGGGGAAACCCGGGGCATGCTTGCTCTCGTATGAACAATATTTCCCCACCCCACCTCGGCGTCGACTTCGGCCGAGTGATCCAGGGGGCCGCCCTCACCCCGGGCGCCGCGGACACCGCTTTCCTGTCCGGCGGCTTTGGCGAAGCGATGAGCACACCGCCCAGCCCCGACGCCTTCGAAGTGCTCGCCCGGCTGGTCGACAGGGTGCACGGCAACGCCTGGGTGATCTCGAAATGTGGCCCGCGCATCGAGCAGCGAACCAGGCAGTGGCTCGACCACCACGACTTCGCCGCCCGCACCGGCATCCCCCGAGAACACCTGCGCTTCTGCAGAACTCGCGCCGACAAGGCACCCCACTGCGCCGACCTCCGCATCACCCACATGATCGACGACCGGCTCGACGTCCACCGATACTTACGCGACCTCGTACCCCGGTTGTATCTGTTCGGCGCGCAGACCGCGCAGGTCCCGGCTTGGGTGACCCACACGCCCGACTGGTCTGCGGTCGAGCGGGTGGTCGGTGCGGATCTGGATCAGGCGGTGGGGTCGCCGTAGGAGGCGGCGATGTCCTTGCTGCTCGGCCAGCGGCTGTAGGTCGGGGATTGGGGCCAGCCTTCGGGGCTGTCCTGCCATTCCTCTTGGCGGCCGTAGGGGAGGGCGTCGATGAGGCCGAAGCTGTAGGCGAGTTGTTCGGTGCCGCGGCCGTCGGTGTGCCAGGTGCGGTAGACGGTGTCGCCGTCGCGCAGGAAGGTGTTCACGGCGAAGCCGGCGTCGGGGCCTGCGCCCATGTCGGCGCCGAAGGGGCTGTCGGCGGTCGAATACCAGGTCATCGTGTTGCCGACGCGCTTCTTGTAGGCGAGTACCTCGTCCATCGGCCCCTGCGTCACGATGACGAATCGCGCGTCGTAGTCGGCGAGAAAATCCAGTCGTGCGTACTGCGCGGTGAGGCCGGTGCACCCGGGGCACTGCCAGGTGTTCCCTGGCGTCCACATGTGGTGATAGGTGATCAGCTGGGAGTGGTCGTCGAAGACCTCGGCGAGCGAAACATCGCTGCCGTCTTCGGCTTTCAGTGTGTAGTCGGGCAGCCGGACGGCGGGCATACGGCGTCGCTGAGCGGCGACGGCGTCGAGTTCGCGGGTCGCGGCCTTCTCTCGAATCCGGAGCTGATCGAGTTCGGCCTGCCAGGCGTCCTGATCGACGATGGTGGGCAATGCGGTCATGGTTGAGCCACCCTTCGATGTGTACGGCGTGCACATTTGCTATGTTCACACCGTATACTTCGTCGAAAGGGAGTTCAAGGGTTGGCCTATCACCATGGTGACCTCGCGGCGGCGCTGGTCGAGGCGGGTCTGGAACTCACCAGATCCGGCGGCCCCGACGCGCTGACGATCCGCGAAGTCACCCGCCGCGTCGGCGTCACACCCAACGCCGCCTACCGGCATTTTCCCGACCGGCAAGCCCTGCTGCGGGCGGTCTCGGCCGCGATCGAGTCCAGGATGGCCGCGGCGATGGTGCGCAGCCCGACGGCGCCGCGGGCGAGCCTGCGCTCGGTCGGCCTCGGCTATATCGGCTTCGCGCTGACCGAACCGGGCTGGTTCGCGGTCGCGTTCTTCGGTGTGGGCGACACCTCGCCCGAGTCGGTCGTCGACTCGCCCGCCTACCTCGCACTCGCCGACGCGCTCGACATGATGGTGCACATCGGCGACCTCGCCCCCGCGGCGCGGCCCGGCGCGACCTGGAGTTGCTGGTCCACCGTGCACGGCTTCGCGGAACTGGCGTTGCGTGGGCCGCTGCGGCACCTGGACCGCGCCGAGCTGTGGCCGCTCGCCGAACAGGCCGTCGACACTGTCATCGCGGGACTGCCGTCGACGGTGTGACCGGTGCCACTGTGACCAGTGGTACGCAAGGTCGAGATGAAACGTGTGGGCCTCGCATGTAGTCTCATGGGCGGAAGGGTGCGCCCGGGTGGGCACGCCAAGCGATCCGCGGAGTAATCACCCGCGGCGACTGCGAGGAGGTGGGGTTGCGATGCGCAACGAACCCCCCAGTCGAAGGCCGCGCGGCGTCGCCCCTTCGCTCTCGCACCACACATCCTGACCCGTTCGGTCCGGTCGGTGCGTTCCGGCCTCGGCGGTGGACGCCCCGCGGTGTGAACCACCGTCACTCGTTCCACTTCTCGCCCATCCTGTAGCTGTGCCGCAGGGGTGTGCGCTGTAACGCCAGAGGACTCGATCATGTCGAACGTCGATCTCGTCACCATCCGTCACGTACCCACCGAAACCGTTGTGCCCGAGGTGATTTCGCCGCGCCGGGCCGTCGAAGACCACGCGGTCACCGAGGCGCTGGAGATCCTGTCCGAATCGGTGCGCGACATCGTCGAAACCCACCGGGTCTGCGGCGGCCTCGACTGGCTCGACAACCGTCCGCCGCACGTGATCGCCGACGCGCTGGCCCGCATGGATGCCGTGCAGGCCGGCGTCGTGTTCCGGCTGCTCGACAAGGAGCGCGCGCTCAGCGTGTTCGAAGAGCTCGAGCCCGTCGACCAGCAGCAGATCCTGCAGGGCCTGCGCGAGAAGAGCTTTCGCGATCTCGTCGAGGCGATGGACCCCGACGACCGCGCCCGCATGCTGCACGAAGCGCCCGCCAAGGTCGCCAAGAAGGTCCTGGCCGGGCTGAGCCCGCGCGAGCGCCGGATGACGGCCACGCTGCTCGGCTACCCCGAGGGCTCGGTCGGGATGTACATGACGCCGGAAGTCGTTGCGCTGCCGGACAATCTGACCGTCGCCCAAGCACTGGGTTGTGTGCGCGCCAAGGGCGGCAACGCCGAAACGGTCTACACGCTGCCCGTGGTCGATCGCGGCCGCCGCCTCACCGGCATAGTCGAACTGCGTGAGCTGGTGCTGCATTCCCCGGACGCGATGGTGTCCGAACTCGTCGTCACCGAGCCGCCGTTCGTGCGCGCCACCGATGCCGCGGAGAAGGCCGCCCGGCTGATGAGTTCCACCAACCTCATCAACCTGGTGGTCGTCGACAGCGAGGATCGGGTGGTCGGGCTGCTCACCATCGACGACGCGATGGAAGTGCTCGAGGCCGCCGACAGCGAGGACGTCGCCAAGCAGGCCGGTTCGGCACCGTGGGAGGGCCACTACATGGCCGCCAAGGTGTTCCAGCTGGCGCGCTACCGGGCGCTGTGGCTGACGCTGCTGCTGTTCGCGGCCACGCTGACCGTGAGTGTCACCGACATGTTCGCCTCCACCCTCGAACAGGCCGCGAGCCTCGCGCTGTTCATCCCGCTGCTGATCGGGGCAGGTGGCAACGCGGGCGCGCAGGCGGCGACGGCGTGTGTGCGTGCGCTGGCGGTCGGCGAGGTGCGGGTCTCGGATCTGTTCAAGGTGATCTGGCGTGAATGCCGCGTGGGGCTGGTGCTCGGCAGCATGCTGGCCGCCGCGGGTTTGCTGATCGGCACCGTGTTCGTCGGGCCGAAGATCGCCATCGTCGTGGCCATCACGCTGGTGGTCATCTGCGGTTGGGCGGCGACCATCGGCGGCACGATGCCGTTGCTGGCCAAGAAGTTTCGCATCGACCCCGCCGTTGTGTCGGCGCCGATGGTGACCACGCTCGTCGATGCGACCGGGCTGATCATCTACTTCACCACGGCCAAGCTGGTGCTGGGAATCTAGCGCTGCGGGAAGAGCGTGAGCGCCTTGCCCATGACGTCTTTCGCGACGTCGTCGGTCTTGGCGACCACCTCCACCACCGGGACGCGCCTGCCGAACGCGGTGGATTCGGCGGGCAGTTCCGGGCCGACGGCCGCGGTGTAGATCGGGATCGAGCTGTCGTAGACCGAGACCGAGCGGTGCACCGTTCGTCCGTCGATGTGGTCTTCGGTGCTGTTGGCGGCGAGGTACTCGGGCACCCGATACTCATAGCTCACGGTGATCTTCTCGCCGCGGTAGCTGAACAGGCACTGGGTCAGGCGTTGCTCGGGATCGGGGACGGCGTCGGGGAGTTTCGTGCGGACCGTGCACGGGTCGGCGCCGAGCAGCACGGTCGGCGCGGTGTCGGGGGAGGTGCCCTGCGGAGGCGACTGCCGCCAGCGGTCGAGCATGCCGGGCATCAGCTCGTCGGCGACCGTGCAGGGGTTCTTGCCGGGTGCGGAAAGGCCGAG
This sequence comes from Nocardia sp. NPDC058705, assembly GCF_042749305.1. Lineage (NCBI taxonomy): Bacteria > Bacillati > Actinomycetota > Actinomycetes > Mycobacteriales > Nocardiaceae > Nocardia > Nocardia sp. NPDC058705. The sequence goes on along the minus strand of NZ_JBHYRN010000002.1, from coordinate 320,908 downwards.
GTAGAAGGCGGCGCTCGACGGAAACTGCGCGGTTGCACCGCAGGCGCGGGGCTCGCCGGTGTCACGGTCGGGGATGGTGCGTACGGTCGCGTCGCCGATCGGTCGAACGAAGCCCTTGCCGCCCGATGAGACATCGCTCAACAGGGTCGCGTGCCAGGTCAGCGTCGAGCCCTCCCCGGCTTTGTCGCTGCCGAGAACGGCCCGGCACGAATCCAAGCCGACCGTCACGCTCTTGACCTCGCCGAGGGTGGCGAGGGTTTCGCGGGGCAGCAGCGCGCACACGTCGACCTGGCGGGTGGCCTGGGCTACCGCGTCTCGCTGTGGCTGATCCTGCGGGACCTTCGACCAGAACTCCGGCGGCTGGGCGGGAATCACCGGTGCGGGCGGTGGCGGCAACTTCCCGTAATCGGGTGGGTCGCCCGCGTCGTCGCCCCCGCATCCGGCGCACACGAGCAACGCGGCAGCGGCCAGCGCCATCCTGCGATACATCCGCACCCCTGTCCTCGGCAGATCCGGGCCCGGACACGCGCCCGACCACCGAGTCTGCCCGCGACGGCAACCCACGCGCAAACATCGGGCGAGGTCGTTCTCAGAACGTTGTCACCGCACCAGCGGCAGGGTTTCGCGCATGACCTTCTCCGCGATCGTGGAGTCAGCCGTGACCGAGACGGTCGGCACGCGGCGGCCGATCAGCGCGTCGGTCGGCCCCGGTGCCAGGCCCGGACCGACAACGGCCGACAGCGAGGCCATATCGGCCTGCGCGGTGTCGAACCGGTACACCTGCCGGGAACCGACAGTGAAGGCAGGAGCGTCGTCGATGATGGAGCGTTCCTCGTTGTAGTCGTAGGTGACGATCGCGTCGCGCCCGCCGACGCTCACCTTGCAGGTGATGACACCCTGATCGGCGACCGGAACCAGGACACCGAGCGCCGACGCGACCGCGCACGGATCGGCCCCGGTGATCACCGTCCGATCCGAGTCCGGCGAGGTCCCCTGCGCCGGTTCCTTCCGCCACTCGGTCAACGCGATCCGCAACAGCGCCTTCGCCGACGTGCACGCATCCTGCGGCGCCCGCACACTGAACGACAGATCGGCCCCCGCCTCGAACCGCGCCCACGCCTGACACGCCCCACGCACCTGCGGATCGGCCGACGACGCGGGTTCGTCGTTGAACAGCACCCGCACATCCCCCATCGACTCCTCGTCCACGGGCCCGTCCATGCTCGGCTCACCCTCGAACATCACCCCGGTACTCCAGGTCGCGTCGATCCCGGTGAGATGGCCGTCGACAGCGATATTGAGTCGACACTGATTCGGGTGCACGTTCTCGACGTCGCGCACGGTCCCGAGGCCGCCCAGTGCCGCGCGGGGCAGCAGTGCGCACACATCGATCGCCCTGACCTTGCGCAGTACAGCGACCTTCGCCGGATCGGAATCCGCTGCGGTAGACCAGAATCCGCCTCGGGGCATGGAGTCCGGTGCGGGTTCGCTCCCGCAGGCGACCAACGTCAGCGCCGCGATGGCGAGCAGGATCAGCTGTCGCACAGGGATTCTCCTTGTCCGGATCAGGTGGCGGGAAACAGTTCGGTAGTCGAGCGGAGGACGGACTCGAGAGCGGCACGATCTTTGCCGAAGACCTGGACCGTCGGGACGTTCGGGCCGAGGAGTTCGGAGCCGGGCCCCGGCAGCGCGGGGCCGACAACGGCTGTGTAAGAGGCGTATTCGCCGGCGTTGGACGGGGAGGCGTAACTCGGGTGGCCGTTGACGACGAAGATGGGCTCCCCGCTGCCGGTGACTTCTCGGGGCGTGAAGCTGTAGTCCACGTCGATGGCCGCACCTCGGAAAGTGAACTGGCAGGTCCACATTCGCAGATCGAGAACCGTGACCGCAGCGTTGAGCTTGGCGGCGACCTCGCACGGGTCTTTGCCGCGCAGTGCGGTCGGCGGAGTATCTGGGGAGGTGCCGTGCGCTGGCTCGCTCGCGAGTCCGCCCATCGCGCGAGCCAGCGCGGCCTCGGCAGCCGGGCACGGTTCGGTGCCGAGCGGTGTTCGCACGCTCACCGGGAGCGTGGTCGTATTCGCGAAAACCGCGGTGGCGAGACAACTTCGGTCCAGCTGTCCCTCGCGGAGGGGGCCGTTGTCGAGGTCGCCCAGAGTCCCGACGGTGATGCCGTCGACCTCTTCCCGTTTGGATTCGCCCCAGCCGTACCCCGTCGGCGCAACACCGATGGCCCAACTGACCGAGGTGCCCTTGCCGCTCTCGGTGGAGTCGAACGTCGCCTCGCACCTGCTCGGTCCGCGGTTCTCGACCTCGATCAACTTTCCGAACTTCGCGAGATCGGCGCGCGGCACCAGCGCACAGGGGTCGATCGCACGCAGCCGCCGCAGGAGCTCGAGGCGCTGGTCATCGGTGGTCGGCGCGGTCTTCCAGAATTCAGGCATCGCGGAAGCGGCCTCGATCGGTGTGGCCGCACGCTGCTTCGGCAGGTTCTCCTGGCAGCCGGTGAGCCCGATGATCACAGCGGCGGCAGCCGCGCAACGACGCAACAGCATCGACAAATCCCCCTCGCGCGAGACACCTCCCGCTCCTACAGACCCACTTCGGCCTCCCAGTGTGCCGGAATTGGCACCCCACGCCCGCACCGGGCCCAGGTGCGCCGGGCAGTGGTGGCGCTCACCGGGTGAGGTGGGTGTTCGTCCGCATGTGGCGAATCACTGGCGATGCGATGGTGGTGTGGCGGCGATCGTGGCGCACAATGGGGGCCGCGTGTGTGGTGTGGGTATTCGGCCGGTCAGGTCGGGTTCGGCGCACCGCAACACAAGCTGTAGTGCTCCCCGAGACTGTCACCCACTACGAGTAGTGTTCTGGGTGAACAGGCCCGTGCACGGCGGCGGGTGGCGGGTCATCAGGTCTGGCGGAAAGGTGTGGAGGCGGAATGAAGCTCATCGATCGGGCGTCGGCCATCAATTGGAATCGGGTGCCCGATGAGAAGGATGCCGAGGTCTGGGACAGGCTGACCGGCAACTTCTGGTTGCCAGAGAAGGTCCCGGTGTCCAACGACATCCCGTCCTGGAACACCCTCACCCCCGACGAGAAGCAGCTCACCATGCGGGTCTTCACCGGCCTGACGCTGCTCGACACCATCCAGGGCACCGTCGGCGCGGTCTCGCTGATCCCCGACGCGATCACCCCGCACGAGCAGGCGGTGTACACCAACATCGCGTTCATGGAGTCGGTGCACGCCAAGAGCTACAGCTCCATCTTCTCCACCCTGTGCTCCACCAAGGAGATCGACGAGGCGTTCCGCTGGTCGGAGGAGAACCGCAACCTGCAGCGCAAGGCCGAGATCGTCCTCGGCTACTACAACGGTGACGACCCGCTCAAACGCAAGGTGGCCTCCACGCTGCTGGAGAGCTTCCTGTTCTACTCCGGCTTCTACCTGCCGATGCACTGGTCCTCGCGGGCCAAGCTCACCAACACCGCCGACATGATCCGCCTGATCATCCGCGACGAGGCCGTGCACGGGTACTACATCGGCTACAAGTACCAGAAGGGCCTCGAGCAGGTCACCCAGGCCGAGCGCGACGAGCTCAAGAACTACACCTTCGAGCTGCTGTTCGAGCTCTACGACAACGAGGTGGACTACACCCAGGACCTCTACGACGAGGTCGGCCTCACCGAGGACGTCAAGAAGTTCCTGCGCTACAACGCCAACAAGGCGCTGATGAACCTCGGCTACGAGGGCCTGTTCCCGAAGGACGAGTGCGAGGTGAACCCGGCGATCCTGTCGGCGCTGTCGCCCAACGCCGACGAGAACCACGACTTCTTCTCGGGCTCGGGTTCGAGCTACGTCATCGGCAAGGCCATCAACACCGAAGACGAGGACTGGGAGTTCTGAGCGAACTCTGTCAGAACGGCGGCGGAGCATTCCGTCGCCGTTCTGCTATTGCTGGGACGTCGCCCGGGTGAATCGCGCGGCGAGCAGGCGCAGGTGCTCGACGAGTTCGGGGCCGTGTTCGATGTCGAAATCGGTGTCGAGGGCGCCGAGCAGGAAGGTCAGGCCGCGCGGATTGTCGGCGCCGATCTCCAGGCGGCAGGTGTCGGCGTCGATCGGTTCGACGGTGCCGTAGGTGGCCGCGGAGCGGGCCTGTTCGGAGTCCGCGGGGACGTGTAGTCGCACGACGGCGCGGTAGGGCCAGAGCTGGGCGACGCCTTTCGCGACGTGCGCCGCGGCATCGCCACCGGGGATCTCGCGCGGTGAAAAGCGCGGGCCCACTGGGATTTTCGGTGACATGCGGTCCACCCGGAAGGTGCGCCAGTCGTCGCGGTCGATGTCCCAGGCCACCAGGTACCAGCGTGGTCCCCAGGTGACGAGTTCGTGCGGTTCGGTTTCGCGACGGGATTCGCGGTTTCCGCTGCGGTAGTCGAATCGCAGGCGCTGTCGATCGCGGCACGCGGCCGCGATGGCGGACAGCACCGCCGGATCGACATCGACGCGAGCCCGGCCGGGGGTCTGCACGTTCGAGACCTGCATGGCTTGGACTCGGTGTCGCAATCGCGCGGGCAGCACCTGCTCGAGTTTGACCAGCGCGCGCAGCGCGGTCTCGCCGATCCCGCTCACCCCGCTGATCGACGCCGTGCGCAGGGCGATCGTCATCGCGACGGCTTCCTCGTCGTCGAGCTGCAACGGCGGCAGCTGCGCCCCCGCCGCGAGGTGGTAGCCGCCGTCGATGCCCTTCACCGCGCGCACCGGATAGTCCAGCGCGCGCAGCTTGTCGATATCGCGGCGCACCGTTCTGGTGCTGACCTTGAGCCGCGCGGCGAGCTCGTCGCCGGACCACTCGCGCCGGGTCTGCAGCAGGGAGAGCAGCCGAAGTAGCCGCGCCGAAGTCTCTTTCACGAATTCGACTCTGCCAGTTCTATAGGACAGAAGGTGTCCGCTTGTGGTCATACCGTTGTAGTCATGAGCAACGACATCACCCCGTTCCACATCGACATCGCGCAGTCCGACCTGGACTACCTGGCGGCCCGGCTGACCGACGCGCGCTGGCCCGCCGAGCAGCCCGGCGCGCAGTGGAGTCGCGGCGTGCCGGTCGCGTACCTGCGCGAGCTGGCCGAGTACTGGCGCACCTCCTACGACTGGCGCGCGGCCGAGGCGGAACTGAACAAGTTCGCGCAGTTCACCACCGAGATCGACGGCCAGCGCATCCATTTCCTGCACGTGCGTTCGGCGAATCCCGATGCCACGCCGCTGATCCTCACGCACGGCTGGCCGGGGTCGGTCGTCGAATTCCTCGATGTGATCGGCCCGCTCACCGACCCCGCGGCCCACGGTGGCGATCCGGCCGACGCCTTCCACCTGGTGATCCCGTCGCTGCCCGGCTTCGGCTTCTCGGGCCCGGTCGCCGACGAGGGCTGGGATCCGGCCCGGATCGGTAAGGCGTGGGTCGAGTTGATGAGCAGGCTCGGGTACGAGAGCTACGGCGCGCAGGGCGGTGACTGGGGTGCGTTCGTCACGCCCGAGGTGGGGCGCGCGGGTGGTGACAAGGTGATCGGCGTGCACGTCAACGCCGCGACCTTCGGCTACATCCCGTTCGGTCCCGTCTCCGACGAGGAGAAGGCGACGATGACCGAATCCGAACTCGCCCGGCTCGACCGCCTCGCCCTGTTCAAGAGTGAGGGCAACGGCTACTTCCAGATCCAGGCATCGCGCCCGCAGACCATCGCCTACGGCCTGCACGATTCCCCGATCGGCCAGCTCGCGTGGATCGTGGAGAAGTTCAAGGAGTGGACGTTCCCGACCACTGGCCTGCCCGAGGACGCCGTGGATCGGGATCGGCTCCTGACCAACGTGATGCTGTACTGGCTCACCGGCACCGCGGGTTCGTCGGCCGCGCTGTACTACGAGGCCACCCACGTCCGCTCCTGGGAGACCGCACCGCTGACCACTCCCGTCGGCGTCGCGGTCTTCGCCGAGGACATCGCGATCCGCCGCTACGCCGACCCGGCCACCGACGTCGTGCACTGGTCGGAGTTCGACCGTGGTGGCCACTTCGCGGCGATGGAGGTGCCGGAGCTACTGGTCGACGACGTTCGCGCGTTCTTCCGCGGGCTGCGCTGATCAGCGATCCCAGGGCGCCCGCAGCGACGGGTCGTCGAAGGCCTGCGCCGCGTCCCGGTAGAGCTCGGCGATCCGATGCTTCACCGTGGCGCGGTCGGCCTCGGAGATGTGTGCCTCGCCTAGGCGCGATGCGGCGTTGGTGACCGCGTGGAAGACCCGGGTCGGTTTGCCGTCGATGATGTCGGCGACCGGGAACTTGTAGTCGGCCTCGGTGGCCGGATTGCCGCCGGGCTTGCGATACAGGTAGATGCTCGCCATCTTGGTTGCGTCGCCATCGGCCCATTTCAGGGCGTCGTGCTCGGCTTTGGGCCCGCTCCACTTGTGATCGCGGGGCGCCCACGGCAGATCGAGATCGGCGGCGTTGTCGGGCGCGGGCGGGACCTGATCGTCGGACTGCTGAGCCACGTTTTCCTCCTCGAGCGCTGGGCGGGAAGAGCTGCTCACCATCGTAGCAATCGGGCAGCTACCAGCGGTTTTCTCAGTGCCGGAGGGTGCGGAGGCCGTGCACGGCCAGCCGCACGCGGTTATCGGCGCCGGTCTTGGTCATCAGATTCGCGACATGGGTTTTCACGGTGGTGATGCCCATGTTGAGGTGCGCGCCGATCTCGGCGTTGGACAGCCCGTCGGCGAGCAGCCGCAGGACTTCGCGTTCGCGCGGAGTCGGTTCGGGACCGTCCGGGACGGCCGGTGGAGCGCGGTGGTCGAGGGCCGCCCCGACGACGCGACGCAGCACGTCGGGGGAGAACACCGGGTCACCGTCGGCGGCGCGGCGGATGGCGTCGAGCAGTTGGGTGGGGTGGGCATCCTTGACGAGGAATCCGCACATGCCCGCGTGCAGGGCCGGGTAGAGGTGCTCGTCGTCGTCGAACGTGGTCAGGGCGAGAATTCGGGTGACGGGGCGCATGGCGAGGATCTGCCGGGTGGCCGCGATGCCGTCGGTGCCGGGCATCCGCAGGTCCATCAGGACGACATCCGGGCTGGTGCGCGCGGCCAGACGCACCGCGTCGGCGCCGCCGGTCGCCTCGCCGACCACGTCGAGATCGGGCGCGGTCTCGCACAGCATGCGCACACCCGCGCGCACCAGCTGCTGGTCGTCGACGATCAGAACGCGCACGGTCATGCGACTGCTCCCAGTGGCCAGCGCGCCGCGAGTCGCCAGCCGTCGGCATGCGGACCGGCTTCCAGTGTTCCGCCGAGCAGAGTGAGCCGTTCCCGGAGACCGACCAGGCCCAGCCCGGTGCCGGAGCCGGTCGATGCGGCGCCGCCGCGATCGCGGACTTCGAACGAGACTGTGTCGCCGACGATTACGCGCAGGTCTGCCTTGGCCAGTGGGCCGGCGTGGCCTGTGACATTGGCCAGTCCTTCCTGGGTCAGGCGCAGCAGCGTCAGCGCCGAGACCGGATCGACGACGGCCACCGCGTCGTCCACCTGGGCGGTGACGTCGAGCCCGGTGCGTCGGGCGCGGTCGACGACCTCGCCCAGAGCCTGCGCCAGAACCGAAGGCGCGACGAAGGGTTCGTGCGTGGGATCGCGCAGCACGGTGACAAGTTTGCGCAGATCGGTGAGCGCCTCCCTGCTGGTGGCATCGACATCGTCGAGCACCTGCAACAGGGCAGTCGGTGCATCGGTGAAGGCGTGCCTGGCCGCGCCCACCCGCAATACTGTCGACGAAACATGGTGGGCGACAAGGTCGTGCAGCTCGCGGGCGATGGCGGTACGCTCGGCGATCCTGGCCGCGGCGATCTGCTGCTCGCGGTGTGCGGCCAGGTCGGCAGCGGTGCGCGCCGCACTGCGCTGCGCGGTCCATGCCGTGCCGAGCAGGATGCCGATCAGCACCGGGACCAGCGCCATCGTCACCGCGCGGTACAGCATGACCGCGGTGCCGCCGGTCGAATGCAGCAGATAGACCGCGGCGAGCAGTGCCGCGGCGGGCACGGCGAGCCTGCCGCCACGGCGGGCGGTCAACTCGGCCAGCGCGAACGCGGCAGCGATCTTGGCGACCGCGGGCCCGCTGTCGCCGATCACGAACCCGAGCGCGAGCAACCCCGACGTGGCCAGCGAAGTGACCAGCGGCGCTCGCACTCCGAGCGCGGTGACGCTCACCGCGGCGAGGCCGATCAACCAGTCCGTGGCGCTCGGGTCATCGGCGAGCAGCAGCAGATAGCCGACGGCAAGACCTACCAGCAGCGTCACCCGAACGGGCACCATCCGCGCACCGAGCAGTGATTCCGACACCGCTCCATCATGCCCCGATTCCGGGCGGTTGTTCTTCCTCCCTGGGGAGGAGGCGCGCTCCTGCTTGCGGCCGTGCGGGTCGGACTCGAGGCGGAAGTCAGCGCAGCGCCCGGCGTGGAGGCTGGACCCATGACAAACGACGACAACATCGAATCCGGTTCGGGCCCAGCACGATCCACCAGCCGACGCGGGATGCTCGGGATGATGGCGGGCGGGCTTGCCGTCGGCGCCGCCACCGGTCTGGCGGGCGGTGTCGCCCTCGGGTCCGGCGCCAACCCACCCCTACTGCCGGGCCGGACCGAACGATTCGCAGGCAAGTGCGTGCAGATCACCGGCGCCACCTCCGGCATCGGCGCCGCCGCCGCGCGGTTGTTCGCCGCGGAAGGCGCGCGCGTCGCGTTCTGTGGTCGCCGGGTGGATCGCGGCCGCGCGGTGGAAGCGCAGATCAGAAGCGCTGGGGGCGAGGCCACGTTCATCGCGGCCGATGTGCGCGACGAGCAGCAGGTGCGGGCTTTCGTCGACACCGCCGCCGATACCCACGGCGGCCTCGACATCGCCTTCGACAACGCCGGGATCAGCGTGCAGCGCAAACTGCACGAATACACCGCCGAGGAATTCGACCGGGTGCTCGACACCAACCTGCGCGGCGTCTTCCTCGCCATGAAATACCAAGTGCCACACCTGCTTCGCCGGGGCGGCGGGGTCATCGTCGTCACCTCGTCGAGCAATGCGCTGGCCACCGACGCCAATCGGGGCGCCTACACCGCGAGCAAGCGGGCACTGGTCGGCCTGGTACAGGGCGCGGCACTGGACTACGCGGCCGACGGTATCCGGGTGAACGCGCTGGTCCCCGGCACCACAGACACCGAACTCGTGCGCGGCCTCAGCCCCATCGGCGGCCTCCCCGACGACGCGTACCGGGTCGCGATGAAACAGTGGGCGTCGAGCAATGTGCCGGGTCTGGGGCGGTTGGCGACTCCGGAGGAGATCGCGGCGTTCGCCTTGACCCTTGCCTCACCCGAGCACCCGTATCTGACGGGCGCCCAGTTGGTGATCGACGGTGGGAAAACCGCCCACGCCTGACGGTGGCGACCCCTCGCCGCCACCGTCGAGCGTCAGCGCAGTGCGGCCAGGCCGCGGCGGTCGATCTTGCCGGTCGGGGTGCGGGGGAGGTCGTCGACGAACAACACGTCGCGGGGGGCTTTGAAGCGGGCGAGGTGGGTTTTCACGTAGGCGCGGACGGTGTCGGCGTCGAGGTCGGCTGCCGCGACGACGAACGCGGCGAGTCGCTGGCCGAATTCTTCGTCGGGGACACCGATTACGGCCGCTTCGGTGATCGAAGGGTGCTTGTAGAGCAGGTCTTCGATTTCGCCGGGGAAGACGTTCTCGCCGCCGGAGACGATCATGTCGTCATCGCGGCCGTCGATGAAAAGCCTTCCCCCGGTGTCGAAATGGCCGAGATCGCCGGTGCTCATCAGGCCGCCGCGAATCTGTTTGCCGCCGCCGCCCGAGTAGCCGGCGATGGCGATGGAGTTGCCGACGTGGACGGTGCCCACCTTGCCGGGTTCGGTGACGAGAGTGTCGCCGTCGTAGAGCGCGACGGTGATACCGACCGGCGCCTTGCCGACGGTTCCGGGGGCGGCGATCCAGTCCTGCGGGGTGGCGATGGTGGCGGTGCCGGTTTCGGTGCAGCCGTAGAAGTTGTAGATCACCGGGCCGAAGGCCTCGATGGCCCGCGTACCCAGCGACGACGGCAGTGCGGCACCCGCGGTGAAGACGATCCGCAGCGAGGTGGTGTCGTTGGCGGACAACGCATCCGGGCCGAGATCGAGAATCCGGCGCAGCATCGTCGGGACCAGCACCACCATGTCGGCGCGATGCTCGGCGATCTGGGCCAGCGCACGGGCGGCGTCGAACCTGCCGTGCAGCACGATCGTCGACCCCAGATTCAGTGACAGGATGAACTGCGACAGCGCGGTGCCGTGGAACAGCGGCGCGCACAGCAGCACGGTCTGGCCTCGGCGCAACGGCACCCGGTCAACGAATTGCGCTGCGGCCAAGGGTGATTCGACGCGACGCGGCGCACCCTTCGGAGTGCCGGTCGTGCCGCCGGTGAGCAGCACGAACCCCGCTTGTTCAGTCGGCGCGGGGAGGGGCTTGCCACCGGGCGAGGCGTCCGCTTCCAGCAGCGCGATATCGTCGGGCAGATCCTCGGCCAGCGCGGACAGACTCGGGTCGAGAACCAGGGCACGAACCTCTTCCCTGGCCAGCACGTCACGCAACTGTGCCGCCCCGAAGCCGGTATTGAGCAGCACCAGCCGGGCGCCGAGTTTCGCTGCGGCGGCCATGGTTTCGACCAGCAGCGCACCATCAGGGCAGAGCACACCGATGGTGTCGTCGGCATCGAATCCGGCGGCGTGCCAGCGGGCGGCGATCGCGTCGGTGCGGGCATCGAGTTCGCGGTAGGAGATTCGCCGCTCACCGTCGACGAGGGCGATCCGGTCGGGGGTTCGTCGCGCGGACGTGCGGATGCCGCCCGCGATGGGGCCATAGGCGCGCATCGTGGCGGCGGTACGCACGACCTGGGGTGGATTGCGCAGGTCGATGATCCCGGCCCGCTGCATGACGCGGATCTGGCGCAGCGAGGTCCGCGCGGTGTGCGCGAGGGTGGAGATGTTCATGAGTCCTCCTGGTCAGCAGGTACGGGGGAGAGTGGGGCCGCCGCGTAGTTGCAGGCTCAGCCAGCCCATCGCGGCGGGGATGCCGGTGACGGCGGCGATGAAGTGCTCCGACAGCGGGATCGGCAGGAAACGCAGGTCGGCGCCGGTGCGGCAGTACCGGTCGATCAGCGGTCCGGCGGTGGTTTCGTAGGGGAGGATCTCGTCGGTCGTGGAATGCCACATCAGCAGCGGCATGCGCGGCGGGATGTCGTCGCGTCCGGGTGTGGTTTCCTCGAGCAGGGCGAGTAGGCGCGGGTCCTGCAGTGCGGCAGGATCTTTCAGATAGTTGACGATCTGCTTCAAGGTGCCGGTGGCGCCGATCGTGTAGACGCAGCGATTTTCCAGGTCGCGCAGAATGTCGAGGCCCTCGTCGGTGACGAGCTCGCTCAGGTTCACCACATCGGGGAACTCCCGCGACAGCGCGAGCAGCACGGTCCACACACCCCAACTGGTGAGGTTGAGCTCTCGCCTGGCCCCGACCTCGACGATCGCCCGCTTCTCCGACGGCACCCCACCCGCCGCGACGCCGAGGATCGGCAACTCGGGCGCGTAGGTGGCGTGCAGTTCCGCCGCCCAGGTGCTCGCGCTACCGCCGCCGGAATATCCGTAGAGGCCGACGCCCGAATCAGCCAGTCCCAATGTGGGATCCGACTTCGCGGCCCGGATTCCGTCGAGCACCATGTGCCCCTCGGCCGGGGTCAGCCAGAAATTGTGCTGGCCGTCGAAATCGGGGATGGTCACCGCCATACCCTGCTCGAGGAAGTACTGGATGATCGCGATCTCCTTGAACGTGCCCGCCCGCAGCGTGTAGGACGGATTGCAGACGGGGGCAAGGGAATCGATCGCCTCCTGGAACGAAACCAGCGGACGGGGACTACCCACCCACGGGATGCCAGGCGTGAGCACGGTCGTCGCGGTGACCAGGGGATTGCCGCGAGAGTCGCTGCTGCGGTAGAGGATCTGACGTGCGGCAACGGGGATCGGTATGCCGAGGGCGTAGGACTGGACGTCCCTGGTGCGCACGATCTGGCCGTTGGCCAGCTCCGCGAGATTGTCCGGTGCCGAATACCACGGGTCATCGCGCGGATCCTGCAGTGGCAGAAGGTCGTACACCTGCGGCTCGCTGGGCAGCACCTGCGCGACAGCGGGCGCGGCCGTGACGGCGAACAACGCGACGACGATCAGCGCCCCGCGACGCAACGCCCTCAACATACCCGCGGCCCGGCATCGGCACCGGCGGTGACGGCGAGCAGCCAGGCGACAGTGCCCAGCTCGGGAACGATCTCGGCGCTGATGCGTTCGGTCGCAGGGACTTTGAACATCCGCATGTTCACGTCGCGCGCGCAATAGGTGCGCGCGATGTCGTCGATCGCCAGTTCGGCGGGCAGCAACTGATCGGTGGTGGAGTGCCACATCAGCAAGGGGATGTCCGGGGTGTTCTCCGGTCTGCCGAAGCTCGCCTCCGTCAACGCGGCCCGCACGGCTGGATGGCTCAGTGCCGCTTGTGGATCGGTGAGGTAGTCGGCCACCGGACGCAGCAGCGTCGAGACGAACGTGGTGTAAAGGCAGCGGCCGTTCATCTCCGCCGCCACCTCGCGACCCTCGGGTGTGAGGTACTGCTGCAGAGCCTGATCGAACTCGGGGTATTCGCGGGCGAGCCCGAGGATCGCGAGCCAGCCGGTGAAGTTGGCCTGCGGCTGCTGACCCGACACCGCGAACGGCGCGATCGCGACCTTGTCGCCGGGAATACCGCCCTGCGCGCTGCCCCGAATATCCAGCTCCGGCGCATAGGAACGCCGCTGCTCGGCCACCGCCGCGCCCGCCGCCAGGAACTGGCCGAGCAGGCTGATCTCCTTCTGGATCCCGGCGCGCAAAGGATCACGTCGCCGTTGGCATAGGCGCCGAAATCGGCTGGATCGGCGTACCAGGGGTCGTTGTCCGGGGTGGGGATCGGCACCACCGCCGGATACACCTGCGACTCGCTCGGCAGTTCGGGGAGCTCCTCGGCGGCGGCTGGTGCGGCGAGTGCCGCGACGGCGAGCAGCGGCACGGCGGCCGCGCTCCAACGTCGGGGGGAGGGTGGTGGTGGCCGTGCGGCGCTGCATGGCAACTCCTTCAGTAGGTGATGCTGATTACAGCACGACGTCTTATTAGAAACAAGGTTCCTTGTTACAATTGGATGATCGGTATGCTGAGCTGCGTGACGTCGATCTCCAAGAGCGCGCAGCCCCGATCCGCAGGCGGTCGCCGGATCCAGGGTTTGGACGCCGAGCAGCGCAAAGCCCGCAGGCGCGATCAGATCCTGGCGGCCGCGTTCGAACTGATCGCCGAAGACGGGTACGTCAACACCGCGATCGAACAGATCTGCCAGACCGCTTTCGTCGGCAACAAGGCCTTCTATGAACTGTTCGACAGCAAAGAGGCCTGCTATCTAGCCCTTCTGCAACAGCTCAGCGACCGCTCGCAGCAGGCGGTCGCCGCCGCACTGCTCGAATCCTCGGGCGAGCGCGACGAACTGGTCTCGGTCGTCATCTCCGCCTTCGCCCACTCACTCGTCGACGACCCACGCGTGGCGAAGGTGACTTTCGGTGAGGCCAGCGGCATTTCGGCCAACGTGGAAAAGCAGCGCCGCACCAACCGTCGCTGGGCCGCCCAGTTCCTCGAAACCCTGTGGCGCGAAAACGGATTCGTGCCCGAGGGTGGGATCGATATCGACCTGCACGCGCTGGCGGTATCCACCATCGGCGGTCTGTTCGACACCGTCGCCGACTGGCTACATCACACCGACGCCGGTACTTCGGGTGAAATCGACACGCTGATCAGGGATCTCATGGCATTTGCCGACATCGTGCACTTGGGTTTGGCAGCCGCCGGGGCGCGCTCAGCAGGCTGAGGGCGCTGACCACGCCGACCCGAGCAGCAAACTGGCCGCCCGGGCACGAACAAGCGAAATTTGCTCCCCCCCCCCCTCGAAGATTGACGTTCTGGCCGAGTGCTGCTGGTGATGCTTGCGGTAGCGCAGGGTGGGAGTCTCGATGACGACGCCCGGTGCCAACGCCGAGGCCGACATCAGTAGTGCGGTGTCCTCCATGCCGCGAAGCGCCGCCCAACCGCCCGCAGCGAGCAGCAGGTCTCGCCGCCACATCACTCCGGCCGGGTGGACCGGCAGACGGTAGGTGTCGGCCGTGGTATCCCAGGTGTCGAGCAGCGCGCCCCGGGCAAGCAAGCCCGTGCGGAAATCCCAAGGGAACGTCCTCAACTCGCCCGAGGCGAGCAGGTCGCGGGCCGGGCCCACTGCGAATCCTGCGGTGGGTTCGGCATCGAGGGCCGCGCTGAGCTCGGCCAGGCAGGTCGGTTCGAGTTCGTCGTCGGCGTCGAGATTCTGGACCAGCGCGGCGGTGATCCGACCGAGGGCGACGTTGCGGGTGATCGCCGGTCCCTCACGTGTTCCGTTGAACGCCAACCGAAGTCGGGGATCATCGGTGGCGCCACACTTGATCAGGGATGCGACCACCTCGGGGGAGCGCGCGCCGTCGACCTGTACGCACCAGGTCCAGTCGGTGTGGGTCTGGGCGCACAGCGATTTCCACGCATCGGGCAGGTAGCGGGCGTACCCGGCGTGTACCGCCGTCAGCACCGCGATCTCCACGATCGACCACTCTGCCATGTCGACGTTGCGTGGAACCCTGTGGTAATCAGTGACATTGATCATCCGGTGAGACGGCAGGTGAGGGGACGTTCATGGATCACGCACTGATCGAATCGACGTTGGATGCGCTGGTCGCGGCGAATTCGCGGGCGCTGGAACGCGAATGCGAACAGATCGCCCTGCAGTATCTCGCCCAGCAGGTGGAACCGCAGTTCGACGTCGACTCCGCGGACTTCGACCGCGATCCGCGCCTGATCTGTGCCGACCGCTACTGGAACCATCGGTTCCGCGCCGAACCGACCCTCTACACCGCCGTGCACTGCGCAGGCTGGATGGGCGATCACATCGCGGCGGCGGTGCACGAGCCGATCCGCGAGAAATGGGCGCTGGGCTATGCGTTCATCACCCGCGATTCGGTGGAGTCGGCCGACGAGATCTCCGATGCGACCGCCGACATCGTCGCCGCCGACGACAGCAGCTGCAACAAGGCCTATTTCGCGACGCTGTACCACGCGGGCAAGTTGCGGGCAGACTTCCTCTTCGACGAACTCGCGCAGTTCCTCGACTCGTCGCTGCTGGCCGTATCCACCGGGCCGCACCGGGAGTCGGTGCTGTTCAACGCCTTACGGGCGTTCGCGGCATTCGGTAGCCACCGCACCAATGCCCGATTCGCGTGCGAACTGTTCGAGCAGGTGTGGAGCGCACCGCACCGCACCTTCGCCGCGACCGACGTCGTCTTGAACGGGCTCGCGGTCAGCGCCGACTTCCCTGGCAGAGGTGAATTGCTGCGCGACCGCGCGGCCGAGGCCGTCGCGGCCTATCCCGGCAGTCACATCCTGACCTACCGGTTGGCGACCGGGCGATGGTGGTGCGGCGAGTACGACGCGGCGGCGATCGACATCGACGAAGCCCTTCGCCTGCTTCCCGCCAACGGTTGGCGGGTGAGTCATGAACTGCTGCAAGGGCAATACATCGCCCGGCGAGACGCGATCGAGGCTGCCCGAGTCCAGGACGGGCAGGCGCGGGCCGACCGAGACCGCGGCGAACGCACCGAGGCGGAAATCGGTCGCCTCGCCGAATCTGTCCGAGGTTCTGTGGTGCGGGCAGTCGAACTGGTATCGGTATTCGCCGCCGTCATCGCCTTCGCGGTCGGCTCACTCAACATCTCCCTCAACGGCAACCTGTCTCTCGGCGGCCGGTTGTGGATCGTCGCCGAACTCGGCGGTGGGCTGGCACTGTTCGCCCTGATCGTGGTCGGTGGGACGTGGGTGATCAGCGAGCGGCTGGCCCGACGATCACGTTGAGCTGCTCGGCTCCGGTGAGTCGACAGCCGTCCTCATGCCGATGCCCTCGATTGCGCGGAGACGTTCAGGCCGTGGAGGAATGACAGAGCGCAGTGGGCGACGGGCTCGGGGTGGGTCCACCACACGCCGTGGCCTGCGGTCGGACCGGCGATCACCGCGGAGACACCCGCTGCGCCGGATAGGCGCTCGGCCAGGGCTGAGGCGTCATCGGCGGTACCACCCGCTTGGTCGGCATGACCGCGCAATACCAGTGCGGGGCACTGTATTTCGTGTAGCCGGTGAGTGATCTCGTCGCGGGTGGCGAGCGTTTCCCAAGATGCGGTGGTGCGGGTGCGGTGGGGGTCGCTCAGCCAGCGGGTGATCCAGGGCTCCTGGTCTTCGGGCAGACCGCCGATGAGGAGTGGGGCGAGCGCGCGGGCCTGCGGTTCGAGGAGGGCGCCTGGATCGGTCCATGCGGCGGCCATCGCCTGGTACTGCGCGGTTTCATCGGCAGTGTTCGCGCGTGCCGCGGTCGAAGCCAGGATCAAGGCTTTGGTGCGCTCCGGATAGCGCAAGGCGAAGCGGAGCGAGGTGTAGCCGCCCTGGCTCATCCCTCCGAGGGTGACCGGACCGGGGATGGCGAGGTGGTCGAGGACAGCGGCGATGTCGTCGGCGAGATCCCAGTAGGTGAAGGACTTGGTGGGATCGGTTTCGGTGCCACCGAAACCGCGAGCATCAACGGCGATGACACGAAAATCGTTCTCCACGAACGCATCTCGAGTGCGATCGAACATGGTTCCGTCCATCAGAAACCCGTGAGACAGCACAACCGGTCGGCCCACACCGGTATCGGTGAAGTGGATGTCGGCGTGGTCGCGGTGCACATGCATGGTCGAACTCGCTCACTAGAAGTCGGGCGGTGGGTTGCCTCGGACGTTCCCCCAGAGGTACTGCAATCGTTCACCAGTGCGGCGTCGGCCGGGCGGGTATCGCATGATCAGATCTGCACGGTAGGTCGCTCTGGATCGTGGGCACGTTGCTCGGAGTCGGGTCACCACGGCGAACCCGGTTGCCTCCCGATATACCGAAATCTGTCAAGTCCACTGGATTGGGATCCGGCTTCCGCGGAGTAGCCCCGGATCACGGTGCGAATCCGATGATTCGGGGAGTGGATCGGGGTCCCTCGCAGAAGATGAGGGTGGCGCCGGGTGCGGCCGTGACCCTGTGTGGCGAGCACGATTCGAGTGCTCGATCAGGGGTGTTGTCCACGAGATCGGTGCGTTGCCAGGTTTGTAACTTGTCGGCTTGGACGCTGATCAACGCGTCGGCGGTCAGGAGAACTTCGGAGGCGGTGATCTCACGTGGGGAGAGGTTGACGAGGTGTGATCGGCTCGGGTCCTTGGCGTCTGTCAGTGTGACGGGCCCCGTGTCAGGTTTTCCGACGATGGTGCCGGTCGGCGGGTCTGCGGCGATCACCGTGAAGGGTCCGGAGATCGGGGCAGTGGGCAGCGCCTCAGGGGAGGCGAAGTGCAGGTGGTCGAAGGGGGCGCTGGTCCAGTCGATCGAGACGATCTCGTCGACGACGGACAGAACCGCCGGCCTGTTGGCGGGGTGCGGTATGTCGCGTCGGCTGATCGTCTCGCCGGTCGCCGGGTCGAAGGCGATGACTCGGGACTCTTCTGCCAGGGAACCGCCGCACATCGACACCTGATAGATCGCGCGTACGGTGACCGCGATCCGGGGAGCCGCGTCTCGGCAGGAGGTTTCGTCCGACGGTGACCACATTCGCCGTCCGGTGCGGGCCTCATATCGGACGAAGGTGTGCCCCGTTTCCCTGATCAGCAGCGATGGCAGCGGATCATTCGTGGTCCGGAATCGGTCTTGCTGCCCGGCGTCGCGAGCGAATTCGGAGTCAGTCCACAGTGTTTCGCCGGTTGACGCGTCGAATGCCATCCAGCCCAGGTTGTTCCAATAGGTGACCACGACATTCTCGGATGGAATCGACTGCATGTAGTCGGGGTTGTGTCGGACACCGTGATCGGCGGCTTTCGGGCGGAGGTAGTGCCAGCGCGGCGTTCCGGTGGCCCCGTCGTACGCGGTGAGGCCTTCTCGCGATCCGACGATAAATCCGTTGCCGCCGACGACTACCCAGCGACTGTCGATCAGGTCGACGCGGAATCGCTCGACCCCCAAGCGATCCGGGGTCGATGCGGTAGGAGTTCGTATGGCCGTGCTGTGGTCGATGAAACGAGTGTCATCACCGGCACGCAACGCGAAACCGGTCGCTGCCGCGCAGACGAGCATGCCGACCGCGGCCGAGGTCGCGCCGGCGCGGATCGGCAGCACGCGGTGGCTAGGTGGTGCGAAGCTGACAGCGAGGACGAGAACAGACCCGAGGACGATGAGATACCACGCGACAACCGCTGTCGGGAGTTGGGGATACGCCACGTAGTAGCCGAATATCCGGTCGACAGTGGAGGGGATTTCGCGGTCCGCGGAGATGAGAATCTCGACGGTGACAACTGCGGCCATGATGACGACGGGCGGGTTCCCCGCGCCCATCGCACGCAGACTCACCGACCATCGCATGGCGACGGCCAGGACAAGTAGAACCACCACGCCGAAGGCGTTTGCGAAGACTCCGAGTTGTTCCGCGATGGGGTCGTAGGAAGAAATATTCGGTTCGAACGGATTATGCGCGGCGAAGAACAGGCTGTAGCTACCGAGACCCACCCCACCGACGAGAACTGTCGTCCCCAGGATCGCGGCAGCGACGATCGCCGCCGAATAGTCCGGCAGGCGTGGCAAAGATGTGTTCATCGACCCTCCCCAGCGATGGTGCGATCACCGTCGCGGTGCTGAGGATAGCGGGTGGGTCAGTCGGTGACGTAGCCGTTGAGGCTGTTGCGGAGGTCGGTGAGGATGGCGCGGGCGGCGGTGAGACCTGTTGTGTGCCAGATCTTGTCGTCGACGGCGAAGACGCGTTTGTCGGTGGCGGCGCCGAGTTCTTCGAACTGGTCCGAGCGGAGGACTTCTTTGCCCTGGGTCTCGCCTTCGGGGCCCGCGAACATCACGTAGATGACGTCGCCTTCGGCTTTGGTGGCGAGGTCGGACTCGGTGATGTCGTAGGAGGTACCGCGTTGGGCGGTGGGGCGCTGGACGCCGACGTCGGAAAGGACCTGGGCGGCAAAGGTTTCGGTGCCCTGGACCTGGATGGTGTCGGGGGTGAAGCGCAGGACCGAGGCCTGGGATTGGCCCGCGTTCAGGGCGGGGCCGAGGTCGTGGGCTTCGGTGAGATAGGACTGCATGGCGGTTTCGGCGGCGGCGTTGCGGTTCATGCCCGCGGAATACGCGGCGAAATCGGACTGCCAGCTGCCGCCCGCGCCGATCAGCACGGTGGGGGCGATCTTGCTCAGTGCGTCGTAACCGCCTGCGGCAGGGGCGATGTCGCCGAGGATGAGGTCGGGCTTCAGTTCGGCGATGCGCGCGGGATCGGGCTGACCGATCGGGCCGACGCTGGGCACCTTCACCACGCCGTAGCCCAGGTACATCGGCTGCGTGCGATCGCCGTCGAACGTGACCGCGCCCGCGACCCGTTCCCACAGGCCCAGCGCGCAGGCCGCGTCGAGCGCGGAGGTGGTGAGCACGACGATGCGCTGCGGGTCGGCGGGCACCTGCGTGACACCGGCGGTGTGGGTGACGGTGCGGGTCGCGCCCGATCCCGCGTCGGGCGCGCTCGGCAACGGGCACGCGGTCGCGGTATCGCGATCGGCGCCGACCACACCCGCACCCGCGATATTGGTGGTGGTGCGGATGATCGTGCTCGCGTCGTCGTGCTTGTCCGCGCAACCTGCCGCGAAAGCCGCCGTGCACAGCAGGGCCACGGCAGCAGTCGTGCGACGGAATCGGGTGCGTACTCGGGCGCTCACCGGCATGCGGACGAGGGTACTGCGTCGACTACGACCCGGGTTCGCGGCCCCGAGCGCCCGTCGGCCGAGCACAGCGGCCCGTGGCCCGGATCGTCCGACCGCGCACCGTCCACCTGCGGCAGATCTACTTCGTGTTGCCGCCGATGCTGAAGTGCGCACCGGTCGGGTCGATCAAGCCGGCCAGGCGGCCGTACGGGGTGTCGATCGGGTCGAAGGCGACGGTGCCGCCGAGGGCTACGGCCTGTTCGGCGGACTTGTCGACGTCGTCGGCGCCGAAATAGACCGTCCACGAGCCGGGCACGCCTTCGGCGAGGTGGGTTCCGACGTCCAGGATGCCGCCGCCCATGGGTGGGGTCGCGTGGATGGTCGTGTACCGGAAGTCGTCGGTGTCGGCGATGGTGAGGGTGTCGCGCCAGTCGAAGACCTCGCGGTAGAAGACCAGTGAATCGTCGTAGGCGCGGGTCGTCAGCTCGAACCAGGACGGGACGCCGACGTGGTCGGACCAGTTGCCGCCGGCGACCAGACCCACCGATTCGAAGCCCGCGAAGGTGTCGGCCTGCCAGACGCCGACGCCGATCCCGCCCACATCGGCGAGCACCGCCATCGCGCCGAGATCGCCGACGGCCATCGGCTCGACGATCACATTGCCACCCGCCGCGCTCGCCTTCGCCGTGGTCGCGAGGGCGTCGGGGGAGCTGAGGTAGACGGTCCAGCGGTCGGGATACGGGTCGCCGGGATCGTCGTGCCTGCCCATCGCCCCTGCCACCGCCCGGCCGTCCTTGCGCAAGGTGGTGTAGCCGCCGAATTCCTCGCCGCCGCGTTCGGCCGTCCAGCCGAACAGTTCGCCGTAGAAGGCGATCGCGCGGTCGAGATCGGTGGTGTAGAGGTCGACCCAGGTGGGATCACCGGGCTTCGGGGTGAATGACATGACTCTCCTCCGCTGTTGGTGTGGCGCGACAGAGACGGTGACACGGGGGCATCCCGTCATCGATCATGACGCGCCGAGCGTCGAAAAGTCATCGCCGACAACCATTGCACCCACGCGACCTGCGGAGGAAGATCGGGAACGCGAACTACGGCGCGCCGAATACGACACAGAGTAGGACCCGCGCGGAATGCTGCGGCAGCACGGTTTACGATTCACTCCAACGCATGTCTGCTGCTGTTCGTTCCCGAAGACGCGGCCGGCCCTGCGAGTGACGTACAGGCATCTTCAGGAGGATCAGTGACTGCGGTAGAGCCCAGGCCAGTCCCTCAGTTGGAAGCGACTCGACCGTATCCGGCTCGGACCGGGCCCAAGGGTTCGTTCCTCTACAAGGCGGTCACCACCACCGACCCCAAGGTGCTCGGCACCATGTACTTGGTGACGGCGATCAGCTTCTTCATGGTCGGTGGCCTCATGGCCCTGCTCATGCGTGGTGAGCTCGCACGTCCGGGTCTGCAGTTCCTCTCGCCGGAACAGTTCAATCAGCTGTTCACCATGCACGGCACGATCATGCTGCTGTTCTACGCGACGGCGATCGTGTTCGGCTTCGCCAACATCATCCTGCCGCTGCAGATCGGCGCGCCCGACGTCGCCTTCCCGCGACTGAACGCGTTCAGCTACTGGCTGTACCTGTTCGGCGGCTCGATGGCGACCGCGGGCTTCGTGACCCCCGGCGGTGCCGCGGACTTCGGTTGGACGGCCTACGTGCCGCTGACCGACATCCTGCACTCGCCCGGCGTCGGCACCGACCTGTGGATCCTGGGCCTGGCCGTGTCCGGTCTCGGCACCATCCTCGGTGGCGTCAACATGCTCACCACCGTGGTCTGCCTGCGCGCACCCGGTATGACCATGTTCCGCATGCCGATCTTCACCTGGAACATCGCGGTCACCTCGGTCCTGGTGCTGCTGGCGTTCCCGCTGCTCACCGCGGCGCTGTTCGGTCTGGCCTACGACCGCCACCTGGGTGGTCACATCTACGACCCGGCCACCGGCGGCATCCTGCTCTACCAGCACCTGTTCTGGTTCTTCGGCCACCCCGAGGTCTACATCATCGCGCTGCCGTTCTTCGGCATCGTCTCGGAGATCTTCCCGGTGTTCAGCCGTAAGCCGATCTTCGGTTACACCACGCTGGTCTACGCGACGCTGGGTATCGCGGCGCTGTCGATCGCGGTGTGGGCGCACCACATGTACGCCACCGGCGCGGTGCTGCTGCCCTACTTCTCCTTCATGACCTTCCTGATCGCGGTTCCGACCGGTGTGAAGTTCTTCAACTGGATCGGCACGATGTGGAAGGGGCAGTTGACCTTCGAGACACCGATGCTGTGGTCGATCGGCTTCCTGGTCACGTTCCTCTTCGGTGGTCTGTCGGGCGTCATCCTGGCCTCGCCGCCGCTGGACTTCCACGTCACCGACTCGTACTTCGTCGTCGCGCACTTCCACTACGTGCTCTTCGGCACCATCGTGTTCGCGACCTTCGCCGGTATCTACTTCTGGTTCCCGAAGATCACCGGCCGCATGATGGACGAGCGCCTCGGCAAGTGGCACTTCTGGACCACCTTCGTCGGTTTCCACACCACCTTCCTCGTCCAGCACTGGCTGGGCGCCGAGGGCATGCCGCGTCGCTACGCCGACTACCTGCCGTCCGACGGTTTCACCACGCTGAACACGATCTCCACGATCGGTGCGTTCATCCTTGGTTCGTCGATGCTGCCGTTCATCTGGAACGTCTTCAAGAGCTACCGCTACGGCGAGGTCGTCACGGTCGACGATCCTTGGGGTTACGGCAACTCGCTCGAGTGGGCCACCACCTGCCCGCCGCCGCGCCACAACTTCTACGAGCTGCCGCGTATCCGCTCGGAGCGTCCGGCGTTCGAGCTGCACTACCCGCACATGGTCGAGCGCATGAAGGCCGAAGCGCACGTGGGCTGGGGCTCGGGCAAGCACAACGCGCATGCGTCCGAAGGCGCGCTCGCGAAGAAGTAAGACACCACCGAACGACAGGGTGTGCACCTGCTGACAGACCAGCAGGTGCACACTCTTTTTGTGGGTATTCGAACGGAGCAGATCGACTTGGCTGACACCACAGTTCTCGTGACCGTCACCGGACCTGACCGACCCGGCGTCACGTCAGTGCTGCTGGCGGCGCTGTCGCGGCACGCGGTGAGCCTGCTCGATGTGGAGCAGGTCGTGATCAGGGGCAGGCTCACCCTCGGTGTGCTGGTGTCGTGCCCCAACGACGCCGAGGCGTTGCAGGACGAGCTCGAAGAGGCGATGAACACCGTCGGCATGCAGGTCGACGTGTCGGTCGACGCGCAGATCGGCAAGCCGCCGATGTCGACGCACGCCGTCGTGGTACTCGGCGCCCCCGTCACCGCACGGGCGTTCAGCGCGATCTCGCGCGAACTCGCCTCCCTCGGCGCCAACATCGACTCGATCCGTGGCATCGCCGACTACCCGGTGGTCGGCATGGAACTGATGGTCACCGCGACCGATACGAGCCCCGAGGGCGATGCGTTGCTGCGTACCGCGCTCGCCGAGGTGGCGGTCGCCGAACAGGTCGACACCGCCGTGGAACGCGCGGGACTGGCACGCCGTGCCAAGCGACTCATCGTGTTCGACGTCGACTCCACCCTGATCACCGGCGAGGTGATCGAGATGCTGGCCGCGCACGCCGGCGTCGAGGACCAGGTCCGCGAGGTCACCGAGGCGGCGATGCGCGGCGAGCTCGACTTCGCCGAATCGCTGCGTCAGCGCGTGGCCACCCTCGAAGGCCTCGACGAGTCGGTGATCGAGGAGGTCGCCGACCGGATCGAACTCACCCCCGGCGCGCGCACCACGATCCGCACCCTGCGCAGGCTCGGCTTCCGCTGCGGCGTGGTCTCCGGTGGCTTCCGACAGGTGATCGAACCGCTCGCCCACGAGCTCGAACTCGATTTCGTGCAGGCCAACACCCTCGAGATCATCGACGGCAAGCTCACCGGACGGGTCGTCGGCGAGATCGTCGACCGGGCGTTCAAGGCGACCGCGCTGCGCAAGTTCGCGGCTGAAGCGGGCGTGCCGATGGAGCAGACCGTGGCGGTCGGCGACGGCGCCAACGACATCGACATGCTCAACGCCGCCGGGCTCGGCGTGGCATTCAATGCCAAGCCCGCGCTGCGCGAGGTGGCCGACACGGCGCTGTCGCATCCGTACCTGGACGCGGTGCTGTTCATCCTCGGCGTCACCCGCGACGAGGTGGAAGCGGCCGACGCTCGCGACGGTGGCGTGCGCCGGGTTCCCCTGCTCGGCCGCTAGCGTCGAATCGCGACCTCGACGACGCTATTAGGCTGGCGATCGGACTGGTGTCGATCGAACGGGTGTTGTGGCATGGGTAGTGGGTTGGAAGCCGAGGTACCGGCAGAGGTCCGTGACGAGGCGGCCGAGTTCGCCGCTCGGCACGCGGAGTTGGCGCAGGGTTACGGCGGCAACGGTGACCCCGACGACCCGGCGATGGTGCAGGCGATGCAGATGGTGCTGCACATTCCCAAGGCCGGTCCGCCCGCCCGCAGTGCCCTGCTGGCGGCAGCGGCCGCGGCGGCGGTCGCGGTGTGCCTCGACCCGCGTTCGGGGCCGGACGGGGAGTGGGAGCCGCGCTATCTCGCGTGGAAGCGGTCGCGGATCAGGAAGGTGGCCCGGCGGGCGCGTGGTGCGCAGTGGGTGGCGGCGCAGGATGTCGACGGGGTGACCGTCGAGGTCGACGGCGCGCAGGCGCGCGCATTCGTTCCAGGGCCGGTCGGGGAGATCGACCAGCGCATCCGCAAGCTGCAGATCGGCGGTACCGATCTCGAGCACGATGAACCAGGGCCGGTGGATGCCACATTGCCGGTGCTGTGGGTGAACGCGGCGTTGGAGATGTCGGTCGGCAAAGCGGCCGCGCAGGTCGGGCACGCGAGCATGCTGTTGGCCGGCGCGTTGCCGCTGGCCGCGGCCGCCGAGTGGGCCGAGCGGGGGTTCGGGTGCGCGGTGCGCGACGCCGACGAAAAGCAGTGGGCGGGGCTGGTGGCCGAGGTGGCGGCGGGTCGCGCGGTGGCGGTGCGCGATGCCGGTTTCACCGAGGTCGCGCCCGGTTCGATGACCGTGATCGCGGTGCCCGCGCGGGGCTGACCCGTTGTGACCGAGCAGTCGAATTCGACAGTTCGGTTGCGGATTTCACGACTCGCCGTGAATTCTGGCGTGTGCGTTCGTGGCGCGCGGGTATACGTATCCCGACGGCTTGGCACATCGAGGTACAGGGAGGTTCCGCGATGATTACGACGATTGTGGTGATCCTGATCGTCTGGGTCGCGCTGTCGGTGCCCGTCTCCTTCGTCGCCGCGCGGATGTTGCGCAGCGAGCATCGCAACACGGGGGACCCGTCGACGACCAGGGCCGACGAATTCCATCCGGGCCGGTCGCTGCGCTGAGGGCTCGCGTGGGCCAAGATGGAGCGCGTGTCGCAACCCGATCCCGATCTGCTCATCGACTTTTCCGACGTGACCATCCGCCGCTCGGGCCGAACCCTGGTCGGCCCCGTCTCTTGGCAAGTAGAGCTCGACGAACGCTGGGTGGTGCTCGGCCCGAACGGCGCGGGCAAGACCTCCCTGCTCAGAATGGCCGCAGCCGAACTCCATCCGACCTCCGGTACCGCGAACCTGTTGGGGGAGACGCTCGGTCGCGTCGACGTCAACGAATTGCGGCCGCGCATCGGGCTGTCCTCGGCGGCGGTGGCCAGCCGAATCCCGGTGGACGAGAAGGTCAGTGACCTGGTGGTCTCGGCCGGCTACGCGGTGCTCGGCCGCTGGCGCGAACGCTACGAGGACATCGACACCGAACGCGCCGTCGACATGCTGGAAACCCTTGGCGCCGAACACCTTTCCGACCGCACCTACGGCACCCTGTCCGAAGGTGAACGCAAGCGGGTGCTGATCGCGCGCGCCCTGATGACCGACCCGGAACTGCTGCTGCTCGACGAACCGGCCGCGGGCCTGGATCTGGGCGGGCGCGAGGAACTCGTCGAGCGTCTCGGCGATCTCGCCGCCGACCCGGACGCGCCCGCGATGGTGTTGGTGACCCACCACGTCGAGGAGATTCCGCCCGGGTTCACCCATGCGCTGCTGCTCAAAGAAGGTGAAGTCGTCGGCCAGGGGCTCCTGGAGGATGTGCTCACCGCCGAGAATCTGAGCAATGCGTTCAGTCAGTCGATCGCGCTGGACCGGGTCGACGGACGGTGGTTCGCGCGCCGGGCGCGGCGTTCGGGCGGGCATCGACGACGCAACTGACGTGGCTCGCTGAGCTCGTACACGCGTCGCGTCGCGTCACCTCGATTCGCTACCGCTCCCTTCCACCGGATGGCGTGCAGTCGGCCCGACTGCGATGCGGCGGCACCGACCTGGCATGCGGCAGGCACCGACCTGGCATGCGTCGATCAGGCCGGGGGATCCGCGCACCGTCGACCAAGCGGGCGTTAGGGTGCTGAAAGGTCGGCTGTGTTCGCCAACGACAGCCGGGCGCCGGGCAGTGGGTTCGGCGGTGAGAGGAACGGTATGAGTGAGTCCGGGGTCCGGGCGCGTGACGCGTCGACCGTGATGCTGGTGCGTGACGGTGCGGCGGGTATCGAGGTGTTCCTGCAGCGCCGGGTCAGCGGGATGGCGTTCGCGGGCGGGATGACGGTGTTTCCCGGCGGCGGTGTCGACGCCGCCGACGGGACCGCCGATATCGCCTGGACAGGCCCCGAACCCGCCTGGTGGGCACAGCGTTTCGGCACCGACGAACAGACCGCGCAGGCGCTCGTCGCCGCTGCCGTGCGGGAGACCTTCGAGGAATGCGGCGTGCTGCTGGCCGGACCGACCGCGGACTCCGTCGTCGACGACTCCGCGCGCTATCGCGAGGCGCGCGGCAAGCTCGAGCGCCGCGAACTCTCGCTCGCCGACTTCCTCACGGCCGAGAACCTGGTCCTGCGCGCCGATCTGCTTCGCCCGTGGTCGAACTGGATCACCCCCGAGGCCGAACCCCGCCGCTACGACACCCGCTTCTTCGTCGCGGTGCTCCCGCAGGGCCAGATCGCCGACGGTGCCACCTCCGAGGCCGCGCAGGTGGTCTGGCGGACGCCACAGGACGCCTTGGCGAGCTGGCGCACCGGCGAGCACGTGCTGATGCCGCCGACGTGGTCGCAGCTCGACGCCCTGTGCGGGTTCGCCGACACGTCCGCGGTGTTGGCCGCCGAACGGGTCATCGAGCCGATCATGCCGAAGTACTCGCCGGGCGAGGGCGGCCGTCCGCTGTCGGACTTCCCCGACAACGAGCGGTATTTCGACGAGCTGCCGCAACAGGGTGGTTTCGGCGGCCGGTAGGTTGCTCCCATGGCCGAATTCGTGACCCTCGAGCTGCCCGCCGAGCCGACCACCCGTGGCGTCGCGCTGCTGCGCATCGATCGTCCGCCGCTGAACCTCGTCGACGCCCAGCTGGCCCGCGAGGTGGCGGCCGCGGCGGCCACGGTGGCCGAGCACCCCGGCGTCTCGGCGTTGATCGTCTACGGCGACGAGCGGGTGTTCAGCGCGGGCGACGAGATGAAGGAGCTGGCCGAACTCGACGCCGGGCAGGCCGCCGCCATGGCCGCCGATCTGCAGGCCGCGCTCGGCTGCCTCACCCGGGTGCCGCAACCGACCGTCGCCGCGATCACCGGTTACTGCCTCGGCGCGGGCCTGGAACTCGCCCTCGGCGCCGATCACCGGATCGTCGGCGACAACGTGAAACTCGGCCTCCCACAGATCAAAGCAGGCCTGATCCCGCTCTCGGGCATCCGCAGGCTCTCGCTGCTGATCGGTGCGAGCCGCGCCAAGGACCTCGTCTACACCGGTCGTTTCGTTGATGCGAAGGAAGCTGCCGAGCTCGGCTTGGTCGACGAGGTCGTGCCCCCCGACGACGTCCTCACCGCCGCCCGCGCCTGGGCCGCCCAGTTCGTCACCGCCGCACCCCGCGCCCTCGCCGCCGCCAAGGCCGTCTTCGAATCCGGCCCCCACGGCCACTCCGCCGCCGTCACCGAATGGTCGGCCCTTTTCGACACCGACGACGCCCGCACCGGCACCCGCACCTTCGCCGCCGAGGGCCCGAACGCCGCGACTTTCACCGGGCGCTAGCAACCAGGCCGGAACCCGCGTTAACTTCGCTCGGGCTGGCGTTGCGAGAACCTGGGTAACCTCGCAGCCACCCGGCGCTGATGCGGTGCGAACCGCCTGTTCGGTCCGTTTCGGGCTCGCCCTCGCAGGAACCCGGCGACCGGTCCCGCGTGTCGGCGAGGGCAGTCTGTTGTCCCAGCAGTAGCGTGCCCGGGCGCACATATTAGGCTGGCCTGCATGACGGTCCATCCCGACGACCCGGCGCCGAACCCCCACGCCACCGAGGCCCAGGTCGAAGCAGCGCGCAAAGACACCAAACTCGCCCAGGTCCTGTACCACGACTGGGAAGCGGAGACCTACGACGACAAGTGGTCGATCTCCTATGACGAGCGCTGTATCGCCTATGCCCGCGGCCGGTTCGACCTCGCCGTCGGTCCGGCTCCGCTGCCCTACGAGCGTGCGCTCGAGCTCGGCTGTGGCACGGGATTCTTCCTGCTCAACCTGATGCAGGGTGGCGTGGCCAAGTCCGGTTCGGTCACCGACCTCTCGCCCGGCATGGTCAAGGTCGCGCTGCGCAACGCCGAGCACCTCGGCCTTGATGTCGACGGTCGCGTCGCCGATGCCGAGACCATCCCCTACGACGACGACACCTTCGATCTGGTCTGCGGCCACGCCGTGCTGCACCACATCCCCGACGTGGAACTGGCCCTCAAGGAGTGCCTGCGCGTGCTCAAGCCGGGCGGACGTTTCGTCTTCGCCGGTGAGCCCACCACCATCGGCAACATCTACGCCCGCCGCCTCGGCCAGGCCACCTGGAAGGTGACCACCGAGATCACCAAGCTGCCGTTCCTGTCCGGTTGGCGTCGCCCGCAGACCGAGCTGGACGAGTCCTCCCGCGCCGCCGCCCTCGAGGCCGTCGTCGACCTGCACACCTTCGACCCGAGCGATCTCGAGAAGATGGCGAAGTCGGCCGGTGCCGTCGACGTGAAGGCCACCACCGAGGAACTCGCCGCCGCCCTGTGGGGCTGGCCGGTGCGCACCTTCGAAGCCGCCGTCCCCGACGAGAAGCTGACCATGCCGTACCGCCTGGCGCAGTACCGCGCGTGGCTGGGTCTGAGCTGGCTCGACGAGAACGTGCTGCGCAAGGTCGTGCCGCGCGAGTTCTTCTACAACGCGATGATCACCGGCGTGAAGCCGGGCGCGGCGCAGAAGTAAGTGGGCTATCGCTTCGGCCGCGACGACGTCGCCTATCTCGGCAGCGCGGCAGGCCGTGCCGCGCTCGCCGAGGTCGACCGGCTGGAGCTGACCTCCGCGACGCACCTGCGCGATATCGAGCAGGTGCGTCGCTCGCACGGTGAACTGGCGCCCGCGCTGATCGAGACCGTGCGATTGCGTCGCAAGGCCGTGGTGAAGCTACCCACGGCGGGGGAGTGGTTGTTCACCGACGACGCGCTGCAGCAGGCCACACCGGCGCTGGTCGCCCGGCATCGGGCAGCCAGGTTGGCCGGTCGCGCGGTGCACGACGTGACCTGTTCGATCGGTGCTGAGCTCGCTGAGTTGGCCGAGGTCTGTCCGGCCGTGATCGGGAGCGATCTGGACGACGTGCGCTTGGCGATGGCCGCCCACAACCTCGCCACCGTTCCCCCGTCAGCGACCGGCGACATCGAGTCTGTTCAGGCGAGCGACAACGGTGCGTTCGTGGCCGCCGAACCCACCGCCGGGCGCGATGCGTTCGACCGCCTGCGAGTCGGCCACCGAAACATCGTGCTGGCCAAGGCCGATGCCCTCACCCCGACCACCCGCGACACCGTGATCATCGCCGATCCCGCGCGCCGAGCAGACGGCCGCCGCACCTACGACCCCGCGAAACTCCAACCCCCACTTCCGGATCTGCTCGCCGCCTACGCGGGCCGCGACATCGCCGTGAAATCCGCCCCCGGCCTGGATTTCGACCGTCTCGCCTGGGACGGCGAAGTCGAAATCGTCTCCCTCGACGGCGCCGTCCGCGAAGCCTGCCTCTGGTCCCCCGGCCTCACCGACCCCGCCGTCACCCGCCGCGCCACCGTCCTCGACTCCCGAGGCACCACAACAACTCTCACCGACGCCGCCCCCGACGACATCCCCGACCTCCCGCCCGGCGACTGGATCATCGACCCCGACGGAGCCGTCGTCCGCGCAGGCCTGGTCCGCCACTACGCCGCGAAACACGGCCTCTGGCAACTGGACCCGCGTATCGCCTACCTCACCGGCGATACGGTCCCTGTGGGTATGCGAGGGTTCCGTATCGAAGACCGCTTCGAACTCCGCGAGAAGACGCTGCGCCAAGAGCTCAACCGCCGCGACTGCGGCAGTCTGGAAATCCTCGTCCGCGGCGTCGATGTCGATCCCGACGCCTTGCGTAAGAAGCTCAAACCACGTGGATCCCGGCCTTTCACGTTGGTCATCACCCGAATCGGTCGCACCGCAACGGTTTTCCTGTGTACGGCACATACGGCACAACTGATGGCACCGCGCTGACCGATCCCGCAACTCCACGGTCGAACCACGATAGTCTCGGCAACGAGTCGTAGTGTGTCGATGGCTGGATCGAGCGGTGGGGAGTTGTGCATGGTCGTGCCACGTGGGGTTCCGGCGGGGCCCGAGGTATTCATCAACCGGCAGCCGGATTTCGAATGGATGGATGACTTCTGGACGCGGCAGACCACCGCGAGGGTCGGTGTCTGCACCGGGCTTCCGGGGGTCGGAAAGACGGCATTCGTTCGCCGCTGTGTCGAAAAGGTCAGGGTCGAAGGGATGTTCGCCGATGGCGACCTGCATGTCGACTTCGGTCCGGTCGACGGTGAGGAGATGTCGGTCACCGATGCACTCGTGATGTGCCTGCATGAGTTGGGCATCAGCATCGAACCGGGCCGCCCACGCTTGCAGCACCTCTCGAACCGCCTACGCAGCGTTACCGCGCAGCGCTCTGTATTGATCGTGCTCGAGAATGTCACCGATTCCGCCCAGGTGATGCCTTTCATCCCCAACAGCGCATCGAGCGCGGTACTGGTGATCAGCAATAGTCCCCTGACCGAATTGGCGGCCGAGAATGCGGTGGTGCGACGGTTGTCGCTGCTGGATGGGGAAGTCGGTCACCATCTGCTGAGTGAATGGATCGGGGCGCGTGCGCAGGCCGAGCCGTCGGCGGTGGCCGACCTCGTTCGGCTGTGTGGCGGCCTTCCGGTGGCAATGCGGGTCGTGGCGAACCGACTGCTGGAGCGCCCCGCCTTGCGGATCGAAACGGTCGTGGCCGGAATCGACGCTGACGAGATCGGGCTAGCGCCTTTCGTGCTGGCGGGGCAGGCGGCGAATCTGTTCGCTGTGTTCTCGGAAGCGTACGCGGCGCTGGGGAAGGCCCAAACCGACGCGATAGCGGCGAATGACAAGGTTCGCGCGGTCGCCGCCGCGGACGCCGCGCGGTTGTATCGTCTCCTCGGTTGCTATCCGGGACACGATCTCAGCACGGAGTCGGCCGCCGTTCTGATGGCGTGCGACAAGGAGCGAACAGGCGCCGCGATCGCGATGTTGATTGCCGTGGGTTTGGCCGAGAGGGACTCCACCGGGGAGCGACTGTCCGTGCATCCGTTGCTGCGACGCCATGCGGCTACCCTGTCGGAGAAGCTGGACTCCGACCGTGAACGGACCGAGGCGCTACTGCGCATCACCCGGCACCTGCTGGTCCGGGCAGCCTTCGCCGATCTGGCGATTCTCGGCCGCGATCGGTACCGGTGCCGCCCGGAGACGCTGACGCAGGGCTTTCTCCCACCATTCAAAGGTTCGGGCGCCTACCTCGAAGCGCTGGGCTGGCTCGACAATGAGCGGATGAACTTGCTCGCTGTCCAGCGTGCTGCCGCCCGCAACGGTTGGCAGGAGCTGTCCTGGCAGCTCGCCGAAGCTCTCTCGGCTCTCTACGTGACCAAGCGCTATTACGTGGACTGGACGGTGTCGTCGAAGATCGGTGCCGACTCAGCGAGGGCGGCGAACAACATTCGCGCCGAGGCCCGTCTGCGCAGCTTCAGTTCCCGCGCTTGGAATGAACGGGAAGATCACGCGCGCGCCGAGACCGAGCTGATCGTGCTGGCGCTACCGCTGGCGGAGTCCGCGGGCGATGCGCGACTGCTCGCCTCGGTCTGGGAGCTGATCGGGCGCCACCGCGAACCCGGTGATCCGAGTGCGGCCGCAGCGGCGTACCAGCGTTCCCTTGCCCTTTTCGCCGGCGAGAACGACGAGCGCGGAACAGCTTTCGTGATGTTCTTCGCGGGCGTGGCTGCTGACCGAGCCGGTGATCGGGATCAGAGTGAGGCGCTGCTGCGTGCCGCGTTGCCGCTGGTTCGTGCCGAAAACAACCCACGCATGCTCGGCCGCTGCCTGACCGAGCTCGGCCGAATCAGCATTGATCAGGGAAAGGCGGACGGTCCGACCTTGCTCGCCGAGGCGGTCGAGGTGCTGTCGGCTTCCGGCAGCACCTACTACGAGGCTCGCGCACACGACCAGCTCGTTCGTCTCGCCGTTGCGGTCGGCGATCTCGCGGCTCAGCGCGCGGCACTGACCCGGCTGATCCAGTTGCACCGTGAATTGGATTCGGACCGGGTCGAAGAGCTCACCGAGACGTTGGCTCGTCTGCCCGATCAACCGTGAACGAGATGTCCATCGTGTGCGCACCCGCTCCGACAGTGATGCGCTGATCATCGAGGCAGCCGTCGAGCAGGCGGCAGTACAGCGCCGAGGCGATCAACGCAGCATGGTGCGGGTGTGACGAAGTAGAGACCGCGGTGACCGTCATGCCACCACGCAGCGCCGCGACCGCACCGTGCGGCGTCCTCGCCACCGCGAGTCGCGCACCCGGATAGTCGATCAATATCGAACGAGCCCAGTGTCTTCCGAGGCCCGGGTCCAGCTCGCGATCGTGCGTGATCGCGGCGGCGCGTTCGATGATCTTCGGATCGGGCTCGGCTTCCCCGGCAACGACATGTGTTTCCGGCAGCGGGTCCGCGTGGCGGTACTGCCATACCGCCGCGGGGATCCGCACGAGACCCAGCGCCGCGTCGGTGGTCCGGTCGGCTCGGACCACGAAGGAATGGACCGGACGGAAATCGCACTCCGGGACCGGGATTCGTGACGCCGGTGTTGTGTGGGCGGGCAGCGCGACACCGAGTTCGCGATAGATCAGGGACTGGACGTTGTGCGCCGCGATACCGACGTCGGCGAACACCTGGTCGGCGATGTGCTGGTAGCGGCCCGTTCGATGGGTGGTGACGGCCGCATCGAGCTGGCGGCGTAAGTCGTGATCGGGGTGCAGCGTCGGTGCCGCTGCGGCCAATGCCGCCACCGGTGTGCCGGAGACAGTCTCGGCGGCCGGTCCTACCATCAGCATCGGTCGATCCAGGGCCGCGGCGAACAGCCCGAGCGATCCTTGATCGGACACGACGATGTCGGCGGCGATCAGCGCGGCATGCCAACCGGATTCGGGTGGCATCAGTACCATTCCGGCATCGAGGGCGGATGCGAGCCACAATTCGATCTGCAACCTGCCGTAACGAGCCCAGACATTCGGGTGCAACACCACGACCACCTGATAGGAATCGACGGGCAGCGCGGCGAGCAGCTGTGCGGGCAACTCGGACCTGCGGCCGATCAGCGACTCCGTGCCCCAGGTGGAAGCGAGGGTGACCAATGTTCGATCCCCGGTGCCGAACGCCGCACGGTAGCGGGTACGAAGGCCGAGGCTGGCAAGCAGGCGGTCATAGGTCGGGTCACCCACGATCGCGGTGCACGCTGCCGCGTGTGGGCTTGCCGCGGCGAGTTGTGCGTGTTGGTCGGGGTGCGAAAGGGTCACCGTGACTCGGCCCGCGCGCAACGTCACCTCCGGCGGGAGCCCGGCCAGTCGAAGTGCCGAATTATCCCCGACCGGGAGCATTTTGTTGAATCCGAGACCATGCGGCAACAGAATGGTGTGCGTTGTGATAGCGGTAAAATCTATATTTTCACTCGCCGACAAAGCGAGGTGATAATGAAATGTGCCGTCGACGATATTTTTCCAGGGTACTAGAAATGCGCCTTTTGCGCGCAAGAGGTCGTGTACTCCGGCGCTGAATGCCGAAGTGCCGTGCACGGTGAAGGCGACTCGTATTCGAAGATCGTCTCTGAGCCAGGCTGTGGCTTCCAGGAGCCGATATGTCGAGGTGAATGTTCTTGCCACGAAGAGGACGGTGTATTCGGCAGTGCGGATCGTGTCCCAAGCCGGGTTGTTATCAAATGGCTGCTGGGCGGCCGGCAAGCGATCCATCAGTGGAATCCCCACCGAACACGCCCACAAAATCTAGTTTCCGGTTTCCGGTTTCCGGTTTCCGGTTTCCGGTTTCCGGTTTCCGGTTTCCGGTTTCCGGTTTCCGGTGCAATCTTAGCAATTCAGTGGTTTTCCGGTGGTTTAATCGCAGGATCGCGCCGTCCAGATATTCCGGTCGACAGATCATCCGGGTGACTGCTGACTGGACGAGCACGGAACTCCCTATAGTGACAACTGGATCGGCGACGCCGAACAACCCTAGCCGATTCACGGTCGGCTCGAACCGAAGCGCTACTGCTCTGGGTGGCCGATGCCAGGGGGCAGCGCGGTAGTCGAGTCGACTACCGCCGCGCGCACCATCGCTTCGGTCAGACCGATGACGGTACGCAGGTCGGTCCCGGTGAGATCTGCTCCGATCAGATCGGCACCGGTCAGGTCGGTCGAGTCCATGACGGCGCCGCAGAGTCGAGCTCCACGAAGATTCGCGCCGGTCAGATCTGCGCGGGTGAGATCGGCGGTGAACAGTACCGCATCAGTCAGGTGGACACCGGCGCCGGAAGCCTCGGTCAGGTCGGCGCCGGTCAGGTCCGCCCTGTCCAGTTGCGCGCCGACGAGCCGCGCTCGGCGCAGGATCGCGCCAGCCAGCTGAGCATGCGCCCATTTCGCCCCGGTGAGGTCGGCATCGGTGAGGTCGGCACCGGTCATGTCGGCGGTACGGTGTTCGTCCCGACCGAGGCGGACCCCGCGCAGTCGCACGCCGGGCAGATCGACGCCGCGCAACCACACTCCGGTCAAATCGAGGGGGGTTTCGTCGCGATCGGGTCTGCCGCGCAGTGCGGCGACAGCTGCTCTGACCTCGAGCGGATGTTCGGGTGTTCGGGTGGGATCGGTCGGCGCGACTGCGAATCGCCGCAGTATGTCGCAAATAGATTCGAGCGCCAACATGTGGTCGCGGGGCGAACCGAGCATGAACTCGAACAGTGTGCGCACCCCGGCTGCCCGAACGTACGATTCCTCAGCCGCGAGACGTCCGGCGGCGGAGTCGAACCAGCCGATGAGATGTTTTTCAACGTCGAGCCGCTGTTTGTCCTGTTCGAGGTAGTGACGGGAGACCCCGAATTTGATGACGGCCAGCGCGCTGAGCACACTGGCCAGTGCGCTGAGCACTCCAACGGAAGCGATGAGCTGACCACGCACCGCTGTCTCAGCGGTTACTCGCTCGGCAGGCGTCATCGTCGCCGGGCCGATCACCCATCCCGGCGCTACCATCGTCAGCCATCCCAGCGCTGCGAGGAGAGCGCAAATCCCTACCGCGACAACAGCCCACATCGCTTTCGACTTCATCCCACCCCTACGACGCCCGGTCCGTAACAGAGTCCACAATGCCATCTCGCACGTCGGGATGTCGATCGAGATGGTGTCCGCGAGTGCGCCTGCGACGTCGCGGCCGGCTTGTCGGTATCGGGGTCTAGTCTCAGCGCCCGAAGGACCAATCGGAGGAGGTCGGTTGTGGTGGATGCAGCGATCGAGACAGAATTCCCGCGCGGGATCGGCAAGGTAGCGACTCGTGAGTTGGCCGCACACGGCTATACCCGCTACGCGCAGCTGACCGAGGTGACTGCCAAGGAACTACTGGCCATCCACGGTGTCGGGCCCAAGTCGATTCGGATTCTCGGGGAGGAATTGGCTGCTCGTGGACTCGGGTTCGTCGGCTAGGTTTCCATCTTCTTCACGACCCGCTGCACCGTGAGCCAGGTGCGGGTGGTGATGTCCTTGCCGTAGGTCTTTTCCAGGCTCGCCATGAAGTCGGGGGTTTTGCCGGTGGTGTTGTCGATGACGGTGAGGAAGGCGCGGGCCTTGCGGTCGTAGCCGATGACGCGGATGAGGGGGTCGTCGTCGAAGGCCTTGATGTCGGCTTCGCGCATCGTCGATTTGAAGAAGGTGACGGTGAGGTAGGAGCCGCGTTCGTGGGGGAGGCCGTCGAAGGGGTCGCGGTCGAGGAGGGCGCGCAGTACGGGGTGGCTGCGGATGATGGTGCCGCCGGGGATGCCGAGTTCGGTGTTGAGTGCCTGCTGGATGCGGGCTTCCAGGTCGGCGGGGTCGTCGGCGGTGCGGAAGACGACGTTGCCGCTGGTGAGTACCGAAGCGACCTTCTCGAAACCGAGCCCCTCGAACACCCCGCGCAGTTTCTCGTTGCGCATGTTCGGGTTGGTCGGCATGATCCCGCGCAGCAGTGCCGCATAGCTCTCCACGCCGCTGACCGTACCGACCGCCACCGACAGAAACCATCGCAAAGAGCAGCCGTGTCAGGACTTGGCCGCGGCGTTCTTCTTCCGCTCGATGTCGGCCAGTGCCGCCATGTAGGCCGCGCGCTCCTCGGCGCTCGCATCCCAGGCGACCTTGCGGTTCTTCACGACCTTGGCAGGCGCGCCGACCGCGATGCTGTAGTCGGGCACATCCCCACGCACCACCGCGTGCGCGCCGAGCACGCACCCGCGGCCCACCCTGGTGTCGCGCAGCACGGTCACCTTGGCGGCGATCCAGGTGTCGGGGCCGATGCGGACCGGGCTCTTGACGATGCCCTGGTCCTTGATGGGCATGTTGATGTCGTCCATGCGGTGGTCGAAGTCGCAGATATAGCACCAGTCGGCGACCAGCGTGGATTCACCGATCTCGATGTCGAGGTAGGTGTTGACGACGTTGTCCTTGCCGAACACCACCTTGTCGCCGATGCGCAGCGAGCCCTCGTGGCAGCGCAGGGCGTTGCCGTCGCCGATGTGCACCCAGCGGCCGATTTCCATGCGCGCGAATTCCGGCGTCGCGTGAATTTCCACATTGCGGCCGAGGAAGACCATTCCGCGCAGCACGATATGCGGGTTGGCCAGGCGGAACTTGGCCAGACGGTAGTAACGCACCAGGTACCAGGGGGTGTAGGCGCGGTTGGCGAGCACCCAGCGCAGCGAATCCTTGGTCAGGAATCGGGCCTGCTGCGGATCGCGGCGGCGTGAACCACGCCAGCGCGCGCTCAACGGCGCGCCCCACATGCTCGTCACGAACTAGTCTCCCGTCATGATCCGCCGGGCCTGCCCCGAGGATTCGGTCATCGGGTACACAGAGTACTTTCGCAAGGCACACTTACCGTGCCATACCCCGACTAAACAGGGAGATCAGCAGGTGCGAACTCGGACTCGCGTCGTTGCCTCGCTCGCTGCCGCCGGTGTGGTGGCGCTGGCCGGGTGCGGCACGGATGTGGACGACATCACCGTCGGTGCCGGAAAGGGTTGGCCCGCAACGCATCACGGCGGCACCAATGCGAGCAACAGCCCGGTCTCTGGTGCGGACTCGGTGTCGTTGAGCTGGTCACGTCCGGTGGGTGGACCGATCGCCCAGCCGTTGACGATCGGCGCCGAAGGCCAGATGTTCGTCACCACCAGCACCGGCAACTGTGCGATCTTCTCCTTCCAGATGCTCACCGGCCGCAAACGCTTCTGCAACCCGCTGGGAC
This sequence comes from Nocardia sp. NPDC058705, assembly GCF_042749305.1. Taxonomy (NCBI): domain Bacteria; kingdom Bacillati; phylum Actinomycetota; class Actinomycetes; order Mycobacteriales; family Nocardiaceae; genus Nocardia; species Nocardia sp. NPDC058705. Next base: position 283,023 of record NZ_JBHYRN010000002.1, on the reverse strand, counting down.
CTTCGACGATCGAGGCGCCGACCGTGCTCGACGGGGTCACCAATGTCTATGTCGGTGACGACGGCGCGGTGAATTCGTTCAACTACCTCGGTCAGCCGCGCTGGCGCACCCCCGTGGCGGGCGTCCCGGTGGCGATCCAGTTCACCGGTGACGGCAATGTGCTGACGGTGACCCAGTCCGGTCAGGTCGACGTGCTCAGCCGCCAGACCGGCGGTCGGGTGGTGCCGACGGTGCAGTTGCTCGGTGAACCCGATTTCCTGCAGTACCCCGGCCTCACCCGTCCCGCTTCCGGCGACGGACTCGACGACTGCCAGGTCGGCGGGCCACGCTGCGCCGTCGCCAACACCACCGCCGTCGACCCGTCGACCGGCCGTTTCTTCGTCACCGTCTGGGAGCCGGGCAAGCCCGCCGCCGCGCTGCGCGCGATGCGCTACGCCGACGGCGCCGTGACCCAGGAGTGGAACGCCGAGGTCCTCACCGGCGGCAGCGCGACCAGCCCCGCCCTCTCCGCCGACGGCGACACCGTCTACATCGGCGACAACAGCAAGCGCCTGATCGCCATGAACACTGCCGACGGTGCCACCCGCTGGGTCCAGCCCCTGTCCTGGGCCCCCCGCGGGGGCATTTCCGTCGCCGGTGATCTGATCATTCCCGCGGGCGACGACGGTTACCTGACCGCTCTGCGTGACAACGATGACAAGGCCGAAATCGTTTGGGAGCGAAAGGATCTCGTGCTCCGTGGCACCCCCGCCCAAACGGCGGGCGACATCGGCTACACAGTCGCCGCGATCGGTGCGGGCCTCAACCTCATCACCTTCGACACCACCAACGGCAACACCATCGACTCCGATCCGCTGCCTGCCGCCACGGGAACCACCACGGGCACCTCGATCGGGCCCGAAGGTGAAGTCGTCGTCGCCACTCGCCTCGGCGAGATCTTCGCCTTCACGCCGGACGCCTGACGTCAGTACGGGTTGGCGCGGTCCAGCCAGCGCGCGTCGAGTTCTGTCGCGTTCTGGCGGGTGAATGAGATGCGCGCCGGGTCGCCGTCGGCGGTGTAGCGCTGATCGGGATTCGCGGCGAGCCAGTCCAGCCAGTAGGCCGAATCGAACGGGACCGCGCCTCGGCCCGACCGGATGCGTGGCACGGCACCGGGATCGACTGACCCGTACGGGCTGGGGGCAGGGTTGGAGCCCACCAGCATCACGGCGTCGAAGCGGTAGGACGTGCCGTCCCAGCTGCCCGCCGAGGCCAGCGTTTTGTCGCGGGGGTAGACGCCGAGCGGTAATGCCATGGTGCGCACGGTGATTCCGGCCATGGTGACCGCGCGGATGTTCTGTACCAGTTCGCGTTGCACGCCGTCGGCGTCCAGGCTCGCGAGATTCGCGTGATCGGCTGTGTGCGCGCCGATTTCGTGACCGTTCGCCACCAGCCACGGTAGTGCGCGCGGGTCGCCGCCGAAGGGGTCGTTGTTGACGTAGAAGGTGGCCACCGGTCGGAAGTCCGGGTAGCGGGTGTCGAACTCGGCGAGAATGCCCGCAGCGCTGTCCGGTGCCACCGCGCCGGAATCGGTGAAGCTGAGTTGGCTGCGGGTGGAATCGTCGAAGGTGAGGACGACCGGGTGGGTGCCTGCGGGTACATCCAGGTCACCCGAAATGTATTGCGCGGCAGTCACCGGCCGGTAGCCCTCGCGGTACAGCCGTTCCAGTTCGTCCCGGAATTCCTGTGGGGTCTGGTCGTATTCGCCTGCCGGGTCAGCTGCGATCTGGTGATACATCAGGACCGGGACGAATCCGAGTTCGTTGGCGGCGATCTCGGCCGGGTTCGGCAGCGCCGGTTTCGTTGTCGTTGGGGCGGGTGGCTGGGGCGGAGCAGGTGGGGATGTTGCCGTGCAGGCGGTGAGCGTTGCCGCGAGCAAGAGCGCAGGGACGAGCCGGATCATCGAGTTCGAGCAGCCCGCCATCGGGCCAATATAACGCGCCCGCAAAGGTTTTCTCTTGATCTTGTCGATAACCGGCGACCGTGCGGGAACTGCGGGATAGTGGGCCCGACAACGGTAGTGGAAGTTGGTGTGAGCGTTGGTTTTGCGGCTCTTGTCGGTCGATCGACGGCGATGGGTGGTAATTGCCGCCGGTGCCGTACTCGCCGTGGTGACAGCGGCGCTGTTGGCCGGATTCGCGCTGGGTAGATCCGCCGAGGTGGCTGCGGTGGACACCGTGCCGCCGACGCTGCGGGTGACACCGCCTGAACCGGCCCGTTCGTATCGTGCGCCGATTGTGGTGCGGGGCAACGCCGTCGACGCGGTGGCGGTCTCGATCGGGCAGACGGCGGTATCCACCGGCCCGGACGGGGCCTTCGAGATCTCGGTGCCGTGGGCGCCCGCCGTCGAGGTCGTCGCGGTGGATGCCGCGGGCAATCAGAGCAGCATCGTCGTCGTCGCGGGAGTCGACCTGCCGCGGATGCGGGCCGTGCACGTCACCGCACATGCTTGGTCGCATGAAGGCTTGCGTGAAGCCGTTCTCGATCTCGCTCGCGAAGGTCGCATCGATACCGTGCAGCTCGATATCAAAGACGAGGACGGCGTCGTCGGCTACGACTCCCAGGTGCCTCTCGCACGTGAATCCGGTGCGGCCACCGCGATTTACGATGCGCGCGCGGCCCTCGGGCAGTTGCACGACATGGGTCTGCAGGTCGTCGGCCGTATCGTCGCGTTCCGCGATCCGACACTCGCCGACTGGGCCTGGCACAACGGTCGTCCCGACTGGGTTGTCCAAAACCCTTCCGGCCAGCCCTATTCCAGCCACTACGGCCCGATCGCCTTCACCAACTTCGCCAATCCACAAGTGCGGCAATACAACATCGATCTCGCGGTAGAAGCCGCACAGCTCGGCTTCGACGGCGTCATGTTCGACTACGTCCGCCGCCCCGACGGCAGCCTGACCAGCATGAATTTCGCCGGCCTCGCCGACACTCCCACCGAGGCGGTCGCGGCGTTCCTCGCCCAGAGCCGCTACCCGATTCACCAAGCAGGCGCACACGTGAGCGCCGCGGTCTACGGCATCGCCTCCACCCGCCCCGACGAAATCGCCCAGAACATCCCCTTGATGTCGCGCAGCGTCGACTTCGTAGCGCCGATGATCTACCCATCCCATTGGGGCCCAGGCGAATACGGCGTGTCCAACCCCAATGCCCAGCCCTACGACATCATCTTCCGCTCGCTACAGGACTTCCGGACAGCTACCGCTGGCACCGGCGCGAAAGTAGCCCCATGGCTCCAGGACTTCAGCCTCGGCGTCACCTACGGCGACGCCGAACTCCGAGCCCAGATAGACGCCACCCGAGACGCGGGCATCGACAGCTTCTTCCTCTGGAACGCCGCCACCCGCTACCACGGCGGCGGCCTCCAACCTGCCTGATATGCGCATCGTCGTGACTCTCTAACAGCTTGTCGCACAACTCATTTCGTGATCGAATGAGCGGTTCGAATCGATCGGATCTCGAACCTCGAAGACGTGGAGGAGTTGGCATGATGAGCGCCCGTGGAATCGGAACCGCAGTGGGGATCGTCGTCTGGGCAGGTGCGGCCGTAGTCGGAGCGGGCAACGCGACGGCGGTGCACAGCTTCCGTCTGGATCCAGGCGCGGGGGTGTTCGGAGCGAACCTGACGCACGAGGAGACGGTCGCGTTGGCGGGAACACCGGTCTTGCAATGGCTGGACGCGACGATCGACCCGGGCACCAGCCGAATTCAGCTGGCACCGTATTCGCAGGCCGAGCCATACCTGGCTGCCGACGGGAAATGGCGGGTACACATCACGCTGCACCAGGCTGCCATCGAGGCCGCCGCCCAGCCGGACGGCGGCGTCGCCATCTGGTTCACCAACCCGGTCGCCTTCGACGGCACGGTGGTCCAGCTCTTGCAGACCCCTCGGTAACCCGCATGACCCCTGGCGGGGTTACTCGGCGGCCTCCGGTGTGGTGATGTCGGTCTGCTTCGGGGCCGCGGGTACCCACTCGCGTAGGGGTTGCATCACCGAGCCGTAGAAGGTGTCGGTGGCGGTGGTGACGCTGGTGATGAAGCTGGCGGCGGTGCCTGCGCGTTTATTGCCCATCGGGAAGGCCTGTTCGAGGGTGAACGACACGAGCGCACTGGTACGGCCGTCGAGCAGCGACTTCGGATTCGAACGAACCGTGTCGAGGAATTCGCAGGTTTCGTTGCCGCGCTCGGCGAAGACCGCCTCGACCTGGACACGGTCGGGCGCGTCGGTGAGTTGTTTGGTCAGCCAGGACACGCGTCGGGCCGGGGTGCCCTCGTCGGGTGCGGCGATGGTGGTGCGGCAGCGCACCTTGTTGGTACGAATATCGGCAACGATGGTGAGATCGCTTGCGGTGTCGGGGATTCGGAGCACAGCTTCGAACGAACCGTCGGTGGCCAATCGTTCGGCGATGGCGGCGGCACGGACCGTCGGGTCGGCGTTGAACTTGCGGGCAAGCACGTGCTTGACCTCCACGCCCAGTTCGGCCGTGAGACGCAAGGCCAGATGCCGGCACAGCGACACCCACGTATCGGCCACCGCGAACGCCTTCTGATCGCCCGCGCGCAGGGTGCCTGCGGTGACGGCATCGCGAACGGTGACCCAGTGTCTGCCCATATCGATGAATTCCGCCGCTCCTGAGCGGGGATGGTCGAGGAAGCGCAGGAACTCCGCCAGCACCCAGGACTGCAGCGCGTCATCGATTCCACCGTGCGACAACAACATTCGTGCCTCGTGCGCGACCTCGGCCCAGGACAGGTGGCGCAGCGCCACCTTTGTCAGCTTGCGGCGGTCGACCTGCACGGGCAGTTCGCCGGGCCCGGCCGGGATATCGTTGGACAGGCTCACGACGACGTCGTACTTCTTGCGTCGCGCGATATCGAGGTAGCTTTCCAGCTGGTCTTTTCGGAGCTTGCCGTTGCCCGTCTTCACTTCGAGCAGCCCGGTCCACTGCCTACTGCCACGGCTCACCTTGAGCACCGCGTCCGGAATGACCTTCGAATCGCCTGTCTCGTACTGGACTTCGATGTAGCCCTCGAAAGCGCCTGCGGGCGCACCGATCCTGGCGCAGATCGCGCGGGCGAACGGCCGCACCGCCTGCATGGTCGAGATCAGTGCGGAGGTGGTGCGTCGTTCCTGTTCTTCGCCCGCCCCGACGCCGATCACCGAGAACAGTCGGGCCGGTTGCCACGCCTCCGATTCGGCTTGCCGGAACTCGATCGGTTTCGGCTTGCGTACCGGGCGCTTGGCGGTGCGGACGCCCTGCGTTCGCGACACGGCAGGTTCGGGCACTTGCACGTTCTCCGACGGAACCGGCTCGGTCGCAACAGCTTCGGTGGCACTCGCCTCTGCGTCGTCGACGGTGACACCGAAATCTGTTGCCAGTCCGCTCAACCCGGACTCCCAGCCCTGACCGACCGCACGTACCTTCCACCCGCCATCGCGGCGGTATACCTCGCCGAACACGAACGCCGATTCCGTCTCGGCATCGGCGGTCAGGTACTCGGCCAGCGACTGCCCCGCCGCATCGATGACATTCAGGGAGAGTTTGCCGAGGTCACCGAAGTTTCCCGAGGTGACGCTGCCCGCCAGAACAACGGTCTGGACGTGGCCGGGGACCGCGGTCAGATCGATCGAGATCCTGGCCTGCATCCCCTCCTCGGTCGCGCTTGTCCCGAGGAATCGGACCGACCCGTCCGGTGATTCGGACTGGTTGTAGAAGACGAAATCCGCGTCCGACCCGACCCGACGGTCCGCACCGAGCAGCAGCGCGGACGCATCGACCTCGATCGCCGGTTCCGGCCAGCCGATCACGATGTCTACCCGGTCCACATCCTCGGGCAACGCGATGTTCTGGCCTTTGGACAATTGCGAAAACAGCGGAGACGACACAGCAGCAGTTCACCCTTCGAGGTTCGGCACACATTCACCCGCAAGGTTGACGCAGCCGACCCACTCGCTGACCCCTTGCCGCGCACCGCGTTTCAGCGTCGATGCCGAGGGATGTCGGCGTCAGAGTCCGCTGTGTTACACAGCTCACGTTTAGAGAGGCGGAGCCCGTGCAATTCACCGCACGGGAGGTCATCCACCCTGACTGACCTCCCGTGATTCGTCGAGATTCCGCAGTAGCGTTCGGCTATGCAAAACTCCGAAACCTCGCTGCTGCGCCCGGCGATCCAAGGCACGGTCGTTTCCTTGCTCGCTTCTGCGGTGAAGGCGAAAAGCGAACCGCCACTGCAGCATTTCTTCGAGGACCTGTTCCCGCCGACCCCCGCCCAAATGGGAAGCGACCAGCCACGTCATCTTCGGCACAACCATGACCCTGGGCCTACGCCTGCTCAGGCGCTGAGCCCAGGTAGCGCCTTGCGGACTGACTACTTCGGATCCCGTTCCGGGAGTGGACGTTCCACGATGTCGGGGCGGCCGAGGGAGGTGCGGACTCGGCGTTTGGCGACGGTGTAGACCTGGGCGGTTTCGGCGGCTACCACGTCCCAGGCGAAGTCGGCGGTGAGGCGTTCGCGGGCGGTGAAGGCGCGGTCCTGGGCCGTGGCGGGGTCGTCGAGGACGGCGCGGGTGGCGTCGACGAGGCCGTCGATGTCGGCGGGGGCGAAGGAGGCGCCGGTGACGCCGTCGATGACCGCTTCGCCCAAACCGCCTGCGGTGGAGGCGATCAGGGGCACGCCCGCGGCGGCGGCTTCGAGGGCGACGATGCCGAAGGGTTCGTAGCGGCTCGGTAGGACGATGGCGTCGGCGCCGTGCAGCCAGCCGAGGAGTTCGTCGTGGCCGAGGCTGCCGACGAAGTGGACGGCGCGGGCCACGCGGTGGCTGCGGGCGCGTTCACGCAGCCATTCGAACTGGGTGCCGACGCCGGCGACGGTGAGGGTGGTGCCGGGGTGCGCGCGGCGGATGCGGGGCAGGGCCGCGATCGCGTCCTGCACGCCTTTCTCGTATTCGAGGCGGCCGACGTAGAGCAGGCGCGGCGGGCCCGAGCGCGGTGCGCGGGGGCGGAAGGTCCATGAGCCGACGTCGATGCCGTTGCGGATCACCGTGATCGGGGCCAGTTCGGGTCCGTAGAGGCGGTCGACTTCGTCCTGCATGGAGGTCGAGCAGGTGATGAGCTGATCGGATTCGTTGGTCAGCCACCATTCCACCGAGTGGACCTGCTTGTTGACCCGGCCCGACACCCAGCCGCTGTGGCGGCCGGCTTCGGTGGCGTGGATTGTCGAGACGAGCGGCACGTCGTAGTACTCGGCCAGCGCGATCGAGGGGTGCGCGACGAGCCAGTCGTGCGCGTGCACCACATCAGGTGTCCAGCCTTCGCCCACGCCGGGCTTACCGAGCGCCACCCCGGCCCGCACCATCGCGTGCCCCATGGCGAGGGTCCAGGCGAGCATGTCCTCGCCGAAGTCGAAGCACGGCGGGTCCTCGGCCACCGCGACGACGAGCACGCCGTCGGCGATGTAGGAGTGCGTGGGGTGGGTGACCGAATCGGTCCCCGTCGGCCTGCGTGCCAGCACGACGACCTCGTGACCGGCCGCGGCCAGCTCGACGGCCAGGTGATGCACATGCCGCCCGAGCCCACCGACCACGACCGGCGGGTACTCCCACGACACCATCAAAATCTTCATGCGAATCCTTCAGCGGCGGCCGACGGGACAGCGGTCGGCAACCGCCGCGCGTCCAGACCAGGGAAGAATCCGTCGGCCGCGTTCCATCCTGCCGCGAGACGGGCCGCTTTGGCGAACTGGCCAGCGCCGATCGCCTCGGCGAGCTCGCGGACGGCGTGCGCGTGTTCGTGGGCGCGATCGCGGGCGTACCCGGCGGCGGAGTCCTTGCTCACCATGAACGCCCAGTCGCTGGAGACAGTGAGAATCGCCTCGCGCAGCAACTGATCGGCGACCGGATCGCGCAGGGATCCGTCGCGGCGCACCTTGTCGAGAGTGTCGAGGGCGAGGCGCACAATGTCGGCGTTGAGCTCGACGAGGTCGGAAACCTGGTCGCCCGCCCAGACCCGCCAGTCCTTGCCCGAACCCCACGAGGAGTCGTTGAGCTGCACGGGTTCGCCGACGTAGCCGTTCTCGCGGGCGTCGGCGAGGGTGCCCACGTTCACGCCCGCTTCGGGTAGCGCGCGCAGCACCTGCTCGAGCCACTGCGGGCCTTCGTGCCACCAGTGCCCGAACAATTCGGTGTCGAACGCGGCCACCACGAGGGCGGGCCTGCCGATCCGCGCGGACTCCTCGATCAGCCGGGCGCGGACGGTTTCGACGAAGTCGGCGACGTCGCGGGTGACCGCTTCGGCCGCCAATTCGGGATCGTAAGGGGCCTTGTCAGGTCCGTCGACGGTCTTGCCGGTGACGCGGGAGGGCTTGAGGCCGGTCGCGTGGTCGTAGTGGTGGAAGTCGCGGTAGGCGCTCTGGCCGGGGTAGCCCTGTTTCGGCGACCAGACCCGGTAGCTCACGGCCAGGTCGCGGCCGAAGGCGACCACGTCGGCGTCGCGGACGGGCCTGCCGAGCGAGGTGTCACCGCGCAGCGACGGTCCGTCGACCATGAAGTGGGTGATGCCCGCGGCGTCGTAGCCCAGTTCCATGCCGGGGGTGTAGCCGCATTCGGGCGCCCAGATGCCCGTCGGCGTGGTGCCCCAGCGCAGTTGCGCGTCGGCCAGGCCCTCGGTGAGCTGGAACTGGCGCATGCGGGGGTCGAGCAGTGGCTGGAAGGGGTGGGCGAGGGGGCCGCCGAGCAGTTCGATCGCGTCGGCGTCGATCAGCGAACGCCACACGGGCGAACCGCCGTGCTGCCAGTTCTGTTCGAAATCGGCCAAAGCCGTTGCGGCAAGGCGATGTTCGTGACGGCCGAGCGCAACGTTGCCCGACATCGACGCCTCGTCGGCGCGCAACTGCCAGTTGCCCAGCCAGTGATGCATGCCCGCGAGGCAGTGCGGATCGTCGAGCTGGGCGGCGAGCACCGGCGTGATGCCGAGGCTCAACAGGTGCGAACGCCCTTCGGCGGCAAGATTTTTCAGCACCCGGACCAGCGGCAGATACGACGCGGCCCAGGACTGGTAGAGCCATTCCTCGCCGACCGGCCAACGCCCGTGATGGGCGAGCCACGGCAAGTGGGAGTGCAGGACCAGTGTGAACTGGCCCGGCACGGCGGAGCGGGAGTCGGTCAACGCCTTGCCTTTTCGGCGATCGCGACCAGGTCCAGGCTCGCGTCGATATCGCCTTCGCGCAGGTCGAAATCGTCGATGGTCACGGCGGCGACGTCGGCGGTGAGGTCGGCGGGCCACGGCTCACCGGCCAGCGCGCGCTCGATCTGGGCGTCGATGAAGGACCCACCGTGCTTGGCGTCCAAGGCTTTCAGGCTCGCGCCGTGGTGCACGCCCAGCATCTCGGAGACGGTGAACCCGGCGTCGACGAGCAGTTCGGTCAACTCGGCCGCATTGAGTTCGCGGGTGTGGAACGGGTTGAGCGGGGTGTCGCGACCGGGGGAGAAGGTGATCCGGTTCGGGGTGCTGATCAGCAGCACGCCGCCGGGACGCAACACGCGCAGGCATTCGCGCAGGAACTGTCCCTGATCCCAAAGATGTTCGATGACTTGGAAATTCACCACGACGTCGACGGATTCGTCATCGAGGGGCAGCGCGGCGAGGTTGCCCTGGATCATCTCCACGCGCGGGTAGCGCGCGCGAACATGGGCGACAGCGCCCTCGTCGTAGTCCAGTCCGGTGACGCGCTGGGCGACGCCGGCGATCATGTCGGCGCCGTAGCCCTCGCCCGAGCCCGCCTCGAGCACGATCTTGCCGGTGCAGCGGTCGAGCAGGCGGGCATAGGCGATCTCGTGCCGACGGAACCAGTAGTTCTCCTCGGCGATGCCGGGCACCGTCCGCTCGCCGGTCAACGGCAGTGGTTCATGTGTGGCGGCCGCGGGTGCGGCAGGGATCACAGCCTCGCTCATTGCTCCGAGGTTACTGGTACCGCCGGTCCGCGCAGGAGTCAGGGACCTCTTGCGCAAGTAGGTTACCCATGGGTAACTTAGCGTAGGGTAGTGTTCCGAACTGAGCTAGATATCTCACCTGGACGTACGGCGCCAGCTCGTGCGGCCCCACCACACACGTGTCCCCAGAAGGAGGTCGACGAAGACCGATGCCGAACATCGTCGTACTCATCAAGCAGGTCCCCGACACCTGGTCCGAGCGCAAGCTGACCGATGGTGACTACACCCTCGACCGGGAAGCCGCCGACGCGGTGCTCGACGAGATCAACGAGCGCGCCGTCGAGGAAGCGCTGCTGATCAAGGAGGCACAGGGCGGTGAGGTCACCGTGCTGGCCGCCGGTCCCGACCGCGCCAACGAGGCCATCCGCAAGGCGCTGTCCATGGGCGCCGACAAGGCCATCCACATCAACGACCCGGCGATCCACGGCTCCGACGCCGTGCAGACCGCCTACGTGCTCGCCGCCGCGCTCGGCCAGGTCGAGGGCGTCGAGCTGGTCATCGCCGGTAACGAGGCGACCGACGGCCGCGCCGGTGCCGTGCCCGCGATCATCGCGGAGTACATCGGCATCCCGCAGCTGACGCACCTGCGCAAGCTCACCGTCGACGGCGACAAGATCACCGGCGAGCGCGAGACCGACGAGGGCGTCTTCAAGCTCGAGGCCTCCCTGCCCGCGATCGTCTCGGTCAACGAGAAGATCAACGAGCCCCGCTTCCCCTCCTTCAAGGGCATCATGGCCGCGAAGAAGAAGGAAGTTCTGGTCTTCACCCTGGCAGATCTGGGCGTCGACCCGGCGACCGTGGGTGTGGCCAACGCCGGCACCCAGGTCACCAGTGCCACCCCGAAGCCGGCTCGCACCGCGGGCGAGAAGATCGCGGACGAGGGCGAGGGCGGCAACCAGATCGCGTCCTACCTCATCGGTCAGAAGATCATCTGATCCGGCACCGTCCGAGACTTCGAAGGAGAAAGAACTAATGGCTGAAGTACTTGTGCTCGTTGAGCACGCCGACGGTGCTGTCAAGAAGGTCACCACCGAACTGCTCACCGCCGCCCGCGCACTGGGCGAGCCCGCCGCCGTCGTCACCGGCCCGGCCGGCACCGCCGACAAGCTGGCCGCCGCGCTGGCCGCCGCGGGCGCCGAGAAGATCTATGTCGCCGAGTCCGACGACATCGAAGGCTTCCTGGTCACCCCGAAGGTCGACGTGCTCGCCGGTCTGGCCGAGTCCGCCGCACCCGCCGCCGTGATCGTCGCCGCCACCGCCGAGGGCAAGGAGGTGTCGGGCCGCCTTGCCGCGCGCATCGGCTCCGGTCTGCTCGTCGACGTCATCGGCGTCAACGCCGACGGCTCCGCTGTGCACTCCATCTTCGGTGGCGCGTTCACCGTCGAGGCCAAGGCCACCGGCGACCTGCCGGTGATCTCGGTCCGTCCCGGCGCCATCGAGTCCGCTCCGCAGGCCGGTGCCGGCGAGCAGGTCGTCGTCGAGGTTCCGGCGCAGGAAGACGGCGTCGTGAAGGTCATCTCGCGTGACCCGATCGTCGGTGGCGACCGCCCCGATCTCGCCGAGGCGAGCATCGTTGTCTCCGGTGGTCGCGGTGTCGGTTCCGCCGACAACTTCGCGGTCGTCGAGGCGCTGGCCGACTCGCTGGGTGCCGCTGTCGGCGCCTCGCGTGCCGCCGTCGACTCGGGCTACTACCCGGGCCAGTTCCAGGTGGGCCAGACCGGCAAGACCGTCTCCCCCCAGCTCTACATCGCCCTCGGCATCTCCGGCGCCATCCAGCACCGCGCCGGCATGCAGACCTCGAAGACCATCGTCGCTGTCAACAAGGACGAGGAAGCACCCATCTTCGAGATCGCCGACTACGGCATCGTGGGCGACCTGTTCAACGTCTCCCCGCAGCTGACCGAAGCGGTCAAGTCCCACAAGGGCTGATCACCTTCCGGTTGAGTTGACCTCGGCCCGCGAAACCTGTTGGCGCTTGCGCGCAGGCAGGTTTCGCGGGCCGTTGTCGTTGGTGGGCGACTACTATCATGCTATGTCGCTTCCCGGTGTCGAGCGTCCTGACCTGCCTGAATTCATGACGTGGGAAGAGTTGGAGCAGCTTCCCGCGGAGATCGCTGATCAGATCGAGCTGTGGGACGGGCGAGTTGTCTGGATGCGCCGCGGCCCCGGGGAGCATCAACTGGCTTTGCTCATGCTGGCGCAGGAACTCCGGCGTTGTGCGGGCGAAGACAGGTCGACCCATCCCGAACGGTGTTGGCGGGGAAACATCGAGACGAATGTCTTCTTCGGCCACACCGGGAAGTCCGACTTCGTCACCCCGGACTTCCTTGTGCACCGCTGCCTTTCGCCGGGTGCCGACGTCCGTGCCAGCGACACAGTGCTTGTCGGGGAGGTGCTGTCGCCGTCCAACACCCCTTCCGAAATGGAAGCGAAGAAGGCCCGCTACGCGAGCGCGGGCATCCCCTCGTATTGGGAAGTCGACCTGACGCTGGACCTCACCGGCATCGGTGCACTTCGCGTGTACATTCTCGAGGTCGGACACGCCGAACTCCCGCCCGGCGTGCGCCCCCTCCGCAACGCGAATTACCTCCTGGCGGGCGAGTGGACCCCTGACGCGCGCGCGGGAATCTCCTTCCCCTTCCCGTTCCCCATCGAAATCCTCTGGCCCGCACTGGACTTCTGAGCAACGTGTCGCCTTGGCCGACGCGGGATCGGTGATGGTCTGATCGTTCTCGCTGCGGAATCGGCATCGGGTACGTCCGGACGGGTTCGAACTCGTCGAGAAGGGATTCGTCCAGGGATCTTTCGCGGGCACGAGGTCTCGATCGCGGTGGCCGGACCGGTGATCGGTAGATAGCCGAAGTTCGTCCACACGGGTAGCGTGCGAGGCTGCGAGTTGGGGACAGTGAGGAGCGGTTGTGCTGCACGCGGGGGCTGATTTCGCTGGGTACCAGGTGGAAGGCGTACTGGGGCAGGGCGGGATGGGAACGGTCTACCTCGCCAGGCATCCTCGGCTGCCGCGCAGCGTCGCGCTGAAACTGTTGAATCGCGAGTTCTCGGTCGATCAGGAACTGCAACGGCGATTCGAGCGGGAGGCCGATGTTGTTGCGCAGCTGGATCATCCGAGTATCGTCGGGGTGTACGACCGTGGCAGCGATGACGGCTATCTGTGGATCGCGATGCAGTTCATTCGCGGAACCGATGCCGCCACCTGGGATTCGCGTGCGCACGAGCCGCGGGTCACCGCACGTCTGATCGGGGAAACGGCGTCGGCACTCGACTACGCCAACCAGCACGGGGTGCTGCACCGTGACGTCAAGCCGGGCAACATTCTGATCGCCGACGCCGAACACGGGCGCGAAATCCGTGCGGTACTCACCGATTTCGGGATCGCCCGGGTGGCCACCGCCAACACCCAGCTCACGGCGACGGGCACTTTCACCGCCACCCTCGCCTACGCCTCGCCCGAGCAGCTCTCCGGTGAGATCGTCGACCACCGCAGCGACCAGTACTCCCTGGCCTGCGCGCTGTTCGCGATGTATGCCGGGCACCCGCCCTACACCGCGACCAACCCCGGCCAGGTGGTCGCGGGCCATCTGTCGCAGCCGGTGCCGCGACTCACCACGGCCAGAACGGATCTGCCGCCCGCGGTCGACGGCGTCATCGCCCGCGCGATGGCCAAGCGTCGCGACGAGAGATTCGGCAGCGCAACGGAATTCACCGACGTACTGCGGGATGCGCTCGAGGGAAGGCATGTCGTCGCGCCGACCGTGCGTCAGCCGTGGACCGACCCCGCACCCCGGGTCCCGGGCTCCGGTGAACACTCGCAGCGGCCATGGACGGACCCCGCCCAGCAGTGGCACAGCTCCGATGGACACCCGCAGCGGTCTGGCCCCTCGGGGTACGTACCGCAGCCCGCCCCGCAGGCGTATGGCTCCGGCGGACAGGCGCAGCCCGGGTGGGGACGCGCGGAATACGGTGTGCCGGTTGGGGACCCGCGGCTGCACCCGATGGCGGCAGGCGGTCCGTGGCAGCAGGCCCCGGTCGGCGGCTCGGAGCCGTCGAAGGCCGCCGCCGTCTTCGTCGGCATCGTGACATTGCTGTTCAGCCTGTCGATCGCGGCCTTCCTGATCTACGGCATCACCGAAACGCTCGACGAGATCGACCGGGGCAAGGACCCGAGCGGGTCGTTCATCGCGATCGCGATTCTCACGGTCGTCGTCGCGTTCACCGGCAGCGGCGCGGTGTTACTGCTCTGCGCGCGCACCGCCGGTCGTGTCATGTCGATCATCACGGCGGTACTCGTCGGGCTCTTCGCGCTGTTCGGGGTCATCGGGTCCGCGGTGGGCGAGGTCTATGCCGCGACCGCAGCCAGTGCCGCGGTGTTCGTCCTCTCGGCGGCGCTGGTCGGCTTCGCGGCATCATCGTCGACCGGGCGCTGGATCCGGTATCGCAAGGCGGTGCGCGCGAGTCGTCGGCGATGACCGGCGGTATACGCGTTGGTCCGTAGGGTGGGCTGATGTCGTCGGGGTCTGTGCCGGTGGTGTTGCCACCGTCGGTCGAGGAGACGGTTCGCGCGGTGTTCGGTGCGGCCGGGGCGCGGTGGATCGACGCGTTGCCCGAGGTGGTGGCCGGGTTGGCCGCGCGGTGGGGGCTGGCGGAGTTCTCCGCGCCGTTCGGTGGCGGAACGCACGCCTATGTGGCGGCCGCACGGCGCGTGGGCGGGGCATGGGTGGTGTTGAAGGTGCCGATGGTCGATGAGGAGAACGTCGCCGAGGCCACCGCACTGCACAGCTATGGCGGCGACGGTGCGGTGCGGCTGCTCGATTTCGACCCGGACAGCGGTGCGCTGCTGCTCGAATGGGCCCGTCCGGGCACGGAATTGCTCACGCAGCCGGGGTTTCCGAGCCTGGAGGGTCGGCCGGAGAACGCCGACAAGGTGGCGTTCGCCTGCGGGCTGTATCGCCGACTGCGGCGCGTCCCGTCCGCGGTTCCCGCCGGTTTCCCGGAGCTACCCTCGGCCACCGATATCGCGGCCGGTCTCCGCGCACGGCTGGCCATCCCTGAACCCGCACTGGCCGAGTACATCTCACCGTTGCTAAGAGAACAGGTGACACGCAAGTGTGCCGAGTTGAGCGAGCCTGCCGGTGAACTGCTGATCGTCAACCGCGACACCCATCTCGGCAATATCGTTGCCGCCGAACGGGAACCGTGGCTGCTGATCGATCCGAAACCCTGCCTCGGCGAGGCGGCCTTCGACGCGGGCTTCCTGATCATGATCCAGGTCCAGACGACTCCCACCCCCGAGCACGCGCGCGCCGTCGTGGTCACGACGGCGCGACATCTCGATGTCCCGGTCGACCGCGCGGGCGCCTGGGCTTTCCTGCGCGCGATCGAGGAGATCGTGTGGACGGTCGAGGACGGTGACGACGAGACCCTGCCCTTGCACCTGGCGGTCGCGACGGCGCTGGCAGGCGACCCGTGGCGATCCGGCGACCCGAGGTGAACGGCCGGACCGCCGCCGCTCACGGTCGGTGCAGGGCATCCAGCAGGGTCTGCACGATGGGATTCTCGCGGGCATCCTCGCGCAGGACGGCCGAGACCGGGATGCGGAGGCGGTGGTCGGTGAGGTCGAGGGTGAGTAAGCCCTTGGTGGGGCCTTCGTAGAGGATCGTCCAGGATTCGGGGCGGTTGAGGAGTTCCATGGTGGCGGTGTGGTCGGGGGGGATCGGGGGGCCGAAGGTGGGGCCGGTGGGGAGGTCGGCGAAGGCGGTTCGGATCATGGTGTGCAGGAGCACCTGTTCCTGTTCCGGCGGGAGCAGCAGCGGGTAGGGGCTGAGGTCGGCGAGGGTGACGGCGCCGCGCTCGGCCAGGGGGTGGTTGCTCGAGATCGCGATCACCAGGTCTTCGACCCACAGCTGTTCCACCGCCAGGCCCGGTTGGTCGATGCTGCCGCGGATCAGCGCCAGGTCGCAGTCGCCGTCGGCCACCGCGGTGATCCGCTGACGGAACGGTTTGATCACGTACTCGATCTCGGCGTCGGGATGGGCGGCGCGTGCGGCGGCGATCGCCGATAGGGAGGGCGCCGCGAAGGACATGTTGGCGGCCAAGCGAATTCGCGGTCCGGTGGTGCGCACGGCGGCGCGGATCGCCGATTCCAGGCTCAGCATCTGCTTGGCCAGGGGCAGCAGGCGCAGGGTGGCGTCGGTGGGGACGACGGCGCGGGTGGTGCGCTCGAACAGTTGCGCGCCGAGGTCACGTTCGAGTCTCGCGATCTGATGGCTGATCGCCGATTGGGAGATGAAGCAGCGGTTGGCCGCGCGGCTGAAACTGAGCTCCTCGCAGACGGCCACGAAGTAGGCCAACTGTCGAAGTTCCACCAGGTACCTCCCATTGATTAGTTATACAGATAAGAGTCATCTTCATTATGCGCCCAGGCAGTGGAAACATCTACGTTCCGCATCGCGTTTACTCATAGGAAAGGGTTGATTACCGATCTAGAACGCGATCTTGGAGCGAGCGATCATGGAACACACAGATGTCGTCATCGTCGGCTCGGGCTTTGGTGGCCTGGCCGCAGCCAAACAACTGGCGAAGTCACACGTCAGTGTCGTACTGATCTCGAGCACGCCCGAGCACCTGTTCCAGCCGCTGCTGTATCAAGTGGCGACCGGCGTGCTCGCGCCCGAAGAGATCGCGCCGCCGATCAAGAACGTACTGCGCCGCCACCCCGAGATCGACGTCCGCCTCGGCAAGGTCACCGGCATCGACGCCGACAACGCCGTGCTCACCTACGAGACCGCCGATGGCCCCCGCGAGATCGCCTACGCCTCGCTGATCGCCGCCACCGGCGCCAGCCAGAGCTACTTCGGCCGCGACGACTTCGCCGAGAAGACCTACTCGCTCAAGACCATCGACGACGCCCAGCGCCTGCGCGACCAGATCGCCCACGTGTTCGCCCTGGCCGAGAACGCCGACGAGGTGACCAGGCACCGGCTGCTCAGCTTCGTGGTGGTCGGTGCGGGCGCGACCGGTGTCGAGGTCGCCGGCCAGATCAAGGAACTCGCGAAAAGGCACTTCCACCAGCAAGTTTCGGTAACCCTCGTCGAGGGTGCCGGTGAGGTGCTGCCGCCCTTCGGTGGTGGGCTCTCGGAATACGCGAAGCGCTCGCTCGTCGACAGCGGCGTCGAGGTGCTGCTCGGCACCTTCGTCACCGATATCGACGAGGGCAAGGTGACGGTCAAGGACAAGGAAGGCATGGAGCGTCGGATCGCCGCCGAGACAGTCGTGTGGTCGGCGGGCGTGCAGGTGGGCGGCTTCGCGACGCTGCTGGCCGAGGCCACCGGCGCCGAGACCGACCGCGCCGGCCGCATCCTGATCAACCCCGACCTGACCGTCGGCGGCCACGCCGACATCTACGCCATCGGCGACATGACCTCGCTCAACGGCTACCCCGGCCAGTCGCCGGTCGCCATGCAGGAGGGTCGCCACGCCGCCGACATCATCCGTCGCAAGAAGGACGCGGGCACGCCGTTCGTCTACTGGGACAAGGGCTCGATGGCGGTGATCAGCCGCTTCAGCGCGGTGGTGAAGCTCAACGAGAAGATCACCTTCAAGGGCACCATCGCGTGGGCGATGTGGTTGGCCGTGCACCTGATGTACCTGGTCGGGTTCCGCAATCGTTTCGCGGCGGTGGCGGGCTGGCTGGTCGCGTTCATCGGCACCGCACGCCCAGGCTTCGACGAGGCCGAACGCACGGAGGCCGAGCGCGCGAAGGCCGCGCCGACGAAGGCTGAGCCTGCGAAGGTCGAGTCGGCGGACGCCGATCGCGACGCCGCGCCCACCAAGGAGCCGGTGCACGCCTGATCCACCCGAGACGGCCCGCCGCGGAGGCGGGCCGTCGTCGTTTCCGCAACGCTCGAAATACACGATCGTGAACCGGGTTTCGCACCGAAAACCGCCGAGTTCGGCTAGAAACCCGCAGGTGGGCGAACGATGGGCAGCGGGTCGGTAAACGCCCGGTGTGACCCCCATCTCGTTCACCGAACGGGCATCGACACGACACTGAAGCGTCGCTCCGATGCCAGCTCGGACTGGCTTCATCAGCAGTATGAACATTTCGTCCGTGTTGACCGCCCCGGCGCCGGACTCCGGGGTGGGGAAGTCTCGGTACTCCTTGGTCGTCGCATCCGATGCCGAGCACCGGGAAGCCGCGCAGCGACTGCGCTACCAGGTGTTCGCCTCCGAGCCCGGTTTCCAGATGCCAGAGAACGGCGCCGGCCTCGATGCCGACAAGTTCGACGAGCACTGCGACCACCTGCTGGTTCGCGACGAATTCTCCGAACAGTTCGTCGGCTGCTACCGCATGCTGCCGCCGGACAAGGTCGACGCGGCGGGCGGCTACTACACCGCCACCGAATTCGACCTGACCCAGCTCGATCCCACCGGCAACCGCATCGTCGAGATGGGCCGGGCCTGCGTGGTGCCCGATCACCGCAACGGCTCGGTGCTCACCCTCATGTGGGCGGGCATCCTGCACTACATCCAGCTCACCGGCTACGACTGGGTGATGGGCTGTGTGTCGGTGCCGATGCAGGATTCGCCCGAAGACCCCGCGGGCGTGAACGTGCGCGGCGTGCGTGACCAGCTGCTCGGCCGCCACGCGTGTGACCCCGAGCGTCGCGTGCACCCGTACAACCCGGTCGTCGTCGACGGTCTCACCCTCGATCAGATGACCCCGCCGAGCCGCCCGAAGATGCCGCCGCTGCTGCGCGGCTACCTGCGCCTGGGTGCCGAGATCTGCGGCGAACCCGCCCACGACCCCGATTTCGCCGTCGCCGACTTCGTCGCGCTGCTCGGCATGGAAACCATCAACACCCGGTACCTGGAGCGGCTGCAGAGCGCGGCCGCCAATTTCGACGGGAAGTAAAACCATGGTGTTCGACGCGCCGCTCGCTACTCACTCTCATTCGTGGATGCCGTCGAGCCCCTGTGGTTCCGGCTGCATCGAGCCGATCGACGAGGTCGGCACCGCAACGATGTTCGCCCGGCTGGCCGGTATCGCCGGACTGGTGCTCAGCTTTCCGGTCGTGACCGTGGCCACCCCGAAGTCGCGGCGCGAGCAGGTGCAGCGCCGTTACGCCAAGGCGGCACTGAGCTGCCTCGGAATGCGCTTGCGCATCATCGACAACCGCACCCCCGGCCAGACCTCGCGCGAGGGTTTCGCGGATACGGGCACCCCGGTGATGATCGTGGCCGGGCACATCGGCTGGGCGGATGTGGTGGCGCTGGCCGCGGTGCAGCCGGTCAGTTTCGTCGCCCGTGCCGACATGGTCGAATGGCCGCTGCTCGGCAAGCTCGCCAAGCTGACCCGGGTCATCCCGATCGAGCGGGCGCGGCTGCGTGACCTGCCTGGCGTGGTCGGGCAGGTCGCTGATCGGCTGGCTTCGGGGAACCGGATTGTGGTCTTCCCGGAAGGCACCACCTGGTGCGGCCGGGCCTACGGTTCGATGCGGCCCGCGATGTTCCAGGCGGCCATCGACACGGTCACTCCGGTGCAGCCGGTGCGCCTGCGTTACCTGGACAGCGACGGAATGCCTTGCACCGTACCGGGTTTCGTGGGTGAGGATACCTTTGCCGATTCCGCGAAGCGGGTGCTGCGCAGTAGGGGCATGATCGCCGAGATCGTGCTGGAACCGCTCGAGCATCCCGGACTGGATCGTCGCGATCTGGCTCGGCGCTGTGAGACGGCGGTGCGTGGCACGGACCGTTCGCGCCACGGTGTGGCCGACACCCAGTGGATCGAAGCGGGCAATACCCGCGTGCAGGACCCCTCGATGGGGGAGCAGGAGCAGGTTCGCCGACCGGCCGGGGCCGCTGTCCGGTAGCCACTCGGCGCAATGGAAACCGGAGGCCGTGTTCGCGGCCTCCGGTTTCGTCACTCCGGCGTGGTCACGTCACTTCGCGTAGTCGTAGAACCCGCGCCCGGTCTTGCGGCCCAGACGGCCCGCGTCGACCATCCGGCGCAGCAGTGCGGGCGGCGCGAGGTGCGGCTCGGCGAACTCGGCGTACAGCGACTCCGACGCCGCGAGGGCGATGTCGAGGCCGACGGTGTCGAGCAGGGTGAGCGGGCCCATCGGGTAGCCGCAGCCGCCCTTCATGGCCGCGTCGATGTCCTCGGCGGTGGCGTAGCCCGACTCGAGCATGCGGATCGCCGAACACAGGTACGGGATGAGCAGCGCGTTGACGATGAACCCGGAGCGGTCACCGGCCTGCACGGCCATCTTGCCGAGGGTGTTCTTCACGTAGTCGGTGACGGCCTCGGCCGCTTCCGGCGCGGTCACCAGGGTCGAGATGATCTCGACCAGCGGCATCACCGGCACGGGGTTGAAGAAGTGCACGCCGACCACGCGCTCGGGACGCTCGGTGGCACCGGCCACCTTGATCACGGGGATCGAAGAGGTGTTGGTGGCCAGGATGCCCTCGGGCTTGACGATCTTGTCCAGCTTGCCGAAGATCTCGTACTTGAGCGACTCGATCTCCGGGGCGGCCTCGATCACCAGGTCGCGATCGGCGAACTCGTCCATGTCGAGGGTGACGCGCACCCGCGCGAGCACCGCGTCGGCCTCGTCCTGGGTGATCTTGCCCTTGGTGACCGCACGGCCGATCGAGGTGGCGATCCGATTCTGCGCCGCCTCGGCGAACTCGGGCTTCGTCTCGAGCACGAGCACCGAGCTGCCCGCCTTGGCGCACACCTCCGCGATTCCCGCGCCCATCGTGCCGCCACCGATTACACCGATCAACTCCACAGGAGAACTCCCAACATCGCATTGCCTGGCTGTCGCGCCGATTATTTCACCCGGGCTGGCACTGAGTGCCACAGGCTGGCGGAACGTGGGATATCGCACCCGGTCAGGCACACCGGTCGGGGGCTCAGATGACCTGCGCGGAACTTCCGGTCGAGCCGCTGTCATCGACGGCATTCAACGGTGAAAAGGGCTGTGCGGCCGCAGTGTGCGCATTGATTACCGGCGACAGCAGGACACCGGCCGACAGCGCGCCGATGGTGAGACGAGTGATCAGAGACATCTCGAACTTGCCTTTCTCGCGGGGATCGGCCCGTTGGCGTGGACCGACCGAACAAGGGTGATGTCTGGATCCGGTCCGGCCAAGCCCACAGAATTGGCTAGCCAAAAATTGGCCAGTCAGGCCGACGGGCGCACCGCGTGGCATCGCAGGGTGTGGCGGCGCAGGGCCGATTCGGTCGGTGAACCCGGCTCGACCACCAGGGCCGTGAAGGCCTGGTCGCGGCTTTCGCCGGGTTGCATCGTTTCGAGGGCGAGCTCGAGCGGCCCCAGTTCAGGGTGATCCAGGCGCACCCGACGCGGCGGCCAGGTGCCGACCTCGTGCTCGTCCCACAGTGCGCGGAATTCCGCGCTGTGCTCGCGTAACGAGCTCAGATGGGTGGCCAGCGCCGGGTCCCCGGGATGGCGACTCCAGGCGATGCGGGTGAAAGCCACCTGACAGCGCGCGATGTCGAGCCAGTCGGCCGCGCAGAACATCGCGCGAAACGGCGAATCGAGAAAGATCAGATGCGTCCAGGTGCGCAGGGCGGGCGGTACGGCGGCGAAGTCGTACAGCACGGTCGCCGTCATCGCATTCCACGCGAGGACATTTCCGTAGCGGCCGGTGATGTAGGCGGGCACCTGGGTGATGGAATTCACCAGGTGCACCAGGTCCGTGCGAACCTCCGTGGGTCCTGAGCACGGCTCGTTGTGCGGCGGATGAACCAGGTTTCCCAGGTATTCGCGTTCATCGTCGGTGAGGCCGAGCGCGGCGGCGACCGCGTCGAGCACCTCGGCGGAGATGTTTCGGCTCTGTCCTTGTTCGAGGCGGACATAGTGCGTGACGCTGACCCCGGCCAACTGCGCGATCTCCTCCCGGCGCAGGCCGGGCACCCGCCGCCGATCGCCGTAGGTGGTCAGGCCTACCTCCTCGGGCCGCAACCGTGCCCGGCGCGACATGAGGAAGCTGGTCAACTCCGAGCGCCCGTCCATCCAGCGATCCTAACCAGCGGATTCGCCGGGCAATCCATCACTTTCACTCGTCCGGATACACCGCGTCGACTTCGACTTCGACCAACCACCCTGCGACCGGCAGGCTCGCCACCTCCAGCGCGAACCGACTCGGGCGAGCCGCGTTGCGGACCAGCGGAGCGGCCGGGGCGGCGGTGCCGAGGGGGACCAGTTCGGTGTCGCCGGTGGTGAGGTTCGTGTTGGCGAAGAATTGGCGGTAGGCGCGGTTCCAGCCCGCGTAGTCGGCGCGGTCGGTGCCGGGGGCGTTGTCGAGGAACACGCGCATGGTGATCACGTTGTCCAGGGTCAGGCCCTGGGCTTCGAGGTTCTCCCGAATCCTGGCCAGCACCGACATGCCCTGTGCTTCGGTGACGGTGACACCGGCGGGCAGCTTCGCCTCGGGGAATTGCTGTGTGTCGATGAAGGATTCGGGGCTGCCGGTGGGTGCGGCCTTGTTGGTGGCGGTGGGGCCGAGGCCACTGGTCTTGTAGACGGTGGCGTCGGCGGCGATCGTCACGCCCTGGGCGATCATCGGATTCGCCTGTCCCGCTTCGAGAACCGATGTGCTCGGCGTCCCCGGCGGTTTCGGGTCGGCGGAGTCGGCGGAACAGGAGGTGAGGGCGAGCGCAGCGAGGGTGGTCACGGCCAGGGTGATGGTCGTCTTCATGGTCGATACTCCTTGTCGGGGTGCGGGATTCAGGCGGCGACGCGGGCGTGCAGGGCGGTCACCACGTCGCGGGCGGAGGTGAAGGCGCCGTGCTGCCAGGCGATCGCGTTGGACAGGTGGTCGCCCGCGAAGTAGATGCGTTCCACGGGGGCAAGGAGTTTGGTGTATTCGGGGGTGGCCTCGCCGCCGTGGGAATTGCTGCCCGCCCAGCCGACCCAGGCGCCCTCGGAATACTTGGTGCGCCGCCAACTGCCGGAGAACGACGAGGCGATGTCGTTGCGATACTTGTCACCGTGAATCGCCGCGCCCTCGTCGACGGCCTTCGCCAAACGCTGTCGGTGCGTGAGTGATTCGAAACTCTGATGGCGTTTGCCGGTGTTGTAGTAGCCGACCACCACGCCTCGGTCGCCGTTGTAGTGGTCGTACGGGAACATGATCTGCGCGATGTCTTTGTCGGTATTGCTCGCGCCGCCGTAGATCCGGTCGTCGAGCTCCCACCAGCGTCGCGAGTATTCGATGCCGAGCTTGCCCGACGACACCGGGACCGCGGCCTTCAGCGCGGTGAGCACGTCGGCGGGCAGGTTGTTGGCGAGGCGTCCGACGAGATTGGGCGGGAGTGTGCAGATGCAGTAGTCGGCGTCGAGGGACTTGTTCGCACCGTCCTGGGCGTACTCGATCCGCACCCCGTCGGGGGTGTTCTTCATCGCCGCCACGTCGGCGCCGAAATGGATTCGCTCCTTACCGATTTCGCGCTGGAAAGCGGTGTAGATGCGGTCCATGCCGCCGACCGGGGTCATCATCATCATGGCCTGGTCGTAGCCGAATTCGAAGCTGAAATTGCGGCCGAGGCCGCTGCGGATGGTGTCCGACATCGGGAACGGCGCAGGCTGGTCGCCGAAGTTCAAGCCCGCGCCGGGTTCGGAGGTGTAGCCGCGTCGGGTCGAACCGAGGTAGCGGCCGTCGCTGGAGAGGTCGCCGAAATCGCGAAGGAACGAGGCGAGCGCTTCCTTGTCGGCGCCGGAGAGCACGTCGTCGAGCGCACCTCGCGACGCGGCCTTCTGCAGCAATTCGGACATGTAGCCGTACATATCGGCCTTGGCCGCGCGGTACTGCACCGACTGCCCGGAGATCGAGGTGCCGCTCTGGTAGTTCACCAAGGTGTTGGCGTTCTGATTGCCGAAGGGCTGGATCTCGACGCCGAGTTCGCGACAGTAGTCGAGGGTGATGTGGCCCTGCGGAATTCGCGTGGCACCGAGGTTGAAATAGTGGCCTTCGGCGAAGGTGCAGCTCTGCGTTTCGCCGTTGAGATCGGTTTCGGTGGTGCCGTTGCGCACCGACCACACGCGTCCGCCCACTCGCGTCCTGGCTTCGAGCACGGTCACCTCGTAGCCTGCCTTGCCCAGTTCGTAGGCCGCGCACAATCCGGCGGGCCCGCCGCCAAGGATCGCCACTTTCGCGCCACCGTCTGCCTTGCCGATGAGGTCGCCCATGGCAGGCGATCGGAACGACACCTGTGCCGTCGCGGGCGCGAGGCCGAGGGTCGACATCGCGCCGTAGGCCAGGCCCGCACCGCCGGTGATGCCGAGACTCTGCATGAAAGATCTTCTGGTGACTGCCATGGGTAGCTCCGTCCGCCGCGATATCCGTTCTGCGACAGCGTCCGTCGCCGGTGGGTCGGTACCGCTACGCCACGGAAAACGTTCGCCGATCAGCGAGTGAGATCGGCGTCGGGCACTTTCTCGCTCGGCGCGCACTGCCACGACTCGCGCCCGCAATATCGCCGAAACCGGCTCTGGTTATCCTCGCCCGCACCGACAACGCTGGGAGGTGTGTGGTGACGGCATTGGCCGATGCGGTCGCGCGGTCGTTCTCGGCGGACGAACCCGAGCGACCCGCGCAATCACCGTTACGTGCGCTCGGGCGCAGGCGGCTGTCCGGGGTGGCGCTGCTCGGTCAGTCGGTGGCCACCACCGCGCCCGCCGCGTCGATGGTGCTGTTGCCGGTCATCATGCTCACCCACGGGGCGTTGCTGCCCGGGTTAGTGACGATCGTCGTGGCCACCTCGGTCGTCACCCTGATCGCATACTGCGTCGCCCAGTTCACCCGGCGGCTGTCCGCGGCAGGCGGGCTGTACACCTTCGTCAGCCATGGTGCCGGACCACGTGCGGCGCTGACGTGTGGTGTCGGCATGCTCGTGAAGTACCTGGGCAGTGCGTCCTTGACGATGTATCACGGGTCGCAGACCGCACTCGCGCTGGCGGCGCAACTGGGAATCACGCTGCGCGGCTGGCAGATCGGGGCCGTGTATCTCGGCATCGCGGTGCTGGTCGGTGCGGTGCTCGTGCGGGGGGTGCGGTTCGCCGCGATCGCGATTCTGGCGGTCGAGGTGTGTTCGCTGGTCTTCATTACCTGCCTCATGCTGTTCTCGGGGCCCGCTGTCGCGATCACCCCGACCGCACCGAATGTGCCTGCGGTGCTGGCGATCGCGATGTCGGCGCTGTTCGCGCTCGCCGGCTTCGAGAGCGCCACCTTCTTCGCGCCGGAGACGCGGCGGCCGCTGGTGACCGTCACCCGTACCGTGCTGCTCACCCCGGTGCTGTGCGGTGCGCTGTTCATCTTCGCGTCGTGGGCGGCCTGGTCCGGGCACGCTGGGGCGGTGGTCAACGCGTATCTGCACGGGACGGCGAGTGGGTCGAGTCTGCTCGTGGTCATCTTGCTCGACGCGGGGTTGACGTGTTCGTGGCTCGGATCGTCGATGGCCTCGTCGAACGCGGCGTCGCGGCTGGTGTATTCGATGAGCGTGGAGGGTGTGCTGCCGCGAGTGTTCAGCCGGGTCGGCACCCGATTGCGGACCCCGCATGTGGCATTGGTGGTGATCATCGCGATCGTGGCCACGGCCGGTGCGGGTTTCGTCGTGCTCGACGGTGTGCCCGCGGCGGCCAAGACGGTCATGCGCACGGCGCTGGCGCTGGCCTACATTCTGGTCGCGGTGGGCGCGGTGCTGTTCCTCGGCCGTATTCGCGAGCTGAGTACGGCCGACCGATTCGCCGGGTGGATCGGCAGTGGTGTGCTTGCCGCGGTGCTGGTGTGTCTGACGGTGTCGGATGCGAGCGACGGTGTGCTGGTCGCGCCCGCGACGGTGCTCGCGGTGGTGCTGGTCGGCGCCGCCTGGTACCGGTACCTGCGGGGCGCCCATCCCCGAACCCTCACGGCCATCGGCGTTTTCGACAGTCCCGAGTCGGCTGACGTGCTGCCCGGTGCCGGAGTGTTCGCCGTCAACGCCCGTGGCGCGATGGCCCTGGTAGGGGCGGATCGCGGCACACCGTGACCACGACGACCCGCCGCGACGGCCCGACCGGGCACGAGCCGAGGGCTGTCCAGAAGGCCCTCGCGCTACTCGAAGCGGTGGCGCAACTGGGTTCGGGTGCGACCGCGAAAGACATTGCCGCGCAGACCGGTATCGCACCGGCGACCGCGTATCGATTGCTGAATCTGCTCGTCGCCGACGGCTACCTGGTGCGGATCGAGGACCTGTCCGGGTTCGCCCTCGGCCGTCGCACCCGCGAACTCGCCGGAGCCGCCGCACCCGAACCCGTGTCGGGCAATCACCGGGTCCTCGGCGAACTGCGCGCCCGGCTGCGGTTCGGCATCCATCTCGCCGCGTTCGCCGACGGCCGGATCAGGATGATCGACAAGGACCCCGATCACGAACTGAGCGGAGAGAAGGTGCTGGTCACCCATCCGCACGCCTGCGCGATCGGCAAGATCCTGCTGGCGCGGCGGCCCGAATTCGCGGCCGAGACAACCCTGCGCAAGGTCACCACGTTCACCGTCACCGCGCCCGCCGACCTCCGCGCCGAATTGCGTCGAGTCGCCGCGAACGGTGTCGCCATCGAGGTGAACGAATGTCGCCTCGGTCGCAGCGCGGTCGCCGTCCCGATTCACACCGACGGCATCATCACCGGCGCGCTGGCCGCGATCGGTAAGACCGGTCGCCTGCCGGTCCACGACCGCGACCTCATCGACCTGCTCGCCTCCGCCGCCGAACAGCTGACGCTCTGAGGACCGGCGTTCCGTGGGAGCGCCGGTCCTCGTGAACTATCGAACGGGTGTCAGCTCGGGTTCTGTGGGCTGTGCGCGGCCGAGGAGTGAGTGTCGGCGGCCGTACGCGAAGTAGACGATGACACCGAGTGCCATCCAGATGACGAAGCGGATCCAGGTCTCGATCGAGAGGTTGACCATCAGCCACAGGCAGGCCAGGGCGCCGAGGATGGGGACCACCGGGACGAACGGGACGCGGAAGCCGCGTGGCAGGTCCGGGCGGGTGCGGCGCAGGACCAGGACTCCGAGGGAGACCAGGACGAAGGCGACCAGGGTGCCGATATTGACCATTTCCTCCAGGGTGCCGAAGTCGACGAAGCCGGCCAGCAGGGCGCAGACCACGCCGACGAGCACGGTCAGGCGAACCGGTGTGCCCTTCTTGCCGGTCTTGGCGAGGCCGCGGGGGAGCAGGCCGTCGCGGGACATGGCGAACAGCACCCGGGTCTGGCCGAGGAACATCACCATGACCACCGTGGACAGTCCGGCGAGGGCGCCGATGGCGATGATGTTCTTCACCCAGGTGTCGCCGTGGATGGCGAAAGCCGTTGCGAGCGTGGCGTTGCCGTCGGCGAGTTCGGTATAGGAGACCATGCCGGTGAGGACCACCGAGACCGCGATGTAGAGCACCGTCACGATCGCCAGTGAACCGAGGATGCCGCGCGGGATGTCGCGCTGCGGGTTGCGGGTTTCCTCGGCGGTGGTGGCGACCACGTCGAAGCCGATGAAGGCGAAGAACACCAGGCTGGCCGCGGCGAGCAGGCCGTACCAGCCGTAGCTGGTGCCGCCGGAGCCGGTGACGAAGGCGAACAGCGACTGGTGCATGCCCTCGGCCTTCTCCGACGGTTGCGCGGGCGGGATGTAGGGCGTCAGGTTCGACGGCTTGAAGTAGGTCGCGCCGACCACCAGTACCAGCGCGATCACGCCCAGTTTGATCGCGACGGCGATGGCCGAGATCCGCGACGACAGTTTGGTTCCGGTGGCGAGCAGCACGCCGACCACTGCGATGATCAGCACTGCGCCCCAGTCGAAGGTCACCGATCCGAGGTGCACCACCGGCGCCGATGATCCGAGGACCTCGCCCAGATATTGCGACCAGCCCTTGGCGACCACCGACACCGCGAGCGCGAATTCGAGGATCAGGTCCCAGCCGATGATCCAGGCGATCACCTCACCGAAGGTGGCGTAGGCGAAGGTGTACGCGCTGCCCGCCACCGGCACGGTCGACGCGAACTCGGCGTAACACAGGGCTGTGAGCCCGCAGGCGATCGCGGCGAACACGAAGGCCAGCGATACCGCCGGTCCCGCTACCGTGCCCGCCGTGCGTGCGGTGAGGGTGAAGATGCCCGCGCCGATCACCACGGCGACGCCGAAGATCGTCAGGTCTTTGGCCGTCAGATCCTTGCGGAGCTTGGCATCTGGGTCGTCGGTGTCGCGGATCGACTGCTCGACGGATTTCGTGCGGAACAAGCTGCTCTTGATCGCCACTGTTGGTGTCCTCTTCGAAACTCGGGCTCAGAGCGAGCGGGGGATGGCGTCGAGACGGCGCTCGGCGAAACGGTTTGCGGCGGCGCCGGTTCCGATGCCCTCGGTGACCGCGGCGGCGATGATTTCGCGGCAGCGCGGGTAGATGTCGGCGACCTCGGCTTCGACCTCGGCCGGGGCCGCGGCGCGCAGTTCACCGGCCACCTGGATGAGGCCTCCGGCATTGGCGACGAAGTCGGGTACCCAGGTGATGCCGCGATCGGTGAGTGCCTGCTCGATCTCGGGTGTGGCGAGCTGGTTGTTGGCTGCACCGCAGATCAGTTTCGCCTCGATCGTCGCGGCGCTGGCGGCGGTGAGGGTGGCGCCCATGGCGCAGGGGGCGTAGACGTCGACCGGTGCGGTGGAGACTGCCGACAGCAGTCGCACGGCGGGTTGTTCGGCGGAGATACGTTGCAGCGCTGCGGAGTTCACATCCGTGACGCAGACGTCGGCACCGTCGGCAAGCAGCAGTGCGGTGAGCTCGCTGCCCACCTTGCCGACACCTTCGACGCCGACTGTGCGTCCAGCCAGTGTCGGTGCGCCCCAGACGGATTCGGCCCCGGCTCGCATCGCGTGGAAGACGCCGAGCGCGGTCAGCCGGGCGCTGTCGCCGCTGCCGCCCGCGCCGACGCTGCGGCCGGTGACGTGGCGGGTGTGCTTGCCGATGACGTCCAGGTCGTCGGTGTTGGTGCCCACGTCACCGGCGGTGATGTAGCGCCCGCCGAGGGTTTCGACGAAACGTGCGTAGGCGGCGAGCAGTTCCTCGCTTTTCAGGGTGGTCGGGTCGCCGATGATCACGGCCTTGCCGCCGCCGAGGTCGACGCCCGCCGCGGCGGCCTTGTAGGTCATGCCCCACGACAGTCGCAGCACGTCCTGCAGGGCGGCGGATTCGTCGGCGTAGGGGTAGAAGCGGGTGCCGCCGAGGGCTGGGCCGAGCGCGGTCGAGTGGATGGCGATGATCGCCTTCAGCCCGGACCTGTCGTCCTCGCAGAATACGACCTGTTCGTGGGCGCGGGCGCTGAGCTCGTGCGATCGGCCGAAGACTCCGGCTTCGGTGTGCGCGACGGTCATTGTCGATTCCTCTCGATTTTCCGCGCGGCAGGGTTGTGCCCTGAGCGGCGGATAGTGGTGCCGCGGGGTTCGCGGCGGTTCAGTTGTGCCGCTGGTGCGGCAACGTGGTGGCGCCGAGGGCGTGCGGCGGTTCAGTTGTGTCGCTGGTGCGGCGACGCGGCGCTCTGGTTGCGCCACAGATGGTTCGGGCACAGCGCAGTCAGTGGCTGCGACGCGGGTGTGAGGGTTTCGGGCCATCGAGGCGAACTGGTTGGGCCTCAGGATTGGCGCCCTGGGTCAGTAGTCGATCCCGAGTTCGCGTAGTCCGGCGCGGTAGAGCTCGACGTTGGCGAGTTTGATGTCCTCGTAGCCGCGCACCACATCGGGCAGTGCCGCTGCCGCAGTGGCCGTTTCGTAGTTCTCGGCGGTCAGGTCATCAGCCAGTCGGCACACCATGGTGGTGTAGTGGGCCAGCAGTTCGCGCTCGACCTTGCGGACGTGCGCGTAGCCGAACGGGTCGAGTTTGGTACCGCGCAAGACCTTGGCCTTGGCCAGGACCTTCAGCACCACATGTGATTTCGGCCTGAGACCGATCTTCTTGTCGCGGCCGAGCGCACGCAGCATCGGCGGGTGCAGCTTGTAGGTGAGCTTCTCGCCGCCCGGCACCTGGGCTTGCACGTCGGCGAGGAAGTCCGGGTCGACCAGCAGTCGGGCCACCTCGTACTCGTCCTTGTAAGCGGTGAACTTGTACAGCCCGCGTGCCACCGCCTCGCTGAACTCGGTGCGCTCGGTGACGGAACGCTCCGCGGCCCAGACGGATTCGACGGTGTCGATGTAGCGGCGGGCCGCTGCGACGTTCTGGTAGCCGATCAGCTGACCCGCGCGCAGTTCCACCAGCCGACGTACTTCGCCGTCGAAGGTGGTGTGCGCCAGCAGTTCCACGGGCACGACAGGGGTTCGCCGTGCGGGCTTGTCGACCGCCACGGCGAAGGCGGCCGGATCGGCGATGGCGACCCGGCCCCAGCGGAACGCCGCGATGGTGGCGTCCACCGCGACACCGTTGATCCCGATGGCCTCCTCGATCGCCGCGACGGGCAGCCGCAGCCCGCCCCTCTGGACCGCTGCGCCGACGATCAGGAAATTGGCCGCCGCAGTGTTGCCGAACAGGGTTTTGGCGGCGTCGAGTGCGTCGAAGTGGTCGATCGAATTCGTCACCGTGGCAAGGCGATCCAGCAGTGTCTCGGTGGCGGGGTAGGCCACCGACTTGTCGTAGACCATGTCGCCGGTCGGAGTCTGGCTCGTCGACGCCACGGCAACCGTGCTCGTCGCATTGCCGAACTGGAGGTACTTGGGATCGGTGGCGGTGAGCAGGTCCACAGCGAGCAGGCAGTCCGCGCTGCCCGGGGTGAGCCGGTTGGCGGGTTCCAATGGTGTTGCGGCGAAACGCAGGTGGGACAGAACAGGTCCGGCCTTCTGGCTCAGGCCGATCTGATCCAGACTCTCGACCTCGTATCCGGCGCGCAGGGCGGCGGTGGCGAGCACCTGGTTCACCGTCACGATGCCGGTGCCGCCGATGCCGGCGATCAGCACGTTCTGTGTGCGCAGCGGCGCACCCACGCCCGGATCGGCCACGGCGGGCGGCTCGATCATCGTGCGCCGCTGTGGTTTACCCGGATCCACCTCCACCGTCACGAACGACGGGCAGTCGCCGTCCAGGCAGCTGTAATCGGTGTTGCACGAGGTCTGATCGATGCGGGTCTTGCGCCCGAACTCGGTCTCGACCGGCTGCACCGACAGGCAGTTCGACTTGGCGCCGCAATCGCCGCAGCCCTCGCAGACGGCCTCGTTGATCACCACCCGGGTGTTGCGCACCGGCAGCGTCCCGCGCTTGCGCTGCCTGCGGGCGTCGGCGGCGCAGTGCTGGTCGTAGATCAGCACCGTCACGCCCTCGACTTCGCGCAGCAGCCGCTGGGCCTCGTCGAGCCGGTCGCGATGCCACAGCAGCGTGCCCTTGGCCAGCGCGCGCTTGTTGTGCCGCTTCGGTTCGTCGGCGCAGATGATGACCCGCTTGACACCCTCGGTGGTGAGCTTGTGGGTCAACTTCGCGACGGTGAGCCCGCCCTCCACGTCCTGGGCGCCGGTCATCGCGACGACCTCGTTCCACAGCAGCTTGTAGGTGATGTTCACCCCCGCCGCCACGCAGGCCTGGATCGCCAGCTGCCCGGAGTGGAAGAAGGTGCCGTCGCCGATGTTCTGGAACAGGTGCCCCACATCGGTGAAGGGTGCCTGCCCGATCCACTGGCTGCCCTCACCGCCCATCTGGGTGAGCCCGGTGACCGCGCTGTCGGTGCGCCCGGACAAGGTGACCAGCGTGTGGCAGCCGATGCCGCCGCCGCCGATCGAGCCGTCGGGCAGGGCGGTGGAGCGGTTGTGCGGGCAGCCGCTGCAGAAGTAGGGCGTCCGCTTGGCGGAGAGTACTTCGAGTGAAAGTGCGGGCGGTGCTGCTCTTTTCAGCTCTACATGTTCACGCAGCACCCGGCGCAGCGGAGCCAGCAGTCGTCCTGCGGTGAGTTCGCCGTCGACGGGCATCAGTCGTGCGCCGCGTGCATCCTGCTTGCCGAGCACGCGCGGCGCATCCGTTGTGCCATAGAGGATTTCGCGTACCTGGGTTTCGATGAAGGCTGTCTTGTCCTCGACGACGATCAATTCCTCGAGACCGCAGGCGAATTCGGTGAGCGTCGTCGCCCCGAGCGGATACGGCATACCGATACGCAGCAAGCGAATTCCGGCCCGGTGCATGGCTGCTTCGTCGACGCCGAGATCCAGCAATGCCTGGCGGACCGCATCGAAAGTGGTTCCGGTAGCGGCGATTCCGACCTTGGCCTCGGGCGGATCCACCTCGATCACGTCGAGGGCGTTGGCCGCGCCGTACGCGTGCACCATCGCCCAGCGCGGTCCGTACAGGTCGGCCTCGGCGAGCACGCTGTCGGTCGGCGCCGCCATCGGTCGCTGCCGGTAGGTGAAAGGCTTTCCCTCCCACTGGACTTCGGGAACCGTGACAGCGAGATCGGCCACGCCCGCGCCGATCGTCCATGCACCGTCGGCCACATCGGCGACGATCTTCAACGCCACCACACAGCCCGAGGCCCGCGACAGCGCGATGCCCTGCATGCCGAGGGTGATGATCTCCTCGGCATTGCGCGGGAACAACACCGGCACGCCCATGGCGGCGAGGGAGCGCTCGCTAACCGCGGGCACCGTCGACGATTTCGAGGCCGGATCGTCGCCCACCAGTAGCAGCACGCCGCCGCGCGGGTTCACCCCGTACATGTTGGCGTGCCGGATGGCGTCGGTCGCGCGGTCGACGCCGGGGCCTTTGCCGTACCAGACCCCGACCACGCCGTCGTGGGTCGGCGTTCCGGCGGGCAGCTCGGCCTGACTGCCCCAGACCGAGGTGGCGGCGAGTTCCTCGTTGAACCCGGGGACGAAGGTGATGTCGTGCTCGGTGAGCACCGCGGGCATGCCGAGC
The DNA here is from genome assembly GCF_042749305.1 of Nocardia sp. NPDC058705. Classification (NCBI taxonomy): domain Bacteria; kingdom Bacillati; phylum Actinomycetota; class Actinomycetes; order Mycobacteriales; family Nocardiaceae; genus Nocardia; species Nocardia sp. NPDC058705. The sequence continues at coordinate 250,054 of NZ_JBHYRN010000002.1, read as the reverse complement.
AGCATCTTGTCCACCCCACCCAGCGGGCTGCCCTGGTAGCCGGAGACGAACGTGGCGACGCGGCGACCGGCGCGGATATCGCGCACGTGCTGTTCGACGAGCAACCGGGCAATGGCCTGAACTCCGGTCAGCAGGACCGGGCCCGCGCCGGAGCGATAGCGGTCGGCGAGGTCATAAGGGGCGGCCGGCTGTCGAGTAGTCGGACAAGCGACGGTGGTCATGGCGCCTCACCACACTTTCCACAACCCAGATCGTGAGCTGCGCAACGAAGGAACTTGCTATCGGTGCTGCGCAATGTGCCGGGGAAGGGTGATCTGTGTCAACAGTCAGCCGAAAAGTTGATCAGACTGCTCAAAAGTGATCTACGCCACTGGTTCGAACGAGTCAATCTGCTCGAGGCGCGGAGACCTACGTCACATCGCGGGTGCTCGTCAGATGCTCGACCAGCGGCAGGCTCCGATAGCCGATCGGAGTGGCCAGCGCGAGCATCGTCTCGGTGTGTTTCACGCCCTCGATGGCGTGCACCCGCTGGATGATTTCTAAAAGATCCTGCTGCGACTGCGCGGCGATGCGCACCAGCAGATCGGCGCGCCCGGTGGTGGCGTGCACCTCGAGCACATGCGGGAACCCGCGCAGCGTCTCGATGATCGGATCCATCTTGTTCTGATCCAATTCGATCCCGAGAAACGCGTGCACCGCGAACCCGATCGCCTGCACATCGATATCGGGCGGATACCCCCGCACCGCCCCCGACGCTTCGAGCCGCTTCATCCGCGCCTGCACAGTATTGCGAGCCACCCCGAGCCGCTGCGCCAGCTCGAGAATCGGCGCCCGCGGATCCCGGGCCAGTTCGGCGAGCAGCGCGGCATCGAGCGCATCGAACTTGATGGTCATGGATGGATCTTGACACGCCAGCCAGACCGTTTACGTCACCGTGAAGTCGGCCTCGGTGCGCAGACCCGGCAGGATGTCGAGATGTGCTGTGCCACGACCGTGGTCGCGATCGCCCGGAACAGCGGCAGCGGCCACCGGGCGACCACGGCCGCGGTCACCGGCGAACCTGGCACACGCCGCGCCGCCACACGTCGGCGATCGAGGAAGTGGCGGTGATATCGATGGTCGGGTCCCCGTCGACGAGCAGCAGATCCGCCCGCAGGCCCGGTGCGATACGTCCACGATCGGTGAGCCCGAAGCGATCGGCGGTCCTGCTCGTCGCGGCCGTGAGCACTTCCAGCGGGCTCAAACCGACCTCGTTGAGCAGCAACAGTTCCCGATGCATACTCGCGCCGTGCGTGGGGATGTACGGGTTCGCGTCGGTGCCTGCGAGCAGCGGCACCCCGGCTCGATGCAGTGCCCGCGTCACCCGCATCGCGTCGGCGAACGACCCGGGCACCGCGCAGTCCGCGGTGATCTCACGCTGTCCGGTGACGGCCTCGAAATACACAAGCGTGCTCACCACGAACACGTCCTGCGCGGCGATCCGATCGACCAGATCGCCGGTGTGGGCGGTGAAGTCGGTCCACACGTGGGCCAGCCCGTCGACACCGGCATCGAGTGCGATCGTCACCTCGGCTTCGGTGATCGCGTGCGCGATGACCTGCAATCCCGCGTCATGGGCGTGGGTGGTCAGCGCCCGCGCGGTCTGTGCCGACAGCACCGGCAGGCTCGTGCTGTGCACGCTGCCGTCGTCGATGACGATCTTGAGGTAGTCGGCGCCCTCGGCCAGCCTGGCCTGTACGAATTCGGCCGCTTGCTCGGGGCCGGAGATGGTGTCGAACGGCGCGAGACCGAGCGCGGCGATTTCCGGTGAGGCCAGCAGTTGACTCGGATGCCCGCCCGGCGCGTTGGCCAGGGTGCCCGCGCTGCGGAAATCGGCGACATCGTCACGCAGCTTCGCCGCCGTCCGCTGGGCGCTCAATACCGCTGGGAGACAGAACATGTCGAGCTCGGTCGTGACGCCGTAGGTGAGTGCGTCGGCCAGGTCACCGTCGAAGATGTGGGTGTGTGCGTCGATCAGTCCCGGCAGCAGGGTGCGATCGGTCCCGTCGATCTCCACGTCGGCGGGAGCATTGTCGGTGGCGATGATCCTGTCGTCATCGATGAGCACTGTGGTGCGGTCGGTGCGTCGCTCGCCGTCGAAGACGCGGACATTGCTGATTCTGGTGCGCATGAGAGCTCCTGATCGGGACGGGAAAGGATTTCGTCGACAAGGAGCGAGCAGTGGCGGCGAAATGTGACGTCGCGGTGGTGACTTTGTGGGATGGATCACCCGATCCGGTCCCTTTGTCACACTTGGTGTCGCCGCAGCCCTCTTCGTAGAAGGACCATCACCCTGCCGGACCGGAGGACTGCCATGACCGACGACATCGACAACGCGACCGAGACGTTCGTCAGCTACCGCGAGCTGCTGTTCTCGGTGGTCTACAACATGCTCGGCAGCGTCGCCGACACCGAAGACGTCTTGCAAGAGGTGTGGTTGGCATGGCAGGCCCGCGCTCGTGGCGCCGAGCCGATCGACAACGTCCGCGCCTACCTCACCCGGATCGCGGTGAACCAAGCGCTCGCCCGGCGGTCCGTGTTGGCCCGGCGCCGGGAAGATTATGTGGGGCAATGGCTTCCGGAGCCGCTACTCGACAGCGTCGCCGACGACGGTGCGGCGAGCGTGGTGCGGACCGAATCGTCCTCGATGGCGATGCTGGTGGTCCTGGAATCGCTGACGCCGCTGGAGCGGGCGGTGTTCGTGCTCAACGAGGTCTTCGCCTACCCGCACACCGAGATCGCCGACATGGTCGACCGCTCACCCGCCGCCGTTCGCCAGATCGCCCATCGCGCCCGCGCCCACGTTCGGGCACGCAGGCCACACACCCAGGTGGACCCGCGGATCCGCCGGGAGGTCACCGAGCGTTTCGTCGACGCCGCGATGGGCGGAGACCTCGAAAAGCTCCTCGCGGTCCTGGCGCCGGAAGTCACCCTCTGGACCGATGGCGGCGGCGCCGGTGCCGCCACCTCCTTGCATCCGGTCCATGGGAGAACCGCTGTTGCCGAGGTGTTCATGTCCGTCGCGGCAGCCGGTCTCGACGGTTACCGGGTGGGCTGGCGCACGGTCAGCGGCGATCCGTGCGCGGTGGTCTTCGACGGTGACGCGCCCTTGGCGGTCGTGGTCCTCGACGTCGCCGCCGACGACACCGTGATCGGGGTCTACTCGGTGACCAACCCCGCCAAACTCACCCGGGTGAACGCACGCCAGGACCGGCGGGGTGCGCGGTGATCGCGCAGCCGCTGCTGCCGAACACCTCGACCGGTCCCGCACCGCGGCCCTGCTCGGCAGATCGGCGACGGTCTTTCCCAGCTACCAGGGCGAATTCCTCGACGGCGAATTCGGCTGCCGGGCAGCCCGCGGCTTTCGCGGTCAGATTGCGCGAAGTCCTCGGCACCGCTTGAGGATTCAGCCGTGCAAGGTCGGCCGGTAGACGAGCTCGAGAATGTTGCCGTCGAGGGTGCGGCTCTCGAGCAGTTCGAGGTCGAAGTCGGCGGCGTCACGGAAAATCGGGTCGGCACCGTTCAGGCCGGTGATCACCGGAAACAGCGTCACCTGCACCCGATCGACGAGCCCGGCGGCCATCAGGGCCCGGTTCATCGACAGGCTGCCGTGTGAGCGCAGCGGCACGTCGGACTCCTCCTTGAGCCGGGCGACGACGTCGACGGCGTCGCCGCGGGCGATGGTGCCGTCCGGCCAATCGAGCGGGCCCTCGAGGGTGTTCGACACCACCGTGGCCGGGAGGTTGTGCATCCGCGTGACCCAGGGGTCGCGCACCTCCGGCACGTCGTCGGAGGCGAGCATGTCCGCGAACGCCCGATAGGTTTTGGGCCCGAGGACCATTCGCTGCTTCGGCTCGAGCATTTTCAGGCGGTGGTCGAGCAGTTCGGGGCCTTGCTTACCCCAGTACCCACCCCAGTCACCACCGCTGACGCTGCCGTAGCCGTCGAGGCTGGAAAAGACATCGAAGGTGTAGGTGGTTGCCATCGGGTGCTCCTCTGTCGTGTGCCGGGTACATCTGTGCAGACGAGGTCGCACGGGGAAACTCATCGCGCGGCGCTGAGCGAATGTTCAGCTATTCTCCGAGTTCGCAGGAACACGAGATCGGAGCCGACCATGCCCCCGACACCACCCGTCGCCGCAGGTACTTCGCTGGGACCGCGTAGCTCACAGGGCTGGGCGGTGCGGGCGTGGAGCCTGCAGCTGATCGCGTATCTGTGCGCGTTCGGGTCATCGATCGTGGTGGCTGTGATCGCGTTGGTGACTCGTCGGATACCGGACCTCGGCGATACGGTTTCGACGCTGTATCAGTGGTCGCAATGGCTGATGTGGCCGATAGCTGCAGTGACGCTGTTCCTGGCGTGGCGGTGGCTACGGCTCAGCCCGTCTGAACTGGGATTGCATCAGCCGCGGCCGGTGCGGTGGGGCTGGGTCGGTGCGATCGCGGCCGCGTTCGCGGCGCAGTGGATCGCGAAAACGCTCACCGGATGGCTGCCCGGAGGGACCGGTACCTCGGCAGGCGAGGAATCGGTCGGCGTCGGCCAGGTGGTGGAGTGGTGCCTGCGGATGGGCGTGGTGGAGGAGACGCTGCTGCTGGCGTTACCCCTGGCGATCATGCACCGCCTACGCATGCCGTGGTGGGCCCAAATTCTCGTCCTGACCGCACTCAGGACACCGTTCCACCTCTACCAAGGCCCCGCGGTAATCGTGGAATGCCTGATCTGGATGGCACTGCTCTACTACACCTACACCAGGGTGAAACTGATCTGGCCGATCATCATCGCCCACATCATCGCCGACCTGTCCATCTCCGTCTTCCCCCTGGCACCCCGCCTGCTCACCACGGTTTTCCTCGCGGTAACCGGTGTAGTGGTGCTGGTGCTGTGGTGGCGTGCGAAGACCCCGAGCTGGAACGAGAATTCGTCCGCCTGATCTCGACCTCCGACAGCCTTCGCCAGGTGTATCGCTGAAGGTTTGTCGGAATATCAACGGGGGTCGGCGGGTTGGAAGTCCTGGGCAACTCGTCGAAAAATCGTAGAAGGTAGGGGTGGACCCCGAAGATGACCAGGTCAGCGGTGGGATAGGCTTTGACGGTCATGAAGTCGGCTAATTCGGGTCCGGTCAACGGTGCGCCCAGGACGGTCTACCTCGATCATGCGGCGACCACTCCGATGTTGCCTGCCGCTGTCGAGGCGATGACGGCTGCCCTCGGGGCGGTTGGGAACGCGTCGTCGCTGCACGGGTCGGGTCGGGCGGCGCGGCGTTCCCTGGAGGAGGCGCGCGAGTCGATCGCGGCTGATCTGGGTGCGCGGCCGTCGGAGGTGATCTTCACTTCCGGGGGGACCGAGAGCGACAATCTGGCGGTCAAGGGGATTTTCTGGGGTCGGCGGGCGGCTGATCCGCGGCGCACCAGGATCGTGACCAGCGCGGTCGAACATCACGCGGTGCTCGACGCGGTCGAGTGGCTGGAGAAGCACGAAGGCGCGCAGGTGAGCTGGTTGCCTGTCGATGCCGAGGGTGTTGTCTCGCCGCAGGTGCTGCGTGCGGAGTTGGCCGCGCATGCCGACGAGGTGGCGCTGGTCAGTGTGATGTGGGCCAACAACGAGGTCGGTACCATCGAACCGATCGTCGAATTGGCCGCTGTCGCACAGGAATTCGACATCCCGATGCATAGCGACGCCATTCAGGCCGTGACGCAGATTCCGATCGATTTCGCCGCTAGTGGACTGGCCGCGCTCAGCGTCGCCGGACACAAGGTGGGCGGTCCGCACGGGATCGGGGTGCTGCTGCTGGGGCGCAACGTGCCGTGCGTGCCGCTGGTACACGGTGGTGGACACGAGCGCGATCTGCGCTCGGGTACCTCGGATGTGGCCGCGGCGATCGGGCTGGCTGCTGCACTGCGTGATGCCGTCGGCGATCTGCCCGCGCGCGCTGAGCAGTTGCGGGTGCTACGCGACAAACTGATCACCGGGGTCGAAGCGGCGGTGCCCGACGCGATGCTCAACGGTCCGGCGCAGCGACTACCCGGCAACGCCCACTTCACGTTCCCCGGCTGCGAGGGCGACTCGTTGCTCATGCTGCTCGACGCCGCCGGTGTCGAATGCTCCACCGGCTCGGCCTGCAACGCGGGCGTCGCCTCGCCCAGCCATGTGCTGATCGCGATGGGTGTGCAACCGTGGCAGGCGCGCAGTTCGCTGCGCTTCACCCTCGGTCATACGTCGACCGAGGCCGATGTCGAAACACTGTTGACCGTGCTCCCGCAGGTCATCGATCGGGCCAGGGCCGCAGGCCTGGCCGGCGCTAGAGGAGGTGCCTGATGAGAGTTCTCGCCGCGATGAGTGGTGGTGTCGATTCCGCGGTGGCCGCGGCGCGGGCCGTGGACGCCGGTCACGAGGTGGTCGGGGTGCATCTGGCACTGTCGGCCAACCCTGGCACGTTGCGGACCGGGTCGCGTGGTTGCTGCTCCAAGGAGGACGCGGGCGATGCGCGTCGTGCCGCCGATGTGCTCGGAATCCCGTTCTACGTCTGGGATTTCGCCGATCGGTTCAAGGAAGACGTGATCGACGATTTCGTCGCCGCGTACGCCGCGGGGGAGACCCCGAACCCGTGCTTGCGCTGCAATGAGAAGATCAAGTTCTCCGCGCTGGCCGACCGCGCTGCCGCCCTCGGCTTCGACGCTGTCGTCACCGGGCACTACGCCCGTCTCGACGAGGGTGTGCTGCGTCGCGCCGTCGACGCCGACAAGGACCAGTCCTATGTGCTGGCGGTGCTCACCGCCGAGCAGCTCGCGCGGGCGATGTTCCCGGTCGGCGACACCCCGAAGCCGCGAATCCGTGAAGAGGCGGCCGAGCGTGGGTTGGCGGTGGCGAACAAGCCCGACAGCCACGACATCTGCTTCATCCCGTCCGGTGACACGCGCGCGTTCCTCGGCGCCAAGATCGGTATCCGGCCGGGTGCACTGGTCGACTCCGACGGCACTGTCCTGGGCAAGCACGAGGGCGTGCACGGATTCACCGTCGGCCAGCGCAAGGGGCTCGGCCTGAGCCACACCGCTGCCGACGGCAAGCCGCGTTACGTGACCGGGATCGACCCCGATTCGGGGACGGTCAAGGTCGGTTCGGTCGAGGATCTGCAGGTCGACACGATTTCCGCCGACCGGGCGATCTGGACTTCCGGCGTCCGGCCGACCGGGCCCGTCGAGTGCGTGGTGCAGGTTCGTGCGCACGGCGGCACCGCGCCCGCCGTGGTCGAGCCGCAGGGTGACGGGTTCGTGGCCCGTCTGGGTGAGCCGCTCACCGGTGTCGCGAAGGGGCAGGCCATCGTGCTGTACCTGCCCGATGCCGACGGTGGCGACACGGTGATCGGCAGCGGCACCATCAACGGCACCGACCGCGCCGAAGTCGTCGCCGACGTTTCGGCCTGATCGGTCGCCGGGCTGACACCGGAATCGCGGCGCATGGCCTGCGGTGTGGGTCGGCCGGGGCGGTGCAGGCAAAATGGTGCACGGCGGGTCCGTGCGTCGCACGATCGGCGTGTGCGGTCCGTGGCGCGTTGCGTCCACACCGACCGGGTGCGGGCAGACGTTCGATGAATCGAAAGGTGTTGAGCGCGTGACACTCTGGCGAAGCGAGCATTTCCAGGAGCCCGCGGCACCGGAGCCGGTCGAGCTCCTCGTCGGCGGCATCGCCACCGGCGTCGGCTCGTGGCCCGGCACCGACCCGCTCGAGGCCGCCGCCACGATCATCGGCGAACTCCCCGCCCTTCCGCACCTGGTCGAACTGCCAGAACGGGGCATCGGCGCCGACATGATCGGCCGCGTCTCCGCCCTGCTGGTCGACCTCCGTTTCGATTCCACCACCCGCGGCTACCGGCTCGCCGACCGCCGGACCAACGTCTCGCGGCGCGCACGCGATCTGATGCACGCCGACCTCGATGCTCTCGAAGAGGCCTGGGAGACAGCGGGTTTGGCTGGTTCCGGCCGGGTGATCAAGATTCAGTCGGCGGGCCCGCTCACCCTCGCCGCTGAAGTCGAACTCCCCGGCGGCCACCGGATCCTCACCGATCACGGTGCGGTGCGCGATCTTTCGGAATCCCTCGCCGAAGGGCTGGTCCGGCACGCCGCCGAGATCCGCAAACGATTGGGTGCCGAGGTGGTCATCCAACTCGACGAACCCCAGATCGACACAGTCCTCGAAGGCGCCTTGCAGGGCCCGAGCATCCTGAACACCATCCGCGCCCTCCCGGAACCGGACGCCTTGCACATCCTCGACACCGTCATCAACGCCCAGTCGGCACCGGTCTTGTTGCACACCTGCGCATCCCGCCCCCGGCTCACCACACTGGGTCGCACGGCGGCGGCCGCGATCTCCTTCGATGCCTCGACGATCACCACCGCCGACCTCGACGCCCTCGGCGAGATCATCGACTCGGGCAAGAAGATCGCCCTCGGCCTCACCCCCGCCGAACCGCCCGCCGCTCCCATCACCTGGCGTGACGTCGCCGAGCCAGCCGCCCGTCTCATCGACCGCCTCGGCTTCCCCCGAACCACCCTGTCCACCCAAATCCTGGTCACACCGGCCTGCGGTCTTGCCGCAGCACCGCTTCCGTGGGCCCGCAAAGCTCTCGCCCTGAGCGCCGACGTCGCCCGCGCCTTCACCGAAGACCCCGAATGGTCGCCGGAGTAGCATCGCACTGACCGGTCACTCTCGCGGGTCTCGGCACCGACGCCGACCGTGCTTTCGTCGCGCTGACCGAGCTGACCGGTCACTCTCGCCGGAGCCTGCGCGATTCAGGACTGATCGAACGTGCGGAGTGCTCGCAGACATCGCGTCGTCGGCCACAAAGCCCTGACAACGTGCGGTGATGGTCGCGGAATGTGTCGGTGGGCTCGACTAATCTCGGCGGGGTGAGTGAGAGCGACAGCGCGGTATCCGTGAGTGCCGACTCGGCCACACCCGAGCAGCGGGTGCGGTGGCAGGAGCTTGCCGACGAGGTGCGCGAGCACCAGTTCCGCTACTACGTGCGGGACGCGCCGATCATCACCGACGGCGAGTTCGACACGTTGTTGCGCGAACTCCAAGCCCTCGAGGACGCGCAGCCGGATCTGCGGACGCCCGATTCGCCCACCCAGCTGGTCGGCGGTGGGTTCGCGACCGAGTTCACCGCGGTCGACCATCTCGAGCGAATGCTCTCGCTGGATAACGTGTTCGACTACGACGAGCTACGCACCTGGGCGAGCCGGGTGGAAGCCGAAACCGGGTCCGACCTGCACTATCTGTGCGAGGTCAAGATCGACGGTGTCGCGCTGAACCTGGTGTACGAGAACGGCAAGCTGGTGCGAGGGGCCACCCGTGGGGACGGGCGAACGGGCGAGGACGTCACCCTCAACGCCCGCACCATCGAAGACATCCCCACCGAACTCACCCCCACCGCGGAGTTCCCGATTCCGGAACTCCTCGAGGTGCGCGGCGAGGTGTATTTCCGGCTCGAGGATTTCGCGACGCTCAACGCCCAGATCGTCGCCGAGGGCAAACCGCCGTACGCGAATCCGCGCAATACCGCGGCCGGTTCGCTGCGTCAGAAGAATCCCGCGATCACCGCGCAGCGGCGGCTGCGGATGATCTGCCACGGTTTCGGTCGCATCGAGGGGTACCGGCCGGCTTCCCAACACGAGGCATATCGCGCACTTGCCGCATGGGGCCTGCCGGTTTCGGAGCACACCCGCCTGGTCAAGGGCATCGATGCGGTTGTCGAGCGGGTCGCCTACTGGGGTGAGCACCGGCACGACATCGAGCACGAGATCGACGGCCAGGTGATCAAGGTCGATGAGATGGCTTTGCAGCGCCGTCTCGGTTCCACCTCGCGCGCCCCGCGCTGGGCGATCGCCTACAAGTACCCGCCCGAAGAAGCGACGACCACCTTGCTGAACATCGAGGTGAATGTCGGCCGGACCGGTCGGGTGACCCCGTTCGCGGTGATGGCACCGGTCTCGATCGCGGGCTCCACGGTCTCGATGGCCACGCTGCACAACGCGTCCGAGGTGAAGCGCAAAGGTGTACTGATCGGCGACACCGTCACCATCCGCAAAGCCGGTGATGTGATCCCCGAGGTGCTCGGTCCCGTCGTCGACGCGCGTACCGGCGCCGAACGCGAATTCGTCATGCCGACGCACTGTCCCGAATGCGCCACCGAACTCGCCCCGGCGAAAGAGGGCGATGCCGACATCCGCTGCCCCAACCAGCAGCACTGTCCCGCCCAGCTGCGCGAACGCGTCTTCCACCTTGCCGGTCGCGGTGCCTTCGACATCGAAGCTCTCGGCTACGAAGCGGCCAACGCCCTGCTCACCTCGGGTGCGATCACCGACGAAGGCGACTTGTTCGCCCTCGACGAGCAGGACTTACTCGGCGTCCCACTGTTCACCAAACAGGACGGCGCCCTCTCCGCCAACGGCGCCCGCCTGCTCGAAAACCTGAACGCCGCCAAGGACACTCCGCTGTGGCGGGTGCTCGTCGGTCTGTCCATCCGCCATGTCGGGCCGACCGCGGCCCGTGCGCTGGCCGCCGAATTCGCGAGCCTCGAACGCATCGAAGCGGCTACCGGAGAAGAACTTTCGGCTTCCGACGGTGTCGGCCCCACCATCGCCGCCGCGGTCGTGGAGTGGTTCACCGTCGACTGGCATCGCGCGATCGTCGACAAGTGGCGCGCGGCCGGGGTACGGATGGAGGACGAGCGCGACGAGTCCATCGAACGCAATCTCGAAGGTCTGTCGATCGTCGTTACCGGTTCCCTGCAAACCTTCACCCGCGACGGCGCCAAGGAAGCGATCCTCGTGCGCGGCGGCAAGGCGGCGGGCTCGGTGTCGAAGAAGACCGCGTTCGTGGTGATCGGCGAAGCTCCCGGCGCCAAAGCCGCCAAGGCGGAAGAACTCGGCGTGCCGATCCTGGACGAAGACGGCTTCCGGCTGCTGCTCGACAAGGGGCCGCTGGCCGTGCGCCCGGAATCGGGATCGGTCGAGGGACAGTAGCGCTGGTGAATCAGGAACGCGGACAGCGTAATCGGGCCGTCTGACTACACTGGCCGTAAACCTGTTCGAGGAGAGGCATGGGGGCGGAGTGGTTCAGCTCGTAGAGGGCCAGACCTTCGCCGAATACACGATCGAGGGAACGCTCGGCAAGGGCGGCATGGGCAGTGTCTACCTGGCCCGACATCCCCGGCTCGAGCGTCGGATCGCGCTCAAACTGCTCGCGCCCGAGGTGTCGTCCGATGCGGACCTGCGACGGCGGTTCGAGCAGGAAGCACAGGCGATCGCGCGCCTCGACCATCCGAGCATCGTCGGTATCCACGATCGCGGGATGCACGAGGGGCAACTGTGGCTCGCCATGCAATACGTGCAGGGCACCGATGCCTCGGCGCTCGATCCACGAGATGTCGGGGTGCGGCGGGCGTTGCGGATCGTCGCCGAGACCGCGTCCGCACTCGACTACGCACACAGTCGCGCGGTGCTGCATCGTGACGTGAAACCGGCCAACATCCTGTTGTCCGCGCCTGACACCGGTCGTGACGAGCGGGCGGTGCTCACCGATTTCGGCATCGCCCGCCTGCTCGATGCCACCACCGAACTCACCGCCACCGGAATGGTCACCGCCACTGTGGCTTTCGCGTCCCCCGAACAGCTCGGCGGTACTCCGGTCGATCACCGCGCCGACCAATACTCCCTGGCCTGCACACTTTTCGCGTTGCTCACCGGACGTTCCCCTTTCGCCGGGCGCAGCCCCGGTGAGGTCGTCGCCGCCCACTTGGGACAGCCGTTGCCCGCGCTGAGTCGGCTCCGAAACGATGTCCCGGCACAACTCGACGAGGTGATCGCTCGCGCCACGGCCAAACGCCGCGAGGACCGTTTCGCCAATTGCACAGAATTCTCGGCCGCGGCCGTAGCGGCAGTCGACGGGGCATCGATGGACGCGCGGCGGGCAACCACGCGGGTCGCGCCCCGCGAGCAGGTGACGGCGTCCACCCGGTCGGTGCCGCGCGAATCGCCCGGGCCACGGGAACAGTCCGCGGCGATGGCGCGGCCCGCACCGCCCGCGGTGCGCGGCCCGCGGCCTGCCCACCCGGCGTCGTTCCAACTGCCGCAGGGCAGGGTCGCGCCGGGGGACCAGTCCGCGAGGCAACCGTCCGCGCCACGCACCCCGCCTCGGGACCGGCCGGACGAACGGGTGCGGTCGGATGAACGGGTGCGGCCGGACGAACGGGTGCGGTCCGACAAACGGGAGCGGCCGGATCGGTCGGTGGCACGCTCCGCGTCGGTGTCCCGGGATTCGCGCGCGCCGCGTCAGGCCGGATCCGAACTTGCCCAGCGAAACCCGGTCCGCCGCTCGACGCGGTCAAGTCGGGTGGTCATCGCACTGAGTTGCGTCGCGCTCGCCGGTGGCCTGTACGCGGCTTTCGGGGCGTACCGACTGTGGGCGCAGATCCGCGCGAGGGACGAAGGTGGGCCTTCGTATCAGATGACCGGTGGGTACGGCCCGCTGCCGGTCGAACATCTCGCTGTGTTGACCCTGGGGGTGGCCGCCGTCGCGGTCCTGCTGTCGATCGGCGCGGCCGGACTGCTGGCCAGGAAGGGATTCGGCCGGTGGGCGGTTGCCCTCGGCAGCGCCGGTCTGGTCGGGATCACGATCTTGCAGTCGCTGCAACTGTACTCGTGGGACCTGAAGTACAAGATCCTGCGGGACACCACCATCGATCCGTACGTCCCCGACGTGCCCGGCGCCGTGGTCTACAGCATCGTGGCGATCACCGCCGTGACAACAGGATTGATGGCGCTGTGGCGGCACCCGGGCCGGTGACCGGCCGCGCGACGGTCAGTTGGCGGTGACGGTGACGGTGTTGCCGATCTGGGTCTTGATGTCGAACGACGCGCACTGCCCGTTGGTGAGCTCCTGGGTGCGCAGCGGCCGCTTCTTGATGTTGGTCCGAATCTCCACCGTCACATCGGTGCCGGCCATCGAGCACACTTTGGAGACGGGACCATCGGTGTAGGACACCGACCCCGCACCCTGACACGAGTTGGTCGAGTTCCCGAGGAACACCCGCGCGGTCCCGTTCGGGCACGGATCAGCCATCGCGCTCGGCGCGCCGACCAGTGCGGCAGGAACAAGCGCTCCCGCAGTCACGGCAGCAACGACAACTCCGCGAACCATCATCCGAACCGCCATCAGGGCACCCATCCTCGTCGCCGACCGTCACACCTACGACCGACCAGCCGCAGTGCTCAGCACCTTAATGTGTTCCCGCCGAACACGCCCGGTTTAGTAACAGTCGTTCACCGCCTGCGCCGACCCCGCAATTCGGGAGCGGCGCGTCGGTGGGACGTGACGTCCCCTAGTCTTGCGAAGAATCTCGGAGAGGTGGACCTTTGCTGCGTAGTTTTCAGGTGACCAATCATGGATCGCTGGCCGAGGCTCAGCAGTTGCGCCTGACCAAGGGGGCCGGTCCGTTGGCGGTGCCGGTCACCGCCGTGCACGGGGTGGCGGCGTCCGGGAAGACGAGCCTGATCGATGCGCTCGGGCAGATGCGTGATGCCGTGCTGAATTCGGTGAGCGGGTGGGATCCCTATGCGGGCCCGGTGCGGCGACCGCATCTCGGGTTCGCTGATCGCCCAACGGAATTCGTGGCGGGATTCGTCGCCGAGGGTGTGCCCTATACCTATGGGTTCCGGCTCGACAATGCCGACGTGGTGGCGGAGTGGTTGTACACGCATCCGCGCTCGCGCAAGCGGATCGTGTTCGAGCGCAACGGTGACGAGGTGAAGATCGGGCCGATGTTCGAGGCGGCTCGGTACGGCGTGGCGGCACTGGTGCCTCTGGTGCGGCCGAATGCGCTGCTGTTGAGTCTGGCGGGACAGATGTATGCCGAGGCGCTGGTGCCCGCGTACCGGTGGTTCGCGGCGAATCTGACTGTGCAGCAAGGCGAGGTCGAGATCGACGCGCTCGCCCACGACCTCGGCAGCCACATCTCCCGTTCGCCCGACAATGCCGCGCGCCTGCTGATGCTGCTGCGCACCGCCGATCTCGGGATCGAAGACCTGCTCGTGGCCGAACACGACCCGATGTACGCGGACTATCTGCGCGACCTCGACACCGAAATCGCCGCGCTGGCAGGACATCTCGACCACCCGGAGCAAATCCTGGTCGACCGTGAACTGAGCACCCTGCGCGCGGCGCGTGACGCGCTGTACCGGCGCATGGTGGACCGTCGCGGGGCCGGGCTGAGCCTGGTACACGAGGGCATCGGCGTCCCGTTCGAACTGGCCGACGAATCCACCGCCACCCGCTCGCTGCTGCGCGTGCTGCCCGCCATGTTGGAAGCCCTCGACACCGGTCAGGTGCTCGCGGTCGACGACCTCGGCGTCGGCCTGCCGGTCGAGGAGACCGACCGCCTCGTCCAGCTGTTCCAGAACCCCGAAACCAATGCCCGTGGCGCACAACTGATCTACACCACCGCCAACCGCACCCTGATCGACCGCGGCAACGGCCGCTCCCAGCGCACCCGCACGGCCGTGTGGCAGCTGCGTCGTGAGCAGGGGGTCAGCGAGCTCACACCGCTGTAAGCGCGTCGCCGCGACAGACGCGGCTGAGTTGTCTCGGCGTCGTGTCGGCTCGAATCGCGGGACGCTCCAGCTGGTTCGCCGCTTGGCCCGAGCGCTCGGGCCGGTGCAGATCGGTGCCGGACACTGGCGTAATCGACCACTCGGCCCTCCTGGAATCAGTTTTCTGACTGAACGGCGGCGAAGTGGGCGAAAATGCCGGGCTAGCATGGGCGCATGCTCGAAGTGGTGATGGCGGTTGCGCTGGTGACGATGCTGGTGGTGATGATCGGGGCCGTTGTCGCCGGACGCAACCGCGGGCGTGGGGCGAACCTCGAGCAGGGGACGCTCGTCGTGACCGGGGTGAGCCCGCTGCCCGAGATGACCGGCGAGCACTACGTGACGATCACCGGCACCCTCACCGGTGCCACGGTCGCCGACAAGGTGGTCTACCGCCGCTTCGCCTGGGACGCGGCCCACTGGCCCGCCATCGGCGACCATCTCTCCGTCGCCTACTCGCCCCGCAACCCGGACGACTGGTACCCCGACCACCCCGGCCAGCGCCCCTACTTGGGCTCCTGACCGCTGAGCTGCACCTCTCCGCCGATCCGGCGGCACGGTGAGGAACGCTGGGTGCGGTATAGCTCACATTCTCGCGGGTGCGATCATGCCAGGATGCACGGCAACGAAGACCAGGCCACCGGACTGCAGATCCGTCCCGCTCACCCCGATGAGTACGACGCGATCGCCGCGCTGACTGTCGATGTGTACGTGGGGGACGGGTATGTCGCCGACGGGGACGAATACATGCAGGAGCTCGCCGCCGTCGCGCACCGGGCGGCCGAGGCCGAGGTTATGGTCGCTGTTCATGAGGGGCAGGTCGTCGGCTCGCTGACCGTCGCCGAGCCCGGCACGCCGTATGCGGAGATCGCCCGGTCGGGCGAACTCGAGTTTCGGATGCTCGCGGTCTCCAAGCAGGCGCGTGGTCTCGGGGTTGGCACGGCACTGGTGCGCGCCGTCGTCGACCAGGCGAGATCAGGCGGCTACGAAGCGGTCGCCCTCACCACGATGTTCTCGATGGTCGACGCCCACCGAATCTACGAACGGCTCGGCTTCGTCGGTGTCCCGGAACGGGATTGGGCCACCCACGACGGGTTGCAACTGATGGTCATGCGCCTCGCGCTGAGCTGATCGCGGCCTTCGAACGGACGCCGTCTCAGTCGATCAGCCCGGCCGTCGCGAGCCGGCGCGCGAACCCCGCCGATACGCAACAGGTTTCGGCGGCGACGATCAGTTCAGGACGGTCGCGACGATGCCGGCGAGGTAGCCCAGTCGCGCCACTTCCGAGGGACGGAAGTCGGGTCCGCCGGGGCGGCCGAGCAGCAGCGCCCGGCCGGTGTTGCCCAGCGGCGCGGCGGCGAGTTTGGTGTCCATGTCACGCCAGATCTCCGGCACCCAGTCGGCCTCGCCGTCGAGCCACATCGGCTTCTCGATGGGCATCCACGGGGCCGAACCCGCTTGTGTCTCAGGCGCACTCGGGCTGCCGACGATGCGGTAGGCACCGGCCGGACCCATGCCGATGATGGTGGACCAGCCGACGCGCAGCACGCGCGGGCAACCGTCGACGAGCACCTGGAGACGGTCGTCGCGGGCGCTGGCGACCTGGTCGATCAGCTCGAGTTCGCGGTGGGTGTCGAGCACCCCGGAGTACGGGCGGATGGAGTCGACGGCCACATCGCGCACCGATTCCGCGGCGGTGATCAGGGTGTCGGGCAGTGCGCCGGTGGGCACTTCGACGACGAGATCGTCGATGGCGAAGCCGGCGCCGCGTTCCACGACATCGAGCGAGAGTATGTCCGCGCCGACCCCGCCGAGGGCGAGTGCGAGGGAGCCGAGGCTTCCCGGTCGATCCGGAAGTTGCACGCGGAGCAGGTATGACACGTGCGGTCCTTTCCTTGCCGGCCGGGGCTGTTCGAGACGAATACCCGGTGAAGCAATACTTACACCCCTGAACGCGGGTTATCGACCCGAAGTATGACCCCATCCGCCCGACATGCGCGAACTTTCGTTCCGTATGGGTGCGTCCGACGTGTGGGGCGGGCGCGTCGAAACCGATAAGGCCCGCCAATTAGGCGTACCTCCGCCTTCGCTCCGGCCATGCGCAGGCTGAGGATTGCTGCGCAACCGTGCTGAATTAGGCTGTACCGACTACTGCCCACCGAAGCCGAAAGGGGTCCCGCGGTGCCCGCAATCTCCCGCGACGAGGTCGCTCACCTCGCCCGGCTGTCCCGGCTGGCGTTGACCGACGCCGAACTCGACCAGTTCGCCGGTCAGCTGGACTCGATCCTCAGCCACGTGCAGACCATCACCGAGGTCGCCGCCGATGTCCCCGCCACCGCGTCGCCGAACCCGACGACCAATGTGACCAGGCCCGATGTGGTCGTCCCCGGTCTCACCCCGGAGCAGGCGCTGGACCAGGCGCCCGCTGTGGAAGAACAGCGTTTTCTGGTCCCGCAGATCCTGGGAGAGGGCGAATGACTTCAGCATCGCGAAGCGATTCCATGGGGGGCGGCGGTCGGGCGACGGGTGGGCGCGAGTTGACCCAGTTGTCGGCTGCGGAGCTGGCGAGCAAGATCCACGGCGGCGAGGTGTCCTCCACCGAGGTCACCCAGGCGCACCTGGACCGCATCGGCAAGGTCGACGGCGAGCTCAACGCCTTCCTGCACGTCGCGGGTGACCAAGCTCTCGCCGCGGCCGCCGTGGTCGACGCCGCGCTCGCCGCGGGCGAGACCCCGGCCTCGTCGCTGGCGGGAGTTCCGTTGGCGCTCAAGGACGTTTTCACCACCACCGACATGCCGACCACGGCCGCCTCGAAGATTCTCGAAGGCTGGATGTCGCCCTACGACGCGACGGTCACCGCCCGGCTGCGCGCCGCGGGCATCCCGATTCTGGGCAAGACCAACATGGACGAGTTCGCGATGGGCTCCTCCACCGAGAACTCCGCCTACGGCCCCACCCGCAACCCGTGGGACACCACCCGCATCCCGGGCGGGTCCGGCGGCGGTTCGGCGGCGGCACTGGCCTCGTTCCAGGCGCCCCTTGCCATCGGCACCGACACCGGCGGCTCGATTCGTCAGCCCGCCGCGGTCACCGCGACCGTCGGCGTGAAGCCCACCTACGGCACCGTCTCGCGCTACGGCCTGATCGCGTGCGCGTCGTCGCTGGACCAGGGTGGTCCGTGCGGTCGCACCGTGCTCGACACCGCGCTGCTGCACGAGGTGATCGCCGGACACGACCCGCTCGACTCCACCTCCCGCGATGTGCCCGTGGCGCCGGTCGTCGCGGCCGCACTGCAAGGTGCCAACGGCGACCTGACCGGTGTGCGCGTCGGCGTGGTGCGCGAATTGCACTCCGACAGTTACCAATCCGGTGTGCTCGCCTCCTTCGACGCTGCCGTGGCGGTGCTGAAGGAACTGGGCGCCGAGGTGATCGAGGTGTCGTGCCCGAGCTTCGAGTACGCGCTGTCCTCGTACTACCTGGTGATGCCGTCGGAGGTGTCGTCGAACCTCGCTCGCTTCGACGCGATGCGCTACGGCCTGCGCGTCGGTGACGACGGCAGCCACAGCGCCGATCAGGTGATGTCGCTGACCCGCGAAGCCGGTTTCGGCCCGGAGGTCAAGCGCCGCATCATGATCGGCACCTACGCGCTGTCGGCGGGCTACTACGACGCCTACTACGGCCAGGCTCTGAAGGTCCGCACGATGATCGCGCAAGACTTCGACGCCGCCTACGAGAAGGTCGACGTGCTCGTCTCGCCGACCAGCCCGTTCACCCCGTGGAAGCTCGGCGAGAAGGTCGACGACCCCCTGGCTATGTACCTGTCGGACCTGTGCACCCTGCCGACCAACCTGGCGGGCCACCCCGGCATGTCGGTGCCGTCGGGTCTGTCGGCCGATGACAACCTGCCGGTGGGTCTGCAGATCATGGCGCCCGCCCTGGCCGACGATCGCCTGTACCGGGTCGGCGCGGCCTACGAGGTGGCGCGCGGCGCGCTGCCGACGCCGAGCACGGTCTGAGAAAGCTGTTCCGGGAGCGGGGCGCGCCGGGCTGAAAAGCCCTGGCGTGCCCCGTCTTTCGTTTCTCGCCGCTCAGGCCACAGACCGGTCCGCGACCCCGCGCGTCATCGCGCCGAAGCCCGCGCGCAGGTGCTTACCGAGTGCCAGGTTCACGACGGGGCTCAGCCAGCCTGCGAGGGCGAAGCGGGACTCGTAGCGGCAGCGGTCGGGGCCGAGGGGGACGACGGTGTGGGAGCGCAGGCTGTGCAGGGCGCCCAGCGGCACCGGCTTCATGGTGTAGCTGAACTCGACCCCCGGAGTGTGGGTGCGGATCCATTCCCGCTGCGGCCGGCGGTTGTCGCCCAGCTGGACCCGCATGTCGATGGTCGAGCCCGGTTCCAGGGTGCTCGACGCCTCGTAGCAGAAGGTGTTCCACTCGCCGTAGCGCTCGAAATCCGTGAGCACCTCCCACACCTTCGCGGCGGGGGCGTCGATCTCGATCGTTTCGTCGATGACTAGAGACATGCGTGAAAACTAGGACATGTTCTAGTTTTCGGCAACCGGATTCAAGCGAAACCTCCGCCTTCGCTCCGGCCGTGCGCGGCTGAGGACGCTTCGCGGCGGTGTGCACTATGCGAATCGGCGGCGGAACTTGCGCAGGGCGTCGATGATCACGGCCGAGGCCGCCGTCACCGCGAACAGGCCGAGGACCGTGCGGGCCAGGGGCCAGAGGTTGGGGCGGTCGGCCGGGTCGGTCTGGGCGAAGACATTCTCGACCACCGGGGCGGCGTACTCCTGGCGGCGCGAGTTCACGTCCACGGCGGTGAACGCGATATCGGCCATCACGCTGCAGCGGGCGCGGGAGAACTCGTCGTCGCGCAGCTCGCAGGAGGCGTGGATGCGCCGGTTCAGTGCCGCGTCCACCGAGCGCCGCGCCCAGGCGCCGAGGGGTTCGTCGACCCGCTCGGCGTAGCGCAGCACGTCGTAGCCCAGGTCGTGCGCCTTGCAAGCCGACTCGAACTCGGCGGGCAGCGTCACCGGTGAGGAACAGCCGCCGTTCGGGTTCACCAGCAGCCCGTCCTGCTGCGCGGGGTCGTAACCGAACTTGAAACCGAAGTCGCGGGGGATGAGCGAGGTGGCGTCGGGGCTGTCGTCGATGAGCGCGCGCACCGCTTCGGCGGCGGCGACGTTCTCCGTGCCGCTGGGGGTGGTGCCCATGGCGCCGGGAGCCGACATGACGACGGCCGCGGCCATGGCCAACCCGGCCGTGCACAGCGCGACACCGCTTCGGCGGCGGTGCTGCGCGGGAGCGGGGGATGGCGCGGAGGCGGCGGAATCTGCGGTACGGGCCACAGCGGCGGCGGGTACCGGGCGAAGCGGGGTGTTCATGGCCTCCGACGGTAAAGAGCGGGTCACACGGCGGGCATCCCGCTGCGGACTGGTTTATCAGGGCGCGCGGGTGGCAGACCCGGCGCCGGGGTCACACCAGGGTAGGGGGTCGCATTCGGTTCGTGGGTATGAGGTCCGCTGACCGGACGGTTCGTAGTCTCATTGTCATGACCGCACCACTGCGCCCCGCCGCGCGACGAATATCCGCGCAGACCTGGTTCGATTTCGCAACGGTGCTGGTCGCGCTGGTTTTGTACAGCATCGCGTGGCCGACGCTGTTCGTGACCCACCAGGTTTCGCCGGTGGTGGCGCCGATGCTGTCGGCACTCGCGGTCTTCCCGATTCTGTTCGTGCGGGTGAACCCGGCGCTGGGGTGGGCGATCTCCGCGGGCGCCGCGCTGCTGTTCTCGATCGGCATGCAGCCGGGCCCGGACAACGATCTGCCCTTCCAGGTCGTGCACGTCATCGTGCTGTTCGTGCTGCTGTTCGCGGTGGCGATGCGGGCTTCGGTGCCGATCGTGGTCGTCGCGTGGGCGGCCACCTCGATACTGTTCGCCACCACGATGCCCGGCTCGGACACCGGTCCACTGTGGGGCTGGGCGATGGGGTTCGGGGCGCTGGCGCTGTTCGGCTACCTGGTGCGGATCCTGCTGGCCTCGCGGCGCAAGCTCGAGCGGCAAGAGGAGGAGACCGAAGTCGAGCGCGCGCGCCGGGCGATCCTCGAGGAGAAGGCGCGCATCGCCCGTGACCTGCACGATGTGGTCGCCCACCACATGTCGATGGTCGTGGTGCAGGCACAGACCGCGCCGTACCGGATCGCCGATCTGGACCCGGCCGCGAGCGCCGAATTCGCATCGATCGGCGCCACCGCTCGCACCGCGCTGAACGAGATCCGGGGCATGCTCGGAGTGCTGCGCAGCGACGGCCAACTGCCCGAACACGCGCCGCAGCCGCGCGCCGCGGACGTGCCCGCGCTGTGCGAGTCGGCCGCGCGCGCCGGGCTGCCGGTCGAGTGGACGGTGAGCGGCGATCTGGGCTCGGTGCCGGATACGACCGGGCTGGTGATGTATCGGGTCGTGCAGGAATCTATGGCCAACTGCGCGCGGCACGCGCCGGGGGCGGCGGTACAGGTGGCGGTGGCGGTCGACCCGGGGGTGGTGAGCGTGAGCGTGCACAATGCGGCGGCCGCGACGGTGGCGCTGCCGAGTGCGGGCGGTGGGCACGGCATCGACGGAATGCGCACCCGCGTCGGCGCGGTCGGTGGTGAGCTCACGGCGGCGCCGACGCCCAGTGGCGGATTCGAGGTCTCGGCGAAGTTGCCGACGCTCTAGACGGATTGCAGCTGAGGAACGCTTCGCGTCGGCGCCTATTAGGCGTACCTCCGCATTCGCTCCGGCCGTGCGCAGCTGAGGAACGCTTCGCGTCTGCGCCCATTAGGGTGGTCGAGTGGCTATTACCGTGTTGATCGCCGACGACCAGGCGATGGTTCGCCAGGGGTTCGGGGCCCTGTTGGGCGCGCAGACCGATATCAGCGTCGTCGGTGACGCACCCGACGGGAAAGTCGCGGTGGCCGAGGCCAAGCGGTTGCGGCCAGATGTGGTGTTGATGGATGTGCGGATGCCGGAGATGAACGGACTCGATGCCGCCCGCGCGATTCTCACCGCGAATTTCGATCCGCCGGTGCGGGTGCTCATGCTCACCACCTTCGATATCGACGACTACGTCTACGAGGCGCTGAGTATCGGTGCGAGCGGGTTCCTGCTCAAGGACGCGCCCGCCGAGGAGCTGGTGCGCGCGGTACGAGTGGTCGCCGACGGGCAGGCGCTGCTCGCTCCGACCATCACCCGCAGGCTGATCGCCGACGTCACCCGCAGACGCAATACCGTGCGCGCCGCCCCGTCGCCGGCGCTGGGCACGCTGACCCCGCGCGAACGCGAGGTGCTCGAACTGGTGGCGAAGGGGTTGTCCAACACCGAGATCGCCGCGGCGCTGTTCGTGGCCGAGCAGACCGTGAAAACCCATGTCTCCAAGGTGTTCTCGAAGCTCGGGCTGCGCGACCGCGCCCAGGCGGTGGTCCTGGCGTATGAATCCGGCCTGGTCGTTCCCGGCTGAGCCGGTGCGCTCAGCGCGGGCAGACCCCGCCGCGCAGGTTCGGCAGGTGCCGCGACAGCAGCAGCGTCATCCGGTCGAGCAAGGCGGTGGTGTCGTCGAACGAGCCCGAATCAGCTTGTGCCGCAAGGGCGACCGCGAGCTGCCCGCTGCCGACGGGCACCAGCCCGAACTGGCGCACCGTGTACATCCCGGTGATGTCGTCCGGGCCCCAGCCGCCCTTGAACTCGGTGTCGTCGAGCAGGCCGAGGCCCCAGCCCTGGTCTTCGGTGATCTCGCCCATCAGCGCGGTGACGACCTCACTGTTGGGCAGGCACGGCAGCCGCGACGCGAACCGCACCTGGTTGGCCAGCGACCACTCGGTGCCGCCGAATGCGGTGGTGTCGAGTTCGGTATGGCTGGAAGCCTTTCCGGTGTCGCCTGCCTCGTCGAGGACCTGCTGCACGGCGTCGGCGGCTTCCGGTGCGTCACCGAGGGATTCCCAGAGGCCTTCGGCGGCGTCGTTGTCCGACACCGTGATCGCGGCCTGCACCATCTCGAAGATCGACTGGGTGGAATCGTGGCGCAACGCCGCGACGGCCAGGGGGACCTTGATCGTGGACCAGGCGATGCCGGTGGACCAGTCGCCGTAGATCGTCATCCGGCCGCCGCCGACCGGCATCAACGCCATGCCGACCTGTCCCGGCAGCTTCGACTGCAGCAGCGTGAACTCCGCCGCCAGCGAATCGGGCAGACCGATGGACAGTCCTGGATGCCAGGCGTCTTCGCTGTTGACGGTGACCGTGGGCGCGCTCACCGCCGTCGGGGTGCCCGGCGTGGTACACGAGGTGGACAGTGCGGCCGACGCCAGCACCCCACAGAGCAGCAGCCTGCGACAGGCAGCCGCCGTTCCGGTCGACTTCACCACCGAATCCTCCCCACCACCCACTGCGCGTGCTCCGGCGGTGCAAACTTCTCGTCGAGCGCGTCCGGAAACTCCCGGACGACTGTTAGTAAGTTTCACCGATTTTCGGCGAGAATTCGAATGAGCGTGGTCACACGGTCGGAAGGGGGTCGTTGTGCACGACATCGGTGAGGTGTTCGCCGGGTTCACCATTGAGGCGATGCTGGGCCAGGGCGGCATGGGCACGGTGTATCTGGCCCGGCATCCGCGACTGGACCGGCTGACCGCGCTCAAGCTGCTCAACCGGGATCTGTTCGCCGACGAGCGCGTTCGGGCCAGGTTCGAACGGGAGGCCGATTTGGCCGCCGGGCTCGACCATCCGGGGATCGTCACCGTGTTCGACCGGGGGTCCGAGGGTGAGCAACTCTGGATCAGCATGCAGTACGTCGACGGGATCGACGCCGCGACCGTCGATCCGATGGCGTTGCCGCCCGAGCGGGCCGTGCAGATCATCGAAGGTGTCGCCGACGCACTGGATTACGCGCACGGCAGGGGAGTGCTGCACCGAGATGTGAAGCCCGCCAACATTTTGCTGGCGCGGTCCAGTGGCGGTCAGGGCGAACGGGTGTTCCTCACCGATTTCGGGATCGCCCGCCTGCGTGCGGACTCCACCCACCTGACCCAGCAGGGAATGTTCACCGCCACACTGGCTTACGCGTCGCCGGAACAGATGACGGGTGCCGAACTCGACCACCGCTCCGACCAGTACTCCCTGGCCTGTTCGCTGTACTGGTTGTTCACCGGGGTGGCACCGTTCGACTCCGCCGACCCGAACGAGATCATTCGCGGAACCCTCTACGCCCCGCCGCCGCCCTTGGCGCTGCGCCGGGCGGGTCTGCCGCCGATCATGGACGCAGTCCTCGCGGCAGCGATGGCGAAACATCCTGCGGCACGGTTCGATTCGTGTGCGGCATTCGCCAAGGCGGCGCGCCAGGCGTTGACTTCCAAGACGCCACCGGTTCTTCCGCGGCCGCCAGCCAACCCGGCGCCCGGTTACTACCCACCTGCTCCGCAGCAAGGACCGGCCGCGCCCTTCGTGCAGCCCGGCATGGTGCCGCCCGGCATGGTGCCGCCCGGTTACCAAGCTCCGCCCATGCAGCCTGTGCCACAACCTCATTGGCAGCCACCATCCCGGCCGTTCGGAGCTGTTGCGCCGGCACCGCAGCACCCGCCTGCGGCGCCGCCCGGCGAAATGCCTCCGGTAGCTCAGCGACCCCCAGTCAATCCCATTGCCGCACATCCGAATACCCGGCAACCGGTGCCCGGTGCCGAGGCCCCCTCGTCGATGTCTGCCAGGTCGCCCGCAGTCGCGGTGCCGACCGCAGGGGCACCGGCCGCAGGGGCACCGGCCGCAGGGGCGCCGACTGCTGGGGCGCCGTCGGCGCGATCGTCCGGCGCACAGCTGCCCGGTGTGGGTGCGGCTTCCTCGAACGACTCGACTGTCGGACCGCCCGCCGATTCGGGGGCACCCGCGGATTCGGCAAGCCCCGTCGAAGGCACGCAGGCGCCACCCGGTGGGGCTGCCGGAATGCCGTCCAGCCCGGTATCTCTGGACAAGCCGCCAGCGGCTGGCTCGCTCGGCAAGGAGGCGGCCGACGATGAGGTATCAGCCACGGCTGCAACCGATGTGCTGGCGACGCGCGATGCGGATGCGCTTGATGCGGCGAACGCGGCCGCGCTGACCGAGGTGACGTCGATCGCGGGACCACCGACCGTGGCCCCAGCGGGGTCTGTGCCGCCACCGAGCGCGGCCGGGCAGTCCAGCCGGCTGGGGCCGGCTGGCGAGGCGGAGCAGGGCAATGCGGGCCGACAAAGGGGTGCGGGTCAGCCGGGTAGCGCTGGTCAGCCGGGCGGGATGGGGCAGCCGGGTAATGCTGGGCAGCAACCCGGTTCGGGGCAGCAGGGTGAGGTGCCGCCGGGGCATCGGGGGCCCTTGGGGCCGTATCGGGGGTATTGGCCGGTGCCTCGGCGGGTGTCGGGGATGCAGCGGTTCGGCTGGGTTGTGTTGGTGGCGTTGGTGCTGGTGTTGATCGCGCTTGTTGTCGCGTTGGTTGTGGTGGTGTTGCCGGACGACGACGGCGATCTCGACGCCGCGGGGGGCGCGAATGTGCCGTCGAGTTCGGTGGCGGAGGTCGCCGATTCGTTCGGGGAGAGTCGGCGGGTTTTCCCGACGTTGGTTCCGCAGGGTGAGAACGGTGAGGGGGTTGGGTATCGCGGGGCTCGATGTGTGGGGGTGCGCAGCGTCAGCGAGTTGGCGTGGAAAGAGCCTGCGCTGCAGTGGACTCCGGTCGAGACCGCGTGGCAGTGCGATCGGGTGGACAACCAGGTCGGGGCGGTGAGTTACCTGGTGCTGGAGTACGCGAACGCCGGGCAGGCGCGGTCGGTGGTGGATGCGCTGCCGGGGGCCGTTCGCGATGCGGGCGACAAGGACGGGGTGCCGTTCTCGGTGCAGCGGTGGGCCGTCGGCGATCCGGGGAGCGCGCGAATGCAGACCGCGTACCAGTTCGTGAGCTTCCCCGACGACGACGATCGCGCGAATTACCTTGTCGCGGTGAGCCGTCGGGGCAGCAGTGGCACTAACGGGGCCCCACGCCCCTCCGCACAGGACGAGGTCATCGCCTGGTGGGAAGACGTCCCACTCTGACCACCGCAGCGGTCGGGCGGGGTATGCCCGACCGCTGCGGTGACAGACTTCAGTCCACGGCCAGCGCTGCCACGATCGGCATCTTGGATGCGCGCAGGGCAGGCGGGATCGAGCCGAGCAGGGCCAGGCCGAGGGCGACCACACCGTAGACCGCGATCAGCGGGCTCGGGCGGTAGATGATGTCGATGGTCATCGCGTGGCCGATTGCCACGGTGGCCAGGTACTGCACCGCGATCCCGACGACGAGTCCGATTGCCGCGCCGATGAATCCGATGCCCGCGGCCTCGGCCAGCACCGAGCGCAGCAGGAATTTGCGGTTGGTGCCCATGGCACGCAGCACCCCCAGTTCCCTGCGCCGTTCCAGGACCGACAGCATCAGGGTGTTCAGCAACGCCACCGTCGCGACCAGCACGACGATCCACAGGATCATGTTGCTCATCGCCGCGCCCTGCTGCACGCTCGAGGAAATCGCGTCGACCATGGATGCGCCGGTGTCGACGTGGATTTCCTGGGGAACCATCGCGCGCACCGCGGCTTGCACGGCGGTGGGATCAGCGCCGGGCGCGTACTGGATCGACAGGATCGTCTCGCCGGGCCGCTGATACCACTCCCGCATCTGGTCGAGATTCATCATCACCACACCGGAGACGGCAGTGAAGTACGGAATTACCTGCAGCACAGTGGTTTTGCGCTCACCGGAAGGTGTGGGCATGGTGATCTCGTCGCCCGCGGCGAGCGACAGTGAACGCGCGACATCGCGGGTGATCACCACGCCTTCGCGTCGCTCCATCTGATCGATCACCGCCCGGTCCACCGCGCCGAGGCGAGTGTCGGACGTACTCGGCGGATAACCCTGCAGCATCACCCGGCCGCTGCCGATCGTCGCGAACGCCATCTGGGCGGGATTCACCTGCTCGACACCGGGCACCGTCGCGACCCGCTCGGCCAATCCGGCGGGCAGCACGGGTCCGGTCGGGAACTGTTCGACGGGGCTCGGACTCACGTAAAGGTCGGTGTCGCCGAGACTTTGGAACGAATCGGTCGCCGACTTCACCATGTTGCCCGACGCCCCACCGAGCGCGACCACCGCCGCGACCCCGATCATCACCGTCATCGCGGTAGCCCACACCCGCCGCGGCGCGCGCTCGAGCGAAGTGGCCCCGAGTGCGCCGGGCGCGCCGAACCAGCGGGCGATCGCCGCGGACCCGCGCACGATCGGCCCGGTGGCGGCGAAACACAAGAACACAGTCGCCGTGAACGAGGTCGTGATCGCCGCCAGGGACAGTCGTCCGAGGTCGAGGAACGCGACGACCACGGCCACCGCACCCAGTAACAGCCCCGCGGCCAGCGCGACCCAGCGCAGCACCGTGCCGGTGGCCGCGGCATCACTGGCCTCCACCGGCGCCAGCGCCTCGACCGGGGCCACCTTGTACACCTGCCGCGCGGCGATCGAGGCGGCCAGCACCGTCGCCACCACACACGCCGCGATCGCCACGGGCACTGCGTAATTCGGCACCTGGAACTCGGTGCGCGCCTCGACCGATTGCACGATCGCGGCGGGCAGCCTGCCGATCGCGAACCGGCCCATCAGCGCACCGATCCCGGCACCGATCGCCCCACCGATCAGCCCGAGCAGCGCCGCCTCGACGAGCAGATCCCGCACCATCGGCGCGCGCTTGCCGCCGATCGCCCGCAACAGCGACAGCGTCGGCCTGCGTTGTGCCACAGCCATACTCATCGCGTTGTAGATCAGGAAGGCCGACACGATCAGCGCCGCCGCCGACGACATCAGCGTGGAGTACCGCATGATCTGGATCGCGCCACCGGCCTGCGCGGTCCGCAGACTCGGCTCGGCCACCACCGCACGCCCGTCCACCGCTTCGGTGAGCGCCGTCCGCAGCGCGCCCACATCGGTGCCGGGTTTCACCACGATCTGCACCGAATCGAGCTTGCCGACCCGGTCGGTGAGGAACTGGATCAGCGGCAGCGGACCAGCCACCAGGTGGCCGCTGTTGAGCCGGTTGGTGGCCTCGGAGTCGAGGACGGCGGCCACCGTGGCCGTGCCCGATCCGATCCGCACCGGGTCGCCTTCGCGCAGGCCCATCGCAGCGCCGACCAGCACGCCGCGTTCGGTGCTGATCAGCTTGGTGGTGTACTGCGACATCGGCCCGGCCAGGTCGCTGCCGAGCGCGCCGATGTGTTGATCGGCCCCGATCAGCAGTGCCCGGTCAGGGCCCGCCCCCAGGGTGCCGCGCAGCATCGGCACCGCCGTCGCCACCCCTGGCGTCGCGGCGATCTGGGGTAGCAGTGATTGTTCGAAACCGGCGTCGGTGATGCCGGTGATCTCGAGCTCGGCGGTGCCCGCCAGGCCCTTGGTGAGCTTGTCGACCGACCCGGTGACCGAGCCGGAGATACTCAGCACCGCCACGATCAACGCCGCCGACACCCCCATCACCGCCCCCGACATCAGGGTCCGGCCGGGATGGCGGAGCAGTTCACCGAAGTTGAACAGCCGCAATCGATCCCATGCCGCGGCGATCATGCGTCCACCCGCGCGGCGGCCAACTCGTCGGCGCCGATCTGCCCGTCACGCAACGTGATCACCCGGTCGCAGTAGTCGATCGAGTTCATGTCGTGGGTGACCATCACCACCGAATTGCCCTGCGCCGTAATGTCACCGAGCAGTGCGAGGATCGCCGCACCGGTCTTGGAATCGAGGTTGCCGGTCGGCTCGTCGGCCAGGATCAGCGGCGGATCCATGATCAACGCCCGCGCCACCGCCACCCGCTGCATCTGCCCACCGGACAGTTCCGCGGGCCGGTGCTGGGCCCGATCACCGAGGCCGACCATGTCCAGCAGCTCCAAAGCGCGTGGCTTGGCTTTACGTAACCCGGTGCCGTCCAACAGTTTCGGGACAGCCACGTTCTCCCACGCCGACAAGGTGGGCAGCAGGTTGAAGAACTGGAAGACGAAGCCCACCTGTTCGAGCCGGAACGCCGCCTGCTTGTCCTCGTCGAGATCGCCGATCTCGGTGCCGCGGAAGCGAATCGAACCTGCGTCGGGGCGGTCGAGCGCGCCGAGCAGGTGCAGCAGGGTGCTCTTACCGGAACCTGACGGCCCGATGATCGAGGTGAACTGGCCCGCCTCGATCCGCATGCTCACTTCGTCGAGCGCGCGGACTTCCTGATCACCGACCCGATACTGCTTGACCACCCTGGTCAGCTCGAGCATCGGCTGCTGCGGCGATTCACTGTCGGGCATAGCATTGTCTCCCAAGGAGTTTCGGATTTCAGCGTGCGAGTGCGCGGTCGCGGGTAGTCTGCCCGATCGCCGGACGCGCGTCGAGAAGCGCACGCAGCGCAGGCTGTTCGGCGGCCAGTTCGAGATAGGCCTCCATCGGGGTGCGGCCGTCGATCTCGGCCAGCTCCAGCTTGACGTGCAGATGGTTGTCCCAGCGGTTGGTCAGTGTCAGGAGCAGGCCCTCGACGCCACCGAATAGCTGGTCGAGCTCGGGGAGGCCGTCGAACAACGCGGGGTCGTGCGGGTCGATCGCGGCCCTGGCGAGCACAGTGTGCACGATCTCAGTGCGGTGGTGCAGGTCGGTCCAGGTCATGGGCTTCACCTTCCGTGAGCGGGTGAATCAAACGCTACGGTCGGTGAAAGGCCGATTCGTCGTGCCGGGGACCCGACTTCTTCTCCTGCCTGGGTAGGAGAAGGCAACCGTTTCCGGGACGATGCTCACCCGGCAGGCGGCGACTAGCCTTACACCATGGATGTGAGCCACGCCATCCCCGCGAAGGCGCCGGGTCGGGAGAGCCGCCTGCAGCGGTTGTCCGCCCGGACGATGAGCGGGTGCAGGCGGTTCGTGGCGACCGTGCGCGAGCGGCTCGAAGCACTGCCCTACGACTATCCGCCCGCCGTGATCATCGGGGCCGACCTCGCGCTGCTGGTGGTCACCGGTGCGGCGGTGATCCAGCGACATTCCTACTTCCCCAACCCGCTGCCGCTGATCGCGATGGCGGCAGCGTTCCTGCCGATCCCGCTGTACGCGCTCTTCGGCGTGAGCCCGCACCCCATACTGCTGAAGTCGAGCGCCCTGCTCTCGTGTGGGCTGTTCCTGCTGCAGCCGACGAGTAACGACTTCGCGCCGTTCGTGCTGGTGATCGTCGCCGGTGAGGTAGCCGCGATCGCCTCGCGCGGAATCTCCATCGGATTCGCCGCGGTCGCGTTCGCAGAATTGCTGGCGTTCGACCTCGCGGGGCATCTGCACTGGGGAGTATCGGGGCAGCGGCTGCAAGGGCTCCCGATGTATGCCATCGGCATCCTGCTCGGCACGTTCTGCGGGGTGATGCTGCAGTACCAGCGTCGATTCCTCTACCAGGAACGCGAGAATCAGGCCATCCGCTCCGGCCAGGCCGCCGACGAGGAACGCCGCCGGATCGCCCGCGAGGTCCACGATGTGATCGCCCATTCCCTCTCGATCACCCTGCTGCACTTGACCGCCGCCCGGCGCGCGCTGCAAACCGACGACGACCCCGCCGAGGCGGTGGAAGCGCTCGTCGAAGCCGAACGACTCGGCAGGCAAGCGATGGCCGACATCCGTCGAACCGTCGGCATGCTCGACGCGGGCCCGTCACAAATGACTCCCGAGCCGGGCGCCGCCGATATCGACGAGCTCGTCGGCGACTTCCGCCGCGCCGGGCTCACCGTCGACTACACCCGCACCGGCGACCTGGCCACCGTCACCGGCGCCATCGGCCACGCGCTGTACCGGATCGGCCAGGAATCACTGGCCAACGTCATCAAACACGCGCCGGGAACGGCCGCCGAAGTCCGCCTCGATGTCACCGCCGAAGCGGCGATATTGGTCGTGTCGAATCCACTGCCGTTCGGGCCCGCCCCCCGCCGAGACACCGGGATGGGACTGCGCGGCATGCGTAAACGCACCGAACTGCTCGGTGGGAAGATCACCGCGGGCAACGGCGACGACGGCTGGACCGTGCGCGTCGGCTTTCCCATGAAATCGGGCTCGTGCATTTCGAGCGTGCTGCCGAGCAAGCTCCGTAGCAAACCCCAGGAGGAATCGTGACAACCGCTTCGCCGATCGAGCAGGTGGTGACCGTGCTGGTGGTCGACGATCAGGAACTCGTGCGCGGTGGACTGCGCCGGATCCTGCGCCGCCGCGACGGTTTCACCATCAACGAGTGCGCCGACGGCGACGAGGTGGCGGCCGCCGTGGCCGCGCAACGGCCCGATGTGGTGCTGATGGATCTGCGGATGAAGCGGGTCGGCGGCATCGATGCGACCCGGTTGCTGCGCGCCCGCCCCGATGCCCCGCCGGTGCTCGTGCTCACCACCTTCGACGACGA
The DNA here is from genome assembly GCF_042749305.1 of Nocardia sp. NPDC058705. Lineage (NCBI taxonomy): Bacteria > Bacillati > Actinomycetota > Actinomycetes > Mycobacteriales > Nocardiaceae > Nocardia > Nocardia sp. NPDC058705. Next base: position 218,924 of record NZ_JBHYRN010000002.1, on the reverse strand, counting down.
TCAGCTGCTCTCCGGTGCGTTGCGCGCGGGCGCCGCGGGGTTCCTGCTCAAGGATTCGCCTGCCGAGGATCTGATCCGCGCCGTGCGGACCGTGGCAGGCGGCGGCGCCTGGCTCGACCCGTCGGTGACCGGACGGGTGCTCACCGCGTATAGAACAGTGAAACCGGTCGGTACCCGCACCGATCGCCGACTCGGCGAACTCACCGCCCGCGAGTACGAAGTGCTCGAATTGATCGCCTCGGGCCGGGTCAACAGCGAGATCGCCGCCGAACTAGGTATCTCCGAAGTGACGGTGAAAAGCCACGTCGGACACATATTCGGCAAGCTCGACCTGCGCGATCGGGCCGCCGCGATCGTGTTCGCGTTTGACCACGGCGTAGTCACGCCAGGAGAATCGTCCTACTGAGAAGCAGGTCCACGGGCCTGCCAGAAGTGGGAGGCGGACGCTGGTGCAGGCACCTGGGTCACGGACGGGGAGCAGATTCGGCCCGTACGAGTTGCGGTCGTTGCTGGGTAAAGGCGGAATGGGCGAGGTCTACGAGGCCTACGACACCGGCAAGGACCGAGTGGTCGCTCTGAAGTTGCTGGCGCCCGAGCTCGCGCAGGACCCGGCCTATCAGGTCCGGTTCCGCCGTGAGTCCCAGGCCGCGGCGAAGCTGGCCGAACCGCACGTCATCCCGATTCACGACTGGGGAGTGATCGACGGGGTCCTCTTCATCGACATGCGCCTGGTGCCCGGCTCGGATCTGCGGACCGTGCTGCGCGGGGGCGGGCCGATGAGCCCGGAACGCGCGGTCGCCGTCGTCGAGCAGATCGCCGCCGCGCTGGACGCCGCGCACGCGGGTGGGCTGGTGCATCGCGATGTGAAGCCCGCCAACATCCTGGTCACGCCTGCCGATTTCGCCTACCTCGCCGACTTCGGCATCGCGCACACCGAGGGTGACAGCGCGGTGACCCAGGCCGGGATAGCGGTCGGCTCCTACATCTACATGGCGCCGGAACGCTTCGACGTCGGTCCGATCTCGCATCGCGCCGACGTCTACTCGCTGGCCTGTGTGTTGCACGAATGCCTCACCGGCGCTTCGCCTTTCCCCGCGGCCAGCATGAGCGTGCTTGTTCGCGCGCACCTGTCCGAGTCCCCGCCACGGCCGAGTGAGTTACTGCACGGGATTCCGGGCGCGCTCGACGATGTCATCGGGACGGGTATGGCCAAGGATCCTGGCGATCGATATGCGACGGCCGGTGCGTTGGCCGTCGCCGCTCGCCGGGCGCTGGGCTCGGCCGTGCGTGAAGGCACGCCGAGGCCCGCGCCGTCGGGTGCTTTCGCGTCGTATGAGGGTGCCCGTCGCGTCCCAAGTGGACATGATGTGACTCCAGGTTCTTCGCCGGGCGCCACGCTGCGTGGGCCCGCTGGTGCACCGGGCCGTGCGCCCGGCGGACCTCCGGCCGGTGCCCCGGGTGCCGGGCGCGGGTTCGCCGCCGCAGCCGGATTCGCCGCCGGTGCGGGCCGTGGTGCTCCCGGGGTACCGCCGGGTGCCGAGCGTGGCCCTGGTGCCGAGCGCGGAGTACCCGTGCCGCCGGGTGCCGAGCGTGGCTTTCCCGCGGGATCCGGCGCCGAGCGCGGAGTACCTGCGGGCCCTGGCGCCGAGCGTGCTGTTGCCGCGGGGCCTGCGCCCGGCGTGGGGCGTGCTGCGCCCGCTGGTTCCCGCAAGGGAGCCCCGGGCTCCGCGGAATCGGAGAAGGCCGATCAGCCGCCGACGCCGACGGGGGAGTTCCGCGTGATCGGCGCGGTGACCGCGACCGGTGGCGTGGAGACCTCACGCAGCCAGTCCACCGCGACCGGTGCCCAGCCGACACTGATCATCCGCCCACCCGAGGCGCGTGCAGGTGGCGCCGACACCACCGGGTTCCGCCGCGTTCCCGCCGAGGGCACCGGCGAGATCTCGATCCCCGCGGTGATCCAGCCGACCGGCCCCGCCGAAATCCGGCCCGCCGACGCCTACTTCACCCCCCTGCCGACGGCCTCGGAACCGGAAGCGGCCCCCGCGCCCCCACCGGCCTACACCCCCGACCAGGGCCTCCCACGGATGCGCCCCTTCCCTGACGCGCACCTCTACGACGGTGCCACCCCCGGCGAAACCTCCGCGCCCCTCCTGCAACCGCAACGCCCCTCGTCGGCCACCCCGTACCCGGCCCCCACCGGCCCCCACCGCCTTCCACCCCAGGACCGGGCCGCACCCACCCAGCGCTACTCCGGCGAACACCCGATCCCGGCCGCATACACCCCGCCGACCGAGCAGTACAGCCTCCCGGCCTCGAACCCCGATCCGCGTTTCCCCGCACCGGAATCCAGTTCGAACCCACCCGCCCCCTTCGCGGCTCCGACCCAGCGTTTCGGGGGTGGCCAGAATGATCCCGAGGGCCGGTTCGCCAGTCCCGCAGGGGCTTTCGGTGCCGGATTCGATGGGCGCCCCGATCGGTTCGGCGGCGAGCAGGCAGATCCGGCGCCGTTCGGCCCGCCGACCGAGCAGTACGCCGCCCCCGCGTCGCAGCCGGGTTTCGTGCCCCCTACGCAGAAATTCGGCGGCGATCTCGACGATCCGCGAGATCGTTTCGCTGGTCCTACTGAGCGTTTCGATGACGAGGCAGACGACCGGTTCGGTGCACCGGCGCAGTCCGACGATCAGTTCAGTCCGGCGACCGAACAGTACGACCCCGCCGAGGTGCGACGGTCGGCGCAGACCCAGCACTACGGTGCCGACGAACCGGACCCGCAGCGCTCGCAGCCGACGCACCGATACCGCGGCGGCGCGGCACCTTTCGGCGCGCATCAGGCCCCAACGGATGATCCGGCACGGGCGGCCGCGACCCGGCAGTACTCGGGCCAGGAGAACGCGTACTCCGACTACGACGAGCCGCCCAGCGCCTACGGCGATCACGCCTACCGTGAGCAGGCCTACGACCCCGGTTACGGTCCGGAGCCCGCGTACGGCCCCGACCCTGCCTACGGACCCGATCCGTCTTGGGCGCACCAGGATTCGGATCGTAAGCGGTCGGTCCTGCTGCCGGTTCTCGTCGGCGTCCTCGCCATGGTGGTCGTGGCGATCGGTGGCGCGATCGGCTGGCGCGTGATGTCTGCCGGATCCGACGAAACCTCCACGGCCGCACCGACTTCGCAGGTGCCGGCCGGTTCCGGTCAGCCCGCGGGCACCACCCCACGCGCGACGACGGTCCGTCCCACCACCTCGGCCGGGCCGGTCACCTTGCCCGCAGGTGCGCAACCCTGCGAAGCCGGTTCCACCACAGGCGATTACAGCAAGGTCGCCGTCGGCACCACCGTCACCAGCTGTGGTTTCGCCGAGGCGGTCCGGCAGGCCTACGCCGCGGGCGGAACCGGTGCGCGCCCCGTGGTGGCGACGAGTCCGGTCACCGGCACCACCTACACGATGAACTGCGCCCCGGAAGGCAAGCTCGTCACCTGCACCGGCGGTGAGAACGCCGTGGTCTACGTCTACTGACACAACAATGGCCGCGGCCCCTGCTCGACAGGGGCCGCGGCCATCTCAGCTTGCTGAAGCTACCGCTACTACGGTGTCCCCGAGCCGGTTCAGCGTGTCCGGATCACTCCATGACCCGGTGATCGACATCCCGTCGGCCACCACATCGGCACCGGCCTTGCGTAACCGATCAGCCAGATCCTGATTGATCACCTCGCCGGGCCCGACGGTGATCACCGCCACCGGCTTGCCCCCGACGGTCGGCGCCGATTCCGGACCTGCCAGCCAGGCGATCACGCTCGCTGCCAGCGGCGGTACCGTTTCGCCCTCGGCCGCGAACAGCAGCACCCCATCGGCTTCCAGCGTGGAGCGCCGCAGTTGGTTGGCGATCAGTGGACGCCCGTCCTCGGTGTCGATCGCCGCACTGTAGGTGGGCAGCGTGTCGAGTTCGGCCAGGCTCACCACGTCGACATTGTTGCGGATGGCGACCCGCTGGGCCTCGGTCGCCAACTGTTGCGCCGTGGAATTCTCGCCGGGATCGGCGACGAGCGCGAGCAGATATGACATCGGTGGTCCCTTCTACTTCGCGTTCTTGACGATCTGCTGGGCCGCCGCTTCGATCGCGGCATCGTTGGCAGCGCTGAGGTCGATCACTCCAACCCCGGAAATCCGCTGGGCGAGTGGAGGATTGATCTCCTTCAACCGCTTCACGAAATCATCGGCCACATCGGAATTGCCCCTGCCGTGCCCGAGCAGCACGAAATTCTCGGTGCCGATCTCCTCGATCAACGCCACCGCGAGATCATCGAAATACTTGATGAACACCTGCGGGTCGTCGTGGCCGGTGTGGTGCTCGACCGTGCGGATGTGGTGGGCGACCTTGTCGTGATTGGTCACGTCGTGTTCGGTATCGGCGACGGTGGGGGTGGCGAGGTCGAAATGCAGCACCCGCGCCTTCTCGCTGTCCATCGCGACCACGAACATATCGCCGGAACCCTTGAGTTCCGGTGTGTCCTTCAGCAATTGACGCGCATGCTCGATGTCACCGATCGACACCCGGCCGTCGTGCTGACGGTGGAACACCTCGCGGTGCCCGTTCATCTTCACCGCCAGCCGATCGCCGTGCTCCTGTTCCACCTCGTCGGCGATGTCCTCCCACATCGTGATGAACTGCTTCCATTCGATATCGGTCGGCGCCGGGTGCCCCTTGATCGAAGCCAGAGTCTTTCGCGTGTGCTGGTTCATAACCTCTCCTCAACGAAAAGTTCAGCTCGACGGTGTGACGGTCACTTTCACGCTCTTCATCAACGGCTGGTCGCTCTCGGTGCTGTAGTCGCCGATCGCGCACAGCACATTCATCTCCGGCATGTACCCGGCCGCGCAGCCCACCGGAATGTCGTAGGGGACAACCTTGTACTTGTACAGCGACCGCTTGGACCCGTCCCTTGCGGTGCTGGTGATATCGACCTCGTCGAACTCCTTCAAGCCGCGGTCGTGCATATCGGCGGAGTTCATGAAGATCAGCGTGCGCAGGTTCTTCACGCCGCGATAGCGGTCGTTATTGGTGTAGATGGTGGTGTTCCACTGGTCCTGCGACCGTTGGGTGGCGAGAGTGAGCACACCGGGCGGGTTGGTGGTGTCGGGCAGTGTCGCCGCCGAGAACTCCGCCTTCGCCGACGGGGTGAGGAAGATGAGTTCGCGCGCGGGCTGACGGATCCGGAAGCCGAGACCGAGTCGCACCCGCCGGTTGTAGTCCTCGAAACCGTCGAGCACCTTCGACATGGTGTCGCGGATGCGGTCGTAGTCCTCGACGTAGTACTCCCACGGCGTCTTCGTCTCGGGCAGTGCGGCTTTGGCGATGCCGGCCAGAATCGCGGGCTCCGACAGCAGATGCGGCGAGGCGGGTTTTTTCATGCCCCGCGACAGGTGCACCACGGCCATCCCGTTCTCCATCGAGATCACCTGCGGCCCACTGCGCTGATGATCGTGTTCGGTGCGCGCGAGGCACGGCAGGATCAACGCCTTCTTGCCGTGGATGACGTGACTGCGATTGAGCTTGGTGGAGACGATGACGGTGAAGTCGGTCTTCTGGAACGCCTCGAAGGTGTAGGCGCTGTCGGGTGCGGCCTGCACGAAGTTGCCGCCCATGCTCATGAAGAACTTCAGCTTGCCCTTCTGCATCGCCTCGATGGTGGCGACCACGTCGTAGCCGTTGGCGCGCGGCACATCGATCTCACAGACTTTGGCCAGCCGGTCGAGGAATTCGGCGGGCGGATTGTTGTCGATGCCGCAAGTGCGGTTGCCCTGCACGTTGCTGTGCCCGCGCACCGGCGAGGGGCCCGCGCCTTCGCGACCGAGATTGCCGCGCATGAGCAGCAGGTTCACGATCTCGCGGATCGTCTCCACGCCGTGCTCGTGCTGGGTGATGCCGAGGCACCAGCTGATGATGCTGCGGTCGGAGTCGCAGTAGATGCGGGCGGCCTTGCGGATCTCGGCCTCGCTCAGCCCGGACTGGGTCTGGATATCGGCCCAGGTGGTCGCCTCGACCTCGCGCACGTAGTCGTCGAAACCGACGGTGTAGCGCTCGATGAACTCGTGGTCAAGGGCCTTCTCGTTGGTCGCGGACTCCTCGAGTACCGCCTTGGACATGCCACGGATCAGCGCGAAGTCCCCGCCGATACGCACCTGCAGGTTGAGGGTGCCGGTCTTGGTCGGGTGGAAGGTGCCCATCGCGACGAAGTCGTGCGGGATGATCGTCTTGGTCGCACCCGCCTCGATCAGCGGGTTGACGTGCACCACCTGCGCGCCACGCTTATAGGCCTTGGCCAGCGCGGTCAGCATGCGCGGTGCGTTCGACGCGGCGTTGATACCCATGACGAACAGCGCGTCGGCCTTGTCCCAGTCCTCGAGGTCGCAGGTGCCCTTGCCGGTACCGAGCGAGGCCTGCAGACCGCGGCCACTGGCTTCGTGGCACATGTTCGAACAGTCGGGCAGATTGTTGGTGCCGTACTCGCGCACCATCAACTGGTAGAGGAACGTGGCCTCGTTGCCGAGGCGCCCCGAGGTGTAGAACGACGCCTCGTTCGGGTCGGACAGCTCGCGCAGCGCCTTGCCGGTCATCTCGAACGCGTCGGCCCAGCTGATCGGCACATAGTGGTCGGTCTCGGGGTCGTAGACCATCGGCTCGGTGAGCCTGCCCTGGTCCTCGAGGTCGTAGGAACTCCAGGTGGCCAGCTCGGTGACGGTGTGCTGGGCGAAGAACTCCGGGGTGCACCGCTTGTGCGTCATCTCCCAGGTGACGTGCTTGATGCCGTTCTCGCACACGTCGAGCAGCAGGCCGTCGGTCGCGTCGGGCCAGGCACAGCCGGGGCAGTCGAAGCCGTGCACCTGATGGTTCATTTTGAGAATGGCTTTGGTGCCGATGAACGGCTCGTGTTCTTTGAGCACCATGAACTTGCCGACCGCGATCGCCGCACCCCACCCCGCGGCCGGGTGCTTATAGGGGGCATTCACCGCAGGCACCGCCGCCCGGTCGGCTGCTTCGCTCGGGCCTCTATCGGGGTCCCAGATGGTGTGCGGACCGTCAGCCATGTCAAATCTTCCCTTCGCGATGAATTGCGGGTCGAGAAAGATACGAGCTCTGTCCAGTGTCTCGCTTGGATTCTCTACCGTCGAGATCACGGAAGGGCGTAGCTCACTGTCGTCGTGTCGCCACACCGCGTCCAAGACCGATTTCCGACCGGCCGATTGGTCGCGCTTATCACCGCCGGTACAGCCCCTCCTGCGCCGGTGCGACCGGGATCACCGCAGGTTGACGGCCTGCGCGCCGATGATGCACCCTTGATCATCGGCCCTACGGGCATGTCCCGCGACCGACTTCGGAGGAACCTTGCGCACCACGGGAACAGGGGCGCGCCAGCTCTGGCGACGGTTCGTCACCGAGATCGATCACCTGCCCGCCGCCCGCGTGTTCATCGGGCTCGCGATCCCCGGCCTCGCGCTGATCGCGCTGGGGCGCACCGACCTGCTCATCTACGCGGTCTTCGGTTCCTTCACCGGCATGTACGGCTTCGCCGAAGCGCCGCGACAACGGCTGATCCACCAGAGCGAAGCGGCGGTGATGCTCGTCGGCGGGGTCGGCGCGGGCATTCTGCTCGCCCGCCTGCACGCCCATCCCGCGGTGCTGGTGTCGGCGGTGGCGGTGTTCGCGGCCGTGGCCTCGCCGATCACCGACCGCCTCGGCTTGCGGCCGGAAGGGCCGTTCTTCGGGATCTTCGCGTTCGGCGCCATCGCCATGGTGGCCGGCGTGCAGCGCGATCCGATCCTGGCGTTGGCGCTGTGTGCGGGGACGGCGGTGCTGTGCGTGGTGGTCGGCTATGTCGAGTCCGCGCAGCGAGTCCGGCGCGGCGGGTGCAAGGACCCGGTGCCGATCGCACCGCATCGGACCGGGCGGGTCTCCTACGTCCAAGCGGGCCGGTACGCGATGGCGATCTCGATCTCCGGCGGGATCGGAGTGTTACTCGGTGTCGGCCATGCCAATTGGGCGATGGCGGGCGCGGCGGTACCCCTCGCGGCCTACAGTTCGCGCGACCGGATCACCCGTGGCGTGCACCGGATCACCGGCACCTTCATCGGACTCGCCGTCACCGCACCGCTGCTGCTGCCGGGCTGGAGTCCGGCGATGCTCGGCCTGGTCATCATCGCGCTGCTCTACCCGACCGAGCTGTTCATGGCACGGCACTACGCGGTCGCCCTCGGCTTCTTCACCCCGCTGATCATGGGAATGACCGAACTCGCCGACCCGACCGACCCGCTCACCATGCTCACCGAACGCGGCGTCGACACGGTGATCGGAGTCGCGGTGGGAATCGCTGTCGCGCTGCTCATTCGCGAACCGGCAACCGCCGTGTTACCCGCCGACGAGACGCAGGTATGCGAAACGTTGCATACTGTCGGCATGGCTGAAGACAACGAGTGGTACTACTGCATCAAGCACCACAAGGCCGAACAGGGCAAGGCCTGCTGGTACGGCGACCGGATGGGCCCCTACCCCGACCAGGCCACCGCCGAGCAGGCCCTCGAGATCGCGAAGGCGCGCAACAAAGCGGCCGACGACCAGGACGACTGACCGACATCTGAATGCTGTTCCGTCAGCTCGAATACTTCGTCGCACTCGCCCGAGAACGTCATTTCGCCCGGGCGGCGAAGGCCTGTTACGTCTCCCAGCCCGCGCTGTCGGAGGCGATCCGCAAACTCGAACACGAGCTCGGCGTGCCGCTGGTACGCCGGGCCCGCACCTTCGAAGGACTCACTCCCGAGGGCGAGCGGCTGGTGCTGTGGGCACGGCGGATCATCGCCGACCGCGAGGCCCTCGAACACGAGGTGCGGGCGCTGCAGACCGGTCTCACCGGCGAGCTGCGGATCGGGGTGGTGCCCGCGGCGTCGAGCACGGTCGCCCTGCTGACCGACCCGTTCTGCACCGAACATCCGTTGATGCGGGTGCGGATCGAAACGAGTCTGCGCTCCCTCGACATCGTCGAACGGATCCGTCGGTTCGAACTCGACGCGGGCATCGTCTACGTGCAGGGTGTCGACACCACCGGGCTCACCCTCACCCCGCTCTACGCCGAACGCCACGTCCTCGTCGCGGGATCGGCGCTGGTCGCGGGCCGCACGGCGATCTCATGGGCCGACGCGCTGGAACTGCCGATGTGTCTGCTGCCGCAGGGCATGCGCGGTCGCCAGCTCATCGACGACGCGCTGGCGACACTCGGTCTCACGGCGACCCCGCAACTGGAGAGCGACTCGGTGGCAACGCTGCTCGAGCACGCGCGCACCGGGCGCTGGGCGTGCATCGTGCCGCAACCGTGGGTCGCGGCGTTGGGCCCCACCGCCGACATCCGGGTGTTCGAACTCGCCGACCCGGTCGTCACCGCGCAGATCGTGCTCGTCACCGCGGCGGTCGAACCGGGGTCGGTGCTCACCACCGCGCTCATCGGCACCGCGCGGGCCACCGATTTCGCCCTCGCGCCGCGCCCGGTCACAGGGTGATCTAATTCAGCTATAACTCGGCAACTGTTGAGTACTGTGCATTCCCATGAGCACTCGGTTGCTGCTGTCTGCGGTCACTCGCCTCGTCGGGTCGGTGGTGCTCGGCATCGTGGTCGGTGTGATCGTCGGGCTCGCGCACGAGTTGCCGCTGGGAATTCTCTCCGGAATCGCTAGCTCCGCAACGGTATTCGTCATCACCGGTTGGCTGGTGCTGTGGCCGATGAGCTCCGAGGAAACCAAGAAGGTGGCACGGCGCGAAGACTTCCAGCCGTTCATCGAGGAGCTCTCGGTGGTGGCGTCGGCGCTGGCCGGGCTCGTCGGCATCGTCGTCGTGTTGGTCCTGCGCCATTCGAACGCGACCAATATCGCCGCGGCGATCGCGCTCGGCGGGGTGTTCATGGCGTGGGCGTCGGTGCACCTGATGTATGCCGCGCGCTACGCCTACGTCTACTACCAGGCACCCGGCGGCGGGATCGACTTCAACATCTCCGAGCCGCCCGACTACCGTGACTTCTTCTACTTCAGCTACAACCTCGGCATGACGTATCAGGTTTCCGACACCAACGTCTCCAACGAAACGATCCGCGCCATCGTCCTTCGACACTGCCTGCTGTCCTACATTTTCGGCACCGTCATCCTGGCCACGACGATCAACCTCGTCGCCGGTCTCGCGACGAATTGACGCGGTGATCGCTTCCGCCGATCGAGCGATCGGCAGCCGGTGTTGATCGCAGCCCTCACAGTGAGCAGAGTCATGGGATGAGCAGAGTTACCGCACGGCGCAAGACGACCCGCCTTTCCCCGGCCGGGCGGATCGAGCGACCCGATACTCTCGCCGTCGAGGAACCCCTCGAGATCCGGGTCGACGGCCAGTCGCTCACCGTCACCATGCGCACCCCCGGCAGCGATATCGACCTCGTGCACGGCTTCCTGTTCGGCGAGGACATCATCGGCTCGGCCGACGACATCGTCACCGCCCGCTACTGCGCGGGCACCGACGACACCGGCCGCAACACCTACAACGTGCTCGACCTGCGCCTGCGCAACCCCGTGCCGATCCACGCCCGCAACTTCCTCACGACCGGCGCCTGCGGTCTCTGCGGCAAGACCGCCCTCGACGAAGTGCGCACGCACACCCGCTTCCCGATCCCGCACGAGTCCGCGTCGATCAGCACCGGCACCCTCGCCAAACTGCCGAAACATCTGCGCGCGGGACAGAAACTGTTCGAAGCCACGGGCGGGCTGCACGCGGCGGGACTGTTCACCACCGACGGCACCCTGCTCGCCCTGCGCGAGGACATCGGCAGGCACAACGCTGTCGACAAGGTGATCGGCTGGGCGGTGCGCGAGAACCGGGTGCCCGCACACGATCTGGTGCTTGTCGTGAGCAGTCGCGCGTCGTTCGAACTGGCGCAGAAGGCGGTGATGGCGGGCATCCCGATCTTGGCCGCGGTGTCGGCGCCGAGCTCGCTCGCCGTCGATCTGGCGGCTGAGAGCGACCTCACACTGGTGGGCTTCTTACGTGGCGAGACGATGAATATCTATACAGGCGAACACCGTCTGACCTGAGGGTTGCTTGTTCGAAGTGGGCGATCGGCATATGTCGCAGTACGGTAACGGTACGGGTCGCCAGCACCGAACGCCCGGGGGAGTTTACAAACAAAAATGCTTCACATCATGAACAAAGAACGACGCCACCGCGTTCGGGTGGCGCTGTCGACAGTGCTCGGCATGACCGTGCTCGCCACCGCGGGCTGCGGCACCGAGCCGCCGAAGGCCGCCGCACCGCGCGTGACCACCACGGTTCCCGCCGTTGATCCCGGTACCGGTGTCGGTGGTGGCGGCGTCTCCATCGCGATGCCCGGTAGCCTGGCCGCCGATTTCACCCAGCTCCAACAGGGTTTCCGCGGCAGCGCGGGGCTGGCGATCATGCCGGTGGGCGGCAAGCAGATGGTCACCTTCGGCAACTGGACCACCGGTCCCGCCTGGTCGACGATCAAGGTGCCCCTTGCCATCGCGGCCTTGCGCAACAGCGCTTCCTCGTCGTCCTATGCCTCCGCCGCCATCACCGCGTCCGACAACGGCGCGGCCGACTCGCTGTGGGCCTCACTCGGCAGCGGCGACGACGCCGCCCAAGCGGTGGAAGGCGTACTGCGCGAAGGTGGTGACGCGCGCACCACGGTGCCGACCACGCGCACCCGAGCCGACGCCTCGGTCTACGGCCAGGCCGAATGGACCCTCGCCGACCAGGTGCGCTTCGCTTCTCAGCTGCCGTGCATCCCGCAGAGCGAGCGCGTGGTCGGGCTGATGCAGCAGATCATCGTCAGCCACCACTGGGGTCTCGGCGTGTTCGGCAGTGCCGAGTTCAAAGGCGGGTGGGGTCCCGACCCCGGCGGCAAGTACCTGGTCCGCCAGTTCGGTCTGATCGATTCGCCCACGGGCCGGATCGCGATCGCCTTCGCCGCGCAACCGGATTCGGGCAGCTTCAACGACGGCATGGCGATGCTCGACAAGATGGCGACGCTGATCTCGGGGCACCTGACCGAGCTGGCCGGAGGCCACTGCCCCTGATCCGATCCGGTGCGGCAAGATGAACGGCATGCGCATCGGAGTCTTGACCGGAGGCGGGGATTGTCCAGGTCTGAACGCGGTGATCCGGGCCGTGGTCCGCACCGCGAACGGACGTTACGGCGACGCCATCGTCGGGTTCGAGGACGGCTGGCGCGGTCTGCTGGAGGATCGAAAGATCCGCATTCACAACGACGATCGCACCGACCGCCTGCTCACCAAGGGCGGCACCATGCTCGGCACCGCGCGCACCAACCCCGAGGTGCTGCGCGCGGGCCTGCCCCGGATCATGCAGACCCTCGACGACAACGGCATCGAAGCGCTGATCCCGATCGGCGGCGAAGGCACGCTCACCGCGGCGAGCTGGCTGTCGGACGAAGGTGTGCCAGTGGTCGGCGTGCCCAAGACCATCGACAACGACATCGACTGCACCGATGTGACATTCGGCCACGACACCGCCCTGTCGATCGCCACCGAGGCCATCGACCGCCTGCACACCACCGCCGAATCCCACCAGCGAGTGATGCTGGTGGAGGTGATGGGCCGCCACGCGGGCTGGATCGCGCTGAACTCCGGTATCGCCGCCGGCGCCCATCTCACCCTGGTGCCCGAGGAACCGTTCGATGTGGCGAAGGTGTGCGCGATGATCAAGAGCCGCTTCCAGCGCGGTGACAAGAGCTTCATCTGCGTGGTCGCCGAGGGCGCACACCCCGCGGAGGATTCCGGATTCGCCTTGCGCGAGGGCGGAATCGACGAATTCGGGCACGAGCGGTTCACCGGCGTCGCCCAGCAGCTGGGATCGGAGATCGAACGCCGCATCGGCAAAGAGGTTCGCACCACGGTGCTCGGGCACATCCAACGTGGCGGCAGCCCTACGCCTTACGACCGGATTCTGGCCACGCGATTCGGGGTGCACGCGGCCGAGGCGGTGCACGCCGGGCATTTCGGTCAGATGGTGGCCTTGCACGGCACCAAGATCGGGCTGGTGCCGCTGTCGGAGGCGACCAAGCAGCTCAAACGGGTTCCGCCGGAACGACTCAGTGAGGCGTCGGCCTTCTTCGGCTGAGATCAGGTCGGTTCGCCGAATTTGTCGGTGGGCGTCGGTACCGTGGGTTCATGCGTACCGGTCGAGTGATCGTTTCGGTTCTTGTCGTCGTCGCCGCGTTGGTGGCTGGGTGTTCGTCCGCGGACGAGCCTGCCGGTCCCGCGGTGGCGGGGCCATGGCACGGCGACCTCCAGGGGCCGGGGGAGCCGATCGGGATCGGGGTGACCTTCACCGAGAACGGGTCGGCCACCATCGATATCCCGATCCAAGGGATACGTGGTGCGGCATTGAAAGATGTTCGGACCGAACCGGATCGGGTGGCATTCACGATGCCCGACGTGCCCGGCGACCCGGGATTCCAGGGCAAACTCGACGGGGAACGCATCGTCGGCGACTGGACACAGTTCGGTGAGAAGTTGCCGCTCACCTTCGACCGTGGCGTGATCGAGAACGTTGCCCGCCCACAGGACCCGAAACCGCCGTACCCGTACCGTAGCGAGGACGTCACCTACCGCAACGGCGACATCACCATCGCGGGCACCCTCACCGAACCCGAAGGCAGCGGGCCGTTTCCGGCGATGCTGATGATCACCGGCAGTGGTCCGCAGGATCGCAACGAGGAGCTGGCGGGTCACCGGCCCTTCCAGCTGCTGGCCGACACGTTCACTCGCGCGGGATATGCGGTGCTGCGCACCGACGATCGCGGGGTCGGCGGTACCAGCGGTGTGCTCGACGACGCGACCTATCCCGATCTCGCCGCCGACGTGGCCGCGGGCGTGGCTTTCCTGCGGAGCCGTTCGGAGATCGATCCGGCGCGGGTCGGGCTGTTCGGACACAGCGAGGGCGGATACCTCGCTCCGCTGGTCGCCGCGAAGCCCGACAGCAATATCGCGTTCGCCGTGCTGATGGCAGGCCCTTCGGTGCTCGGCGCCGAGGTACTGATCGAGCAGAACAAGGTGGTGATGGCCGCGGCAGGCGCCTCGCAGGAGGAGATCGACGCGCAGGTGCGCTATCTCACCGAATGGTCGGCACTGTTGCGTGCGGGCGACACCGCGGGCGCCAAGGCCTACTCCCAGCAGCACAACGACTCCCTGCCCGAGGGTCAGCGCGCGCCGCAGGCGGCGGTCGATTCGCTGAACACCCCGTACATGAGCGCACTGATCACCTACGACCCGAAACCGGCGCTGGAAGCCTTACGTATTCCGGTCCTCGCCTTCTTCGGCGGCACCGACCAGCAGGTGATCGCCACCCAGAACGAGCCGCCGATGCGGGCCGCCCTGACCGGCGACCCCGATGCCACCGTGCACACCTTTCCCGGCCTCAACCACCTGATGCAACCATCAGCCGAGGGCAAACCCAGCGAATATCCGTCCATCGAGACCACCATCGACCCGGCGGTGCTCGCCTACGTCACCGACTGGCTCACCCAGCGCATCCCGCCGCGCTAGGACCACCGGACAATGGCGTCGTAGGGCTTACATAGACTGATCGGCATGAGCGCACCCACGGTCGAGTTGATGGATTACGCCGATGTCATCTCCCGGTACGAGCCGGTGCTCGGCATGGAGGTCCACGTCGAGTTGTCCACGGCGACCAAGATGTTCTGCGGTTGCCCCACCGAGTTCGGCGCCGAACCCAATACCCAGGTGTGCCCGGTGTGCCTGGGCCTGCCCGGCTCGCTGCCCGTGGTGAACGAGAAGGCCATCGAATCGGCCATCCGGATCGGTCTCGCGCTGAACTGTTCGATCACCCCGTGGGGCCGGTTCGCGCGCAAGAACTACTTCTACCCGGATCAGCCGAAGAACTACCAGATCAGCCAGTACGACGAGCCGATCGCCACCGAGGGCTACCTCGACGTGACCCTCGACGACGGGTCCATCTTCCGCGTCGAGATCGAGCGCGCGCACATGGAGGAAGACACCGGCAAGTCCCTGCACGTCGGTGGCGCGACCGGTCGCATCCACGGCGCCAGCCACTCGCTGCTCGACTTCAACCGCGCCGGTGTGCCGCTGATCGAGATCGTCACCAAGACGATCTCCGGTGCCGGTGAACGCGCACCCGAGGTGGCCCGCGCGTATGTCACCGCGCTGCGCGAGGTGCTGCGCTCGCTCAACGTCTCCGACGTGAAGATGGAACAGGGTTCGCTGCGCTGCGACGCCAACGTGTCCCTGATGCCGATCGGCGCCAAGGAACTCGGCACCCGCACCGAGACCAAGAACGTGAACTCGCTCAAGAGCGTCGAGGTCGCGGTGCGCTACGAGATGCGCCGCCAGGCCGCCGTGCTCACCGCGGGCGGCGAGATCATCCAGGAGACCCGCCACTTCCAGGAAGCCGACGGGTCCACCGCGTCCGGTCGCCGCAAGGAAACCGCCGAGGACTACCGCTACTTCCCCGAGCCCGACCTCGAGCCCGTCGCCCCCGCGCCCGAGTGGGTCGAACAACTGCGCGCCACCATCCCCGAGTACCCGTGGCTGGTGCGCGCCCGCATCCAGGCCGACTGGGGCCTGTCCGACGAGGTCATGCGCGACCTGGTCAACGCCGGCGCCCTCGACCTGATCATCGCCACCGTCGAGGCCGGTGCCCCCGCCAACGAGGCCCGCTCCTGGTGGGTCGCCTACCTGACCGAGAAGGCCAAGGCCCGCGATGTCGCCCTGGCCGACTTGCCGATCACCCCGGCTCAGGTCGCCGCGGTGATCGGGCTGGTGGAAGCAAAGACGGTCAACAACAAGGTCGCCAAGCAGGTCGTCGACTTCGTCCTCGAAGGTGAAGGCGAACCCGCCGCCATCGTCGAAGCCAAGGGCCTCGGCATGGTCAGCGACGACTCCGCCCTGCAGACCGAGGTCGAAAAGGCTCTCGCCGCGAACCCGGACATCGCCGAGAAGATCCGCTCGGGCAAGGTTCAGGCCGCTGGCAAGATCGTCGGCGACGTCATGAAGGCGACTCGCGGCCAGGCCGACGCGGCCCGCGTTCGCGACCTGGTCATCGCCGCATGTAGCTAGCGCGGCAGGTTCGGCACTGGGCCAGCCCCTTGCCGCGACGTCGAGGAGGCGGCGCGGATCAGGCCCAGCACGTCGATCGCAGCTGTCTCCAGGCACGAAACCCGGCCGCCCGTTCTGCTTTCGCAGTGCGGGCGGCCGTTTCGCATCCCCGGCCGGGCCCGCGGAACAGCTCGGTCCGCGTTGCGGCGCCGGGTTGCGGGCGCGTCCCTAGTCAGGTCCGCCTGCTCCGCCTTGCGGCGGTGGGATGCGGACGACGCGGTCGTCGAATTCGCCTGGCTCGCCGTCGGTTTTGTTGGTGGTGGTGACCCAGATGCTGCCGTCGGCGCTTGCGGTGGCGCCGAGGAGCTTGCCGTACTTGTCCTGGGCGATCATGGTGGGGGCGGTGGTGACGGCGAAGGTGGTGGGGTCGGCGGCGACCGCGGCCAGTGCCTTGCCTTCGCTGAGGGCGATGCCGACGCCGTCGCCGGTGGCGGTGCAGCCGCCGACGCCGGGGCGGTCGGGCCAGGTCCAGGAGACGCTGAGGGTGCCGTCGGGGCTCAGGTGCTGGAGGCGGTCCTCGGCGGCGGTGCGGTCGGTGACCCACATGCCGTTCTTGCCGTCGCGGCAGATATCACCGGCCGAACCGAGGCCCGACGCCACCACCTGAGGGGTGTTCGTGCCCGACGAGGGTGATTCGAGGCGAAGGAGTTTGCCGCCGAGCGAGCCGGGATCGGCTGCGGCGCCGGGGTTTCCGGCATCGCCGGTGAGCACCATCAGCTGGGTGGGCGTCGACCATTCCAGCGCACCACGATTTCCGTTGGCGCCCTTGGGAATACCGGTGAGGATCGGCTTGGGCGCCCCGTCGGCGGACAGGCGAACGACCCGATTGTCGCTGCCGGTGGTGATGTAGGCGTACATCAGCCCGTCCTCACCGAAGGTGGGGGAGAGCACGATATCGGAGATGCCGCCATCGGCCGATCCGTCGACTGGAACGCTGGCGATCTCCACCGGCGCGGGCTGCGGTGTGCTCGCGTCGACCGCCGTCACCTGCAGGATCCGCCCAGTCTTGCGCTCGGCGACCAGCGCGCCGTCGCCCACCGTGATCAGCCCGGCGCCCGATTCCATACAGGTGGCGATCACGTTGGGATCGGGGTCGATGCACGGTCCGGTCGGTCGCGGCGGCTGCGACGGGTCCTCTTGGGGCTTCTTCGGTTCCGCACCCGACCCGCCCAGTTGCGGTTCGGTGGTGAACGGACTCGACGCCGACTCGTCGAAACGGGCGCACCCGGCCAGCAAAACGGTGCCGAGGACCACCCCGACTGCCACGCGTCCCGCGATTCCCGAACTCATATCCCAGACGTTACCGGCACCGGTGCGGGCCGGGCACGCCCGTCACGTCCGAATCCCGCTCCTCGGCCGTCATGGGATTGACACGCCCGTCGCGGGGAAGGGCAGCACGCCGCCACAGCACGTCATAAGGTGAGTCGGTGACCGACAAGCCGAAAGACAGTTCCAAGGCCGATGGTTCGGCGCAGCCCGGGCAGGGCGCATCGGCGGCAGGTCGCGCGGCGACCAGCCCGTTCGATTCGCCGACCGGGCAGCTGCGCAAGACGGATCCGAAGGATATTCCGCGCACCGACGAGGATCTCGGCCTCGACCCCGGTGACGAGGTACCCGGCGCGAGCACCGCCGAAACCGGCCGTCGCGACAGCGACGAAGATTACGGGTACGCGACGATTCCGCCCGCGGCCGCCACCTCGGCGGAAGCTGTTCGCCTGCAGCGCCGCAACCGCGAAGCGCGCCGGGGCACCCTCGATCTCGGCCTGTTCGTGCTGCGCCTGGTGGTGGGCTACACCTTCATCTACCACGGCCTGCAGAAGCTCACCGGATGGTTCCACGGACCCGGCCTCGACGGCACCGAAACCATGATGGAAAGCGGCGGCTGGGATTATCCGTCGCTGGCGACCGCCCTGGTGATCGCAGGCGAACTCGGCGGCGGCATCCTGCTGGTGATCGGCCTGGCCACCCCGCTCGCCGCGGGCGCCGTGCTGGCCACGATCCTGAGTGCGTGGATGTGGAAGCAGGGCATGGTCCCCGGCTTCCAGTACAACGCGGGCACCCCCACCGGCGTCGAACTCGACAGCGTCCTGGCCGGCGCGGCCTTGGCGATCATCCTCACCGGCCCCGGCCGTTGGTCCTTCGACCGCACCCGAGGCTGGGCCACCCGCCCCGCCTACGGTTCGTTCGTGGTGGTTCTGCTGGCCATCGCCGCCGCCATCCTCACCTTCTGGTTCCTCCACGGCGGCAACCCCCTGAAGGGTGTCGGCCCCTTTAACTGAGCTGTGGCTGCGGCGGTGCGGGTTCAGCCAGGTGGGCTGTCATCGTGGCTTGAAGATCGGCTACGAAGGACTCGAACCGTCGCAGTTCCTCGGGGGAGTACTTGCTCATGACCGCGTCCACCTTGGTGCCGAGCGGGCCGAAGAACTCATCGGCGAGGGTGTGGATGCGCGGGGTGCTGCGCAGGGTGATGACGCGACGGTCGTCGTGCTCCCTGCTGCGCACGATATGACCGGCTTGTTCGAGCCGGTTCAGCAGTGCGGTGGTCGCGCTGTTGGACAACGAGATTCGTTCACTCAGCCGCGCCGGTGACAGCGTGCCGCCGCGTTCCTCGGCGGTGAGGATTTCGATCAGCGCCTCGGCGTCGGTGGAGTGCAACCCGAGCCAGGTCGCGAACCGGCGGGTGAACTCACGATAGTTCGCGCCGTACGCACGCAGACCCTCGTCGAGTCGTTCGTGCTGGGCCCGACCGTTGTGGCTCATAGGTTCCTTTTTCATCGTTTGACATCCTATTGCCCAGAATATACTTTGACCATGGAATTATTCCATCATGGTAATAACTGATTCAGGAAACAGGAGTGTGCGATGAGTCAAGAGTCGTCCCTTCGCCGATGGCTCGGCTTGATCGCCATTGCCCTCGGCGTCGCGCTGATCGTGGTCGACACCACGATCGTGAACGTGATCATCCCGTCGATCATCGGTGACCTGAACACGGGTTCCACTGAGGCGCAATGGATTCAGGAGTCCTACGCGATCGTGTTCGCGGCGCTGCTGCTGGTGGTCGGCCGGGTCGCCGACATGGTCGGGGCGCGCCGGGTGTTCGTGGCGGGCGTCGTGGTGTTCGGCGCGACCAGCATCCTGGCCGGGCTCGCCCCCAACGGCGAACTGCTCGTCATCGCCCGATTCCTGCAGGGTGCGGGCGCGGCGATGATCCTGCCGACCTCACTGGCCCTGCTCAACGCCACCTTCACCGGTAAAGCCCGTGGTCAGGCGTTCGCGGTGTGGGGTTCCACCATCGGCGCGGCCGCCGCGCTCGGCCCGCTGCTCGGTGGCTGGCTGGCCGAACACGTGACGTGGCGCTGGGCGTTCGGCATCAATGTGCCCTTGGCTGTGCTGATCGTGGTCGGCGTCATGGCGTGCATCGCGCCCTCACCCAAGATCGCCGGTCGACTCGATGTGGTCGGCTCGATCCTGTCGGTGCTCGGCCTCGGACTGCTCGCCTTCGGACTCGTCGAGGGCCGCACCTACGGCTGGATCACGACCACGCACCCGATGGGGATCGCCGGATTCACCTGGGGCAGCGGGCCTTCGCCGGTGCTGGTCGCGCTCGTGCTCAGCGTGCTGGCGCTGGGCGGGTTCGTCATCCGGCAGGTGCTGCTGCGTTGCGGCGGCAATGCTGACAAGGCACTGATGGACCTCAGCCTGTTCTCCCTCGCCTCGTTCCGCAACGGCAATATCGCCACCCTGATCATCGGTCTCGGTGAGTTCGGCGTCGTCGCGGTGCTGCCGCTGTGGATGCAGTTCACCCTCGGCTACAGCGCTCTCCAGGCAGGTCTCGCCCTGGTGCCGATCGCCATCGGTAGCTTCATCGCCAGCGGTGCCAGCTTCGGCATGGCGGGCAAGGCCTCCCCGCTGAACATGGTCCGACTGGGCCTCGGCCTCGAGGTCGTCGGCCTGGCCGCACTCGGCTTCTTCGCCGCCACCGACAGCTCCTGGTGGGCGATCGCGCTGGTCCTGTGCGTGTACGGCGTCGGCGTCGGTTTCGCCACCGCCCAGGTGACCAACGTCGTCCTCGCCGACATCCCCGAAGCCGACAACGGCCAGGCCTCCGGCATCCAGAGTGCCTTCCGTCAACTGGGTTCGGCCCTCGGCATCGCCCTACTCACCACCGTCTTCTTCACCACCCTGAGCTCGAACGTCGACAAGGACCTGACCGCGACAGGCATGCCGCCCGCCCAGTCCCAGCAATACGCCCACGCCATCACCGGCAGCGCGGGCGCGGCGATCGAAGGCTTTGCCGCCCAACCGGATACGCAAGAAGTAGCCACCGCAGGCCGCGCCGCCATGACCACCGGCGTCAACCTCGGCGCCTACCTGGCCGCAGCCTTCGTCCTTCTCGGCCTGATAGCCACCGCCCTGATCCCCTCCCGAACCGGCCGCGACGACGAGTCATCGACTACGACAGCCCAACCCGCCCTCGTCTGATCGTCCCCGATCGACAAGAACGGCGTCCTTCGAATCCGAGGGACGCCGTTCTTGTTTCAGTACTTCTTACGGCACGTGCCGGACAGCACCCTTGTCGGCAGAAGTCGCCAGCGCCGCGTAGGCGCGCAGGGCGGTGGTAACCGTGCGGTCGCGGTTCAGCGGCTGCCACGGACGCTCCGAGGCTTCCATCTTCGCGCGGCGTTCGGCCATGACCTCGTCGGGAACAAGGACTTCCAGTGCGCGGGTGTGGACGTCGATGCGGATGCGGTCGCCGTTCTCGATCAGGCCGATGGCACCGCCGGAGGCGGCTTCGGGGGAGATGTGGCCGATCGACAGGCCCGAGGTGCCGCCGGAGAAGCGACCGTCGGTGATCAGCGCGCACACCTTGCCAAGGCCGAGGCCCTTGAGGAACGAGGTCGGGTGCAACATTTCCTGCATGCCGGGACCACCGGCGGGGCCTTCGTAGCGGATGACGACAACGTCGCCGGGCTGGATCTTCTTGCCCAGGATCATCGACACCGCGTCCTCCTGCGACTCGACAACCACGGCCGGGCCTTCGAAGGTGAACAGGTCTTCGTCGATGCCCGCGGTCTTGAGGATCGCGCCGTCGGGAGCGATATTGCCGCGCAGCACGCACAGCCCGCCCTCGACGGTGTAAGCGTGCTCCATGTCACGGATGCAGCCACCGGCAGCATCGGTGTCGAGCGAGGACCAGCGATTGCTTGTGGAGAACGGCTCGACCGTGCGCACGCCACCGGGGGCGGCGTGGAAGAGCTCGACGGCTTCCTCGGACGCCTTGCCCGAGCGGATATCCCAGGTGTCGAGGTACTCCTCGAACGAGGCGGTGTGCACGGTGGTCACATCGGTTTCCAGCAGCCCACCGCGACGCAACTCACCGAGGATGGCGGGGATGCCACCGGCGCGATGCACGTCTTCCATGTGGTAATCGGAGTTCGGCGACACCTTCGACAGGCACGGCACCTTGCGGCTGATGTCGTCGATGTCCTGCAGATCGAAGTCGATCTCACCCTCCTGCGCGGCGGCGAGGGTGTGCAGGACGGTGTTGGTGGAGCCGCCCATGGCCACGTCGAGGGCCATCGCGTTACGGAAAGCCTTGGCGTTGGCCACGTTTCGCGGCAGCACCGAGGCGTCGTCGTCGGAGTACCAGCGCTTGGCGATGTCGACGATCACCGTGCCCGCCCGCTCGAACAGCGCACGCCGCGCGGAGTGGGTGGCGAGAGTGGAGCCGTTGCCCGGCAGCGCCAGGCCCAGCGCCTCGGTCAGGCAGTTCATCGAGTTCGCGGTGAACATGCCAGAACACGAACCACAGGTCGGGCACGCCGATCGCTCGACCTCGTCGAGGCCCTCGTCGGACACGGCCTGGCTCGCGCTCGCGGAGATCGCGCTCACCAGGTCGAGCGGCGCCTGCGCGACACCGTCGACGATCACGGCCTTGCCCGCCTCCATCGGTCCACCGGAGACGAACACGGCGGGGATGTTGAGGCGCATCGCGGCATTGAGCATGCCGGGGGTGATCTTGTCGCAGTTGGAGATGCAGACCAGCGCGTCGGCGGTGTGCGCGTTGGCCATGTACTCGACCGAGTCGGCGATGATCTCGCGCGAGGGCAGCGAGTACAGCATGCCGCCGTGCCCCATGGCGATACCGTCGTCGACGGCGATGGTGTGGAACTCGCGCGGCACGCCACCGGCGGCGCGGACGGCCTCGGCGACGATGTCGCCCATGTTCTTGAGGTGCACGTGGCCAGGAACGAACTGCGTGTACGAGTTCGCGATCGCGATGATCGGCTTACCGAAATCGGAATCGGTCATGCCGGTCGCGCGCCAGAGCGAGCGCGCGCCCGCGGCATTGCGGCCGATGGTGGTTGTGCGTGAACGAAGCGGTGGCATGGAAGTCCTCGTGATGTCGCTGGGTGCGGCCGAGCGTGCGCGCAGGGGGCTGACCTGCGCCGCACGTGCGTGGGCGCGGTGCGTCCGGCAACCCGTCACGTTACTCCGGCGGGCCGTGGTCGGGTCGCGCCGGTGGTGCGTGCTGGGGTGATGGAACCGGGCTCGAGGCGGGAGTGTCGCTTTCGGAGGTGTCGCCGCGGTGGTGGGCGTCGGCGCGGGGGTGCCCGGTCGCTGTCAGCTTACCGGTACAACCGCCCTCGCCTTCGTGCTGATTCCCACAGTGACGGAGCCGACGATCGTCCGGGGTTACTGCTCGGTGCCGGACTCGGGCTCGGTCGCTGCCGTCGCGTCGGATTCGGCCTTCGCCGCGGCGCGCTCGGCAGCGAGACGCTCGGCCTCGGCCGCCTCCGCGGCGGCGAACACATCGGGCAGCTTCCCGCCGGACGCTTCGAGCAGCTCACGCAACCGGTCGTAACCGACGGCAGGCAGCTTCACCTCGGAATCATCGTCGAGCCGCGCCCGCACATAGCCCCGCTTGGGAATGGTGATCCCCTTGATCTGTCCCCAGTCGAGGTGCTTCTTGCCGAACATCGTGCTCAGATCGAGCCCACCTTCGGACACGGTTGTATGCGTGCGAACCACCCACCACACCGCGATCACCGGCGCCATCAGCAGCGGCCACAGCAGTGCGGGCCACCCCACGAACGGGAAGAACACACAGAACGCCAACACCAGCACGCCGATGTAGGCCAGCCGGGGAACGCCGATCACGTGCACACCCGGTGTCGGCGTGTTCGTCTTCCGGGGAATCAGCAACCAGACAATCGCCGCGGTGGGCACGATCAACCCGATCCGCACCCCGAGCGACGAGTCCTGCACCGTTCCGACCACAACGAAGATCAGGTACGCCAGTACCACCGCGCCGATGGCGGCGAGCCGACCAGGGGAAGCCGAGCGCAGGCCACCGGGTCGCGACGGGCGACCCGTATCGGCTCCCTCGTCGGTGGTGTGGGACGATTCAACCGGTGGCACGGACTGATGCGGTGAGGACACCCTCCCATCCTCGCATCTCGGTACACGGACCCACGCAACCACTCGAGTCCCACAGAATGGGACCAGAGCGGTCAGCCTGTTTGACTCGACGCACTACGCGCGCCTAACGTCGTATGCGTGATTCGAAACGAGCTCGTAATCGGCCGGCGCGTCCAGCGTCGAGCCTGACTAGGTAGTCAATACGTCAGCTCGCGTTTGCGACGCGCCACCCTCGAACAGCCATGGCTGGGCGGGGGCTTTTTTGTGTTCGGGCGAATGCCAGGGCCCCTCAGGGCCAGTCCGAGTCAGAACGAGACAGTGAGGAACGAAGACGGTGAGTGCACCAACCGCACGACCCGGGCCATCGGCCCGCAGGTCAGCGCCTTCAGCTACCCCCGGTAGCGCGGCGACCAACCCCGCCCGTCGTCAGGTCGCGCCCGAGCGCGTGACCGGCGCCCAGTCGGTGGTCCGGTCCCTCGAAGAGCTCGACGTCGACACGGTATTCGGCATTCCCGGCGGCGCGGTCCTTCCTGTCTACGACCCGCTCTTCGATTCGAAGAAGGTCCGCCACGTCCTGGTCCGGCACGAGCAGGGCGCCGGTCACGCGGCGACCGGATACGCGCAGGCCTCGGGCAAGGTCGGTGTGTGTATGGCCACATCCGGCCCCGGCGCCACCAACCTGGTGACCCCCCTCGCCGATGCCCAGATGGACTCGGTTCCGATCGTGGCGATCACCGGACAGGTCCCGTCGAGCCTGGTCGGCACCGACGCGTTCCAGGAAGCCGACATCTCCGGCATCACCATGCCGATCACCAAACACAACTTCCTGGTCAAGGACGCCGCCGAGATCCCGCGCACCCTGGCCGAGGCGTTCTACCTCGCCGCCTCCGGTCGCCCCGGCGCGGTCCTGGTCGACATCACCAAGGACGCCCTGCAGGCCCAGACCACGTTCTCGTGGCCGCCGGAGATGCGTCTGCCCGGCTACCGCCCGGTCACCAAGCCGCACGGCAAGCAGGTGCGTGAGGCCGCGCGACTGATCCTCGAGTCCAAGCAGCCCGTGCTCTACGTCGGCGGCGGTGTGATCAAGTCCGACGCCTCGGCCGAACTCCTCGAGCTGGCCGAACTCACGGGCATCCCGGTCGTCACCACCCTGATGGCGCGTGGCTCGTTCCCCGACAGCCACACCCTCAACATGGGCATGCCCGGCATGCACGGCACCGTCGGCGCGGTCGCCGCGCTGCAGAAGTCGGACCTGCTGATCACCCTCGGCGCCCGCTTCGACGACCGCGTCACCGGTCAGCTGGACTCCTTCGCCCCCGACGCGAAGGTCATCCACGCCGACATCGACCCGGCCGAGATCGGCAAGAACCGCCACGCCGACGTCCCGATCGTCGGCGACGCGCGTGAGGTGATCGTCGAACTGATCGAGACCCTCAAGGCCGACCCGCAGACCGGCGACGCCCCGCTGCTGAACCTCACCGAATGGTGGGCCTACCTCAGCGGCATCCGTGAGAACTACCCGCTGGGCTGGAAGACCCCCAGCGACGGCTCGGTCTCGCCGGAGTACGTCATCGAGACCCTCGGCCGCCTCGCGGGCCCCGAGGCCGTGTACTGCGCAGGCGTCGGCCAGCACCAGATGTGGGCCGCGCAGTTCATCAAGTACGAGAACCCGCGCACCTGGCTCAACTCCGGTGGCCTCGGCACCATGGGTTACGCGGTTCCCGCGGCCATGGGCGCCAAGATGGGCGCGCCCGAGAAAGAGGTCTGGGCGGTCGACGGTGACGGCTGCTTCCAGATGACCAACCAGGAACTCGCGACCTGTGCCATTGAAGGCGTGCCGATCAAGGTCGCCCTGATCAACAACGGCAACCTGGGCATGGTCCGCCAGTGGCAGACCCTGTTCTACGAACAGCGCTACTCCAACACCGATCTCGGCACGCACACCCTGCGCATCCCCGACTTCGTGAAGCTGGCCGAGGCGCTGGGCTGCGTCGGCATCCGGGTGGAGAAGGAGTCCGAGGTCGAGGACGCGATCCGCCAGGCCCAGGCGATCACCGACCGCCCGGTCGTGATCGACTTCATCGTCGGCAAGGACGCCCAGGTGTGGCCGATGGTCGCCGCGGGCACCGGCAACGACGAGATCATGTTCGCCCGCGGCATCCGTCCGCTCTTCGACGAGGACGAGTCGGTCTCCGAACCGGCCGTCATCCACGAGGCGATGGAACGCGAGCAGGCCGCATTCGAGAAGGGCGACGACGAATGAGCACCACCCACACCCTGAGCGTCCTCGTCGAGGACAAGCCGGGCGTGCTGGCACGTGTCGCGAGCCTGTTCTCGCGCCGCGGCTTCAATATCGAATCTCTGGCCGTCGGTGGCACCGAGATCCCCGAGATCTCGCGCATGACGATCGTCGTCACCGTCGACGATCTGCCCCTCGAGCAGGTCACCAAGCAGCTCAACAAGCTGATCAACGTCATCAAGATCGTGGAGCAGGACGCCGACGCCTCGGTGGCCCGCGAGCTGATCCTGGTGAAGGTGCGCGCCGACGCGTCGGTGCGCACGCAGGTGATCGAGGCCGTGCAGTTGTTCCGCGCCAAGGTGATCGACGTCTCGCCCGACGCGCTGACCATCGAGGCCACCGGCACCCGCTCCAAGCTCGACGCGCTGCTGCGCATGGTCGAGCCGTACGGCATCCGCGAGATCGTGCAGTCGGGAGTCGTGGCCGTCGGCCGCGGGCCCAAGTCGATCACCGCGACCCGCTGAGCCGACCTCAGCAACCTCCGCGATAACTTTTCCCCACCATCATTTTCAGAAGGGACCAATCAAGTGGCAGTCGAGATGTTCTACGACGACGACGCTGACCTGTCGATCATCCAGGGCCGCAAGGTCGCCGTGATCGGTTACGGCAGCCAGGGCCACGCGCACTCGCTGAGCCTGCGCGACTCCGGCGTCGACGTCCGCGTCGGCCTGGCCGAGGGTTCGAAGTCTCGCCCGAAGGCCGAAGAGGCCGGTCTGACCGTCGGCACCCCCGCCGAGGTCTCCGAGTGGGCCGACGTGATCATGGTGCTGGCCCCCGACACCGCCCAGGCGTCGATCTTCACCAACGACATCGAGCCCCACCTGAAGGACGGCGACGCGCTGTTCTTCGGCCACGGCCTCAACATCCACTTCGGTCTGATCAAGGCTCCGGCCAACGTCACCGTCGCGATGGTCGCCCCCAAGGGCCCCGGCCACCTGGTGCGTCGTCAGTACGTCGACGGCAAGGGCGTGCCCGCGCTCATCGCCGTGGACCAGGACCCGACCGGCGAGGGCCAAGCCCTGGCGCTGTCCTACGCCAAGGCCATCGGTGGTGCCCGCGCCGGCGTCATCAAGACCACCTTCAAGGAAGAGACCGAGACCGACCTGTTCGGTGAGCAGGCTGTGCTCTGTGGTGGCACCGAAGAGCTGGTCAAGACCGGCTTCGAGGTCATGGTCGAGGCCGGCTACGCCCCCGAAATGGCGTACTTCGAGGTCCTGCACGAGCTCAAGCTGATCGTCGACCTCATGTACGAGGGTGGCATCGCCCGCATGAACTACTCGGTCTCCGACACCGCCGAGTTCGGTGGCTACCTGTCGGGCCCGCGCGTCATCGACGCCGGCACCAAGGAGCGCATGAAGGCGATCCTGACCGACATCCAGGACGGCACCTTCGTCAAGCGTCTGGTCGCCAACGTCGAGAACGGCAACACCGAGCTCGAGGGCCTGCGCAAGGCCAACGCCGAGCACCCCATCGAGGTCACCGGCGCCAAGCTGCGCGGCCTGATGAGCTGGGTCGACCGCCCGATCACCGAAACCGCGTAAGTTTCGTCGCACCCTGAAAGGCCCGTTCGCCACGCGCGAACGGGCCTTTCAGAATCTCTGCGTAGCCTCGATTCGTGACCGAGACAACGCCGGGGCAGCGGCTCCGGCTCGCGTTCGAGATGTATGGATTCGGCGTGCAGGTCGAGACCAGCAGCGCGTGCGGTTGGTTCCAGTGTTTGCCCAACTGGGCGCGCGCTGCACCTCTGGGGCCAGGGCGTGATCGGCTGAGTGGCTACAGGAGATGAAGACGTCCGAGCCGCGGGTGGCTTCCCAGGTCGCAGCGTATCGTAATTACCTGCCCGACAGTATGTTTCAGATCTGACAGACCCGCTGACGGCATGGCGCCGCGCTGGCCCGACGCTGTTTTGATGAAAAGCTGGACACCGGGGCGTTGGTCGCCCATGCTGACGCAGGTGACCAATGTGTATGCGGCCATACAGGTTTGGGGTGGACGGTGGCTGTCACGGAATCGGTCGAGTCGACCACGACAACCCGACGTCTTCATCTCCTACAGCCACCGAGCCGATCACGATCTCGCGCCCGCAGTGCGCACCGGCCTCGCCCACCTCGCGCGCCCGTGGACCCGCACGCCCGCGCTGAAGGTGTTTCTCGACGAGAACGACCTCACCGCGACACCGACTCTGTGGCCGGACATCGAGAAGGTACTCGGCGATTCCGGGTACTTTCTGTTGCTGGCCTCACCGGAGGCGGCCGCGTCGGGGTGGGTACGCGACGAAGTCGAATACTGGCGTCGACACAAGGATCCCAGCCGGTTCCTCTTCGCGCTGACCCACGGCACCGCGCCACAATGGGACGCCGACACCGCGGACTACGACTGGGACGCGACCGATGTGCTGCCGGATGCCTTGCGCGGCTACTTCACGCACGAGCCGAAATGGGTCGACCTGCGCGACGGACGATTCGATCGGCCCGATCTGCGTGATCCACGGTTTCAGGACGCGATAGCGACCCTGGCCGCTCGAGTCCACGGGCGCAGCAAATCCGATCTGGTCGGCGAGGACATCCAACAGCAGCGAACCTTCGAACGGCGTCGCAACGCCGCCGTCACCGGGTTGGTCGGGTTGCTGGTGGTGGCGATCCTGGCCGGAGTCGGGCTGTTCTTCCAGGTGCGCGAAACACGGGAACAGCGGGACGCCGCCGAACTGCAGGCACGGATCGCGACCTCCAGGGCGCTCGCGGCCCAGGCTTCGAACCTGATCGGCGACGAAGACGATCTGGCGTATCTCTTGGCGTTGGAAGGGCTCCGGCTCGGTGTGACCAGGGAACCGGTCGATGCCTTGAACCAGGCCCTCGCCAACGACCGACTGGCGCGGTCACTGCGCGGCCACCGCGGCGCGGTGTCGTCGGTCTCGTTCAACGCGGACGCCACGCTGGTGGCCAGCGGCGGTTGGGATTCGACGGTAAGGGTGTGGGACGCGCGGTCCAGTCGACAGCTGCGGCAACTGGAGGGCCACAGCGGAGGTGTCTCGGCCGTCGCCTTCAGTCCGAGGGATCCGGTGCTGGTCACCGTGGGCAACTCGTCGGACGCGATCGTCAAGGTGTGGAACACCGAAACCTGGGAGCAGGTGGTGCCGCCGTTGCCGCAGGCAGGCAGCGTCGGTTTGCTTGCCTTCAGTCCGGACGCGACGCTGCTCGCCACTGCGGGCGGTGGCGACTCGGTCCGGTTGTGGGACACACGGACCTGGACCGAGCTCAGCGATCCGATGATCCACCCCGGCGGCGTCACCGCGTTGGCTTTCGGCGCGGACGGCACCCTGGCCACGGGTGGGGCGGACAAGGACGTGCGGTTGTGGAATCCGAACACTCGCCAACAATTGGGTGATCCGTTGCCGGGCGACAGTTGGGGTGCGTCCGGGGTGACCTCGCTGTCGTTCAGCCCGGACATGCGGTTGCTCGCCATCGCCGACAGCAACCTCTTCGGCACCGTCACCTTGCTGGATCTCGCTACCCGCACCGCGACCGGTGACCCGTTGCAGGGGCACTCGAGTGTCGTGCCGAAGGTGGCGTTCAGTGCGGACGGTCGATGGTTGGCGACGGCGAGCTGGGACGGTGACGTGCGCCTGTGGGATCCGATCAAAAGACAGCAGATCGGCGAACCGCTGACCGGCTACGACAGTCCGCTGTTCGCCGTGACGTTCAGCGCAGTCGGCAGGCGGCTGGCGATCGGTACCGGCGACGGCTCCGTGCGGTTGCTCGATCCGGACAATGTGCAGGAGGTCGGCGGGCTACTCCGTGGTCACCGTGACAGCGTCACCGGTGTCCAGTTCAGTGGCGACGAGGTGGTGACTGCCGGGCTGGACGGGACCGTGCGACGCTGGGATCCGAAAACCGGCAAGCCCGCGGGCAAAGACCTCATCGGCGCGGGCGATCCGTTGCCTCCTGGCCAGATCTTTCGTACCGACGATTCGCGCAAGGGACACCACGGAGCGGTGACGGCGATGGCCATGCGCCCTGGCGGCACGCTGATCGGCGCGCTCGGACTGATCGAGGAGGACGTGTGGATCTGGGATGTCGAGAACGGGAACAAGCTCGTCAAGGAACTCGATGAGAAGGGTGTCGAGGCGATCGCTTTCCATCCGAGCCGAGATGTCCTCGCCGCTGGGTCGGACGGCACGGTCCGACTGTGGGACGCCAGGACGGGCCGACAGCTCGCCGGGTCGCCGATCGCGGACGCCGGCACGGTGTCGGCGCTGGCCTTTCATCCGCGTACCGGGTTGCTCGCCGTCGGCGGCTTCGACGGTTCCGCGCGGGTCTTCGACATCGACACGGGCAAGCCGGTCGGTCCACCGATGAAGGACAGCGCGGGAAAGATCGAGGCGCTTGCCTTCGACCCCACTGGGGAACGCCTGGCGGTCGCGGGTGCGGTAGTGCAATTGTGGGACCTGCCCTCCGGGAAGGCGCTCGGGCCACCGATGCGTGGTGAAGCCGGTGGGATGAACTCGGTCGCCTTTCACCCGAGCGGAAAGTTGTTGGCCACCGGCGGTGACGACAACATGGTTCGTATCTGGAACGCGCGGACTCAACAGCAAGTGGGCGAGCCTCTGCGCGGGCATTCCGGCCCGATCACGGCATTGGCGTTCCATGCGAACGGCGAAACGCTGGCCACCGCGAGTGACGACGACACCGCCAGGGTGTGGGGTCCGGCGCTGTGGATTCGTGAAGCCTGTCGACGGGCCGGTCGCAATCTCACCGAGGCGGAGTGGGATCGGTATCTCGGAGACAGGCCGTACACACGAACCTGCCAGGAATTCGACGCGGGCGAGGGAGCGGAGCCGAACGCCGGGACCGGCTCGGCTTATCCCACGCTGCACGACATCTATCTCGGTTGAGCCGGAAGTGACCGTGAGTCTCACCGGTGCGATGAATTATATTGCGATGCAAGCTGATCGGACGGTCGGATGTGAACGACAGCGTATTCTCGGCTAAGCCGTTGTGCTTTGTGATCATGCCCTTCGGCACCAAAGGCGAAGCCACTTCGGCGATCGAGTTCGACCGGGTGTACGAGGCGATCGTCAAGCCCGCTGTGCAGGACGCGGGCATGGCCTGCCTGCGTGCCGACGAAGAGCAATTCGGTGGGTTCATTCACCGAGCGATGTTCGAGCGGTTGATGGTATGCGACTACGTGGTCGCGGATCTGACGCAAGCCAACGCGAACGTGTACTACGAGCTCGGAATCCGTCATGCCCTTCGGCCATGGAGCACCGTGCTGATCTCGGCAGCGGGATTCCGATTGCCCTTCGACCTCGCTCCTGAGCGAGTCCATCGGTACGAGTTGGATGCGGCCGGATGCCCGAGCCACCAGGAGGTCGACCGCGCCGTGCTGACGAAACAGCTACGGCTCGCGCGCGACGAACAGCGTACCGACAGCCCGTTGTTCGAGCTGTTCACCGGGCTGACAGCGCCCAAGCTCTCGAAGTCCGATCTCGAGGCCTTCAACGACCGCTTCGAAATCTCCGAAGCGGTCCGTCGGCAACTCGACGAGGCACGTGAGGCGGCGCGCACCGATGATCTTCGTGGACGTGAAGAGGCGGTTGAGCAGATATCGCGGGTCCGTCGAGCTCTGTCGGACCTACACGGTTACGACGAGAGCCTGTTGATCGATCTGTTGCTGGCCTATCGGGACTTTCGAATGTGGCAGGAGATGATTGACCTGGTCGAGGACCTTCCGCCCTATCTCGCCCGCAGTGTGACCGTGCGCGAGCAACGGGCCTTCGCGCGAAATCGATTGCAGCCGGGAAGTATCGTCGCCGAGAACGAACTGCGGGAGCTGTGTCAGGAGTATGGCAGCAGTAGTGAGACCCTCGGTCTTCTCGGCAGAATCTACAAGGATCGATGGTCCGCCGCGCAGGGCACGCCGCACGCGCGCGGGTACCTCAGGCTCGCGATCGAGACCTACGCTGCCGGGTTCGAGCTCGACTGGCGCGACTACTACCCTGGCATCAACGCGGTTCATCTGCTGTGGATCGATGATCGAAACAGCAAGCGCCTCGCGCAGTTGCTTCCGGTGGTGGAGTACGCGGCACGAGCCCGAATCGCCCGAGGTGGGGCAACGTATTGGGATTACGCCACCATGATCGAACTCTCGATCTACGACGGCAGAATGTCCGATGCGCTGGAATGGCTGGACCAGGCGCTCGGCACAACGCCCAGCGATATGGAAAAGGAATCGACCTACACCACGATCCGGCGATTGCGTAGTCACTGTAAGGGTGACGACGAATACTGGGACGCGCTGATCGAAGGGTTGGCTCATGAGTCGCATGGGCTCGCGGATCAGCCGTGAACACACGAAGTATGGTGTGTCGCTAGTGAATTCGACAGAAAGAGTGCTGTGCCCCCGCCCACTATCACCACCCTGATTTCGCTGGACGCGATCGACGAGTCCTTGCGAAGGACCACGCTGTCGTCCGGTCGTCCGGTCCTCGTGCTGGTCGGCGGTGCCGCCGGGCTGCCCGTCGACGCGGACAGTCCGCTGGCCTGTCTCCTCGTCGAGCACGTCGTGCCGATGGTCGAACAGCTCGGCGCGGTGGTCGTCGACGGCGGCACCGACGCGGGTGTGATGCGCATGATCGGTGATGCGCGGCGCTCGGCGGACGCGACTTTCCAACTGGTCGGTGTGGTGGCCGAAGGCACCGTGCGGTTACCCGGAGCGCCACCACCTCGAAGCCCCGATTGGGCGCACGTCGAGCCAGGGCACACCGACATCGTGCTGGTACCGGGCTCGGAGTGGGGGGACGAGTCACCGTGGTTGGCGGCGGTGGCGACGGCGATCGCGGGCAGCGCGGGCTCAGTGACGCTGCTCGTCAACGGCGGTGCCATCGCCTATGTGGATGTGCTCAACAGTTTGGCCGTGGGTAGGGCGGCTGTCGTGCTGGCGGGATCGGGTCGAACGGCCGACGAGATCGCCGACGCGAGGGCGACCGGGACGAACGACCGTGCCGTGGCGATCGCGGATTCCCCACTCACCACGGTCGTCTCGATCGCGGATCCCGTTGCCGTCGCGGCTGCTCTTCGTGTTCGGCTGGTCGAATCCGCCGAACGCGAATAGCTATTTCTGCGACTCGTCGGCGTCTTCGTACAGCGCGACCCATGACAACGTCTCGGCGGCGATGATCGCCTCGGTGCGATCGGCGAGTGCCCGCTTGCGCCCGCCGTCACAGTAGGGCCCGGACTTGGCCATGTAGAGGAACTTCTCGCGTTTGAGCGCCTCCGCAGTGGCCCGATAGCGAATCCAGTTCGACTGCCACTGAAACAGCTGCAAGGCTCCCTCGGCCGCCACGACGGTAGCCGCGATGGTCGCTGTGACGACAGCGGGGGCGGCCAGCGCCACGACCGGGAGCAGTGCGCCGATCACGATCTGCGCCAACTTGATCCGCTTGTATACGCGCTGAGCAGCCGCGGCCTTGGTGCTGTACCACGTCAACTGTCCGGTCAGACGTTCCCAGGCGACATCATCGTCGCCGTGGTCAGGGCGGACCGGGGTGTCGATCTGGGTGCTCATGGTTTCTCCCATGGGACCGCGAGAGGGATCGCCGCCGTCCCGGAAAGCGACGGTTCGGTCCAGTCCTGTTGCGGCAGAGTGGATCAGCTGTGCCGTCGAGAATAGACGACCCACGGCTGGCGTGCGGCCGAAACAATCCCGATGTTACCGGCCGGAACGACACCCACCGCGGTGGCATAGCTCGTACTATGCCGATGAAATCGGTTGCACAGGAACGTTTTCCGTTCGACTCGACCTGCGGGGGTCACTGTCAGTGATGCCGCGAAGCGGGTAACCTCGATCGCCCGCTACGGCGGCGCCGATATCGTCGAGTGGGCCGGACTCGTCGACCAGGCCTCGAAGTGGAGGCGAGGAGGCGAAGCCGAGCCGCCGGATTCGGATTCCGTTGCCGTGAGGTAGCCGTGAAATGGTCGCCGCACAGTGATCCTGCGGTGCTGGAAGTGCACCGCAGGTAGTGGGAGACTTGCTCGATGACGACGGTTGAGGATTTCGATCTGCAGGCGGCGCAAAACGGTAAAGCGGCTCGGAAGCGGGTTTCCCGATCCGAACTGGGGGAGTGGAAGGCGGAGCCGGGGCGCGAGGACCCGGTGGGGATTCTGGTGAAACAGAATGCCAAGCGGGTGCAGGAGCTGGTGCCGATCCGGATGGCGCGAATGGCGGTATCGCCGTTCACGTTTCTGCGTGGTGCCGCGGCGGTGATGGCTTATGACCTGGGCTGTCAGCGCGATACCGGGCTGATCGTGCAGCTCTGTGGTGACGCGCACCTGGCGAATTTCGGGCTCTTCGGCACTCCGGAACGCAACCTCGTCTTCGACGTCAACGACTTCGACGAGACCCTTCCCGGACCGTTCGAATGGGATGTCAAACGGTTGGTCGCCAGTGTGGCGGTGGCGGGGCTGGTCAACGGATGTTCGGAGAAGCGGGCGGCGTCGGCGGCCGAGGCGACCGCACGCGGCTACCGGGAGGCCATCGAGGAGCTGGCCCAGCAGGACAGTCTCGAGATCTGGTACGAGCGCGTCGACGCCGACCAGGTCCTCACGTTGATCACGAAGAAGAAGCGCCGCGAGCAGGCAGAGAAGACCATCGCCGCGGCCCGCAAGCGCACCAGTCTGCAGGCGCTCGACAAGCTCACCGAACCCGATTCCGACGGCATTCCCCGGATCAAGAGTCAGCCGCCACTGCTGATGCCGATGGAAACCTCGGACGAGAAGATCGTGAAATCCGTGCTCGCCGAGTACCGCCGCAGCCTGCCCGACCAGATGCGGGTGTTGATCAACCGGTATGTGATGGTCGATGCCGCGGTGAAGGTGGTCGGGGTCGGCAGCGTGGGGACCCGGTGCTACATCGTGCTGCTGATGGACAAGGAGTCCGGCACCCCGCTGTTCTTGCAGGTGAAGGAGGCCGATATCTCGGTGCTCGCGCCGTATCAGAAGCCGAGCCGCTACCAGCAGCAGGGCCATCGCGTGGTCGCGGGCCAGCGGCTGATGCAGGCGGCCAGCGACATCTTCCTCGGCTGGGCCACCGGCCCCGCGGGCGTCGACTTCTATTGGCGTCAGTTCCGCGACATGAAGGGTTCGGTCAATATCGAGGACCTGTCCCACCACCAGCTCGCCAACTACGGCGCGCTGTGCGGCGGCGTCCTGGCCCGCGCCCACTGCCGCTCCGGCGACCCGATCGCCATCGACACCTATATCGGCAGCAGTGACAAGTTCGACAATGCCCTGAGTGATTTCGCGATGTCGTATTCGGATCAGAACGCCGCCGACTACCGCCTGCTCATCGCCGCGATCAAGGACGGTCAGGTGGAAGTGGCCGATAACCCGTACTGAGCGGTGTCGCGCGCCGACCGGTACAGCGCGATCCCGATGGCGAACAGCCACAGCATGGTGAGCCCGCCGACGGTCGCGGTGGTGCCCCACCCGTTGGCGGCATAGAAGTCGGCCGGGGTGTTCCCGAAGAACAGCGACGGTACGAACGCGAAGTTCACCGCCGCGAGTGCCCAGCTGCTCACGATGCACCAGCGGGGAAGTAGCCGCCCGGCCGCGACCGCGAACGCCACCAGGAACAGCCCTTCCAACAGTCGCGCGACAGTCCCGTACAGGACGTAGGTCCCGGTGACGGTGATGGTGGGGTCGATCGGCTCCGGCGCGGCGATCACCGCCCCGATCTCGAGTCCGGTCGACACCAGAACAACGGTGAGCCAAGCGGTTCCGGCCGTGGCCGCCAGCGATCCGAACCATTCCCGTTCCGGGTCACGGTGTTTCACCAGGTAGGCGACTCCGCTCATGAACACGATGAACAGCGTGGTCCCGATCAGTCCGAGCAGGCATCGGGTGAGGACATTCGCGTCCGGTGGTGCGCCCGCGTAGACGAAGTACAGCGGAAGTTCGATCAGTGTGCAGCCCGCACCGGCGAAGGCTGCGGCACCAGCGATTCGCTGAATCTTGTTGACGTCCATAGCGATCAGCCCCTCGTTCCCGGCGATGTCGTCCGGGCCGTATTAGTATAATACTTAAACTATAAGCCATATGCTAACCTCTGGGAACCCCCGAACGAATGAGGAGTTCGTGCCAAGGAAGCGACCTGAAAAACCGGTTCACCTCAACCTGTCGGATCTGTCGGCGAGTGACCTCGCGGCGATCCGGCGATTCCAGCGGCGCGAGACCGAACCTGCTCCGGTGCGCGCCGGGCGTCCTCCGGAACTGGACGTCGATCGCATCGTCCGCACGGCCATCGCGCTCGCTGACCGCGACGGGATCGCCGGTGCCTCGTTGACGAAAGTTTCTGCGGCGCTGGGTGTCACGCCCATGTCGCTGTACCGCTACGTCGAGTCCAAGGACGGTCTGACCGACCAGATGGCCGACGCCGCTTTTGGTCTACCGCCTGCCGCCGATATCGAGTGGCGTCCGGCCCTGCACGGCTGGGCGACTGCGCAACTCGGCGTGTTCGCCCGTCATCCGTGGCTCGCGCAGATCCCGATCAGCGGTCCGCCGCGTGGTCTCAACGCGCTCGCCTGGATGGACGCGGGTCTGGCCGCGCTGCGCGACACCGGCCTGGACTGGGGCGCCAAGATCGGGGTGATCACCGTGATCGGCGGCTACGTCCGGCAGGCTTTCGTCACCGGCCGAAGCCTTGCCGAACGCCGTCTGGTCGACCAGCTCGACGAAGCCGCCTCGCTGCAGGGGTATCAGCTGGAGGTCTTCGCACGGCTGGACCGGAATCGTTTTCCCGAGGTGGCGCGCCTGTTCGCCGATCAGGCCTTCGCCGACGTCCCGTCGGACCGGAAGTCCGCCGACGCCGATTTCGCTTTCGGCCTCGACCTGATTCTCGACGGCGTCGACGCCGCGATCCGCCGCTGAAATCCCCACCTATAATGATTACTGATGAGTAACTTCTTTGCCTCGGTGGACCAGGTGACCGACCGGCTCACGGCCGCGGGCTACCTGCCGTCCCTCGACATCGCCACCGCGGTCTTCCTTGCCGACCGCCTCGGAAAACCCGTACTCATCGAGGGGCCCGCAGGCGTCGGCAAGACGGAGCTGGCCAAAGCCGTCGCCGCCGCGGTGAGCGCCGAGCTGATCCGGCTGCAGTGCTACGAGGGCGTCGACGAGGCGCGTGCGCTCTACGAGTGGAACCACGCCAAGCAGCTGCTCCGCATCACCGCCACCTCCGGCGAGGACTGGGGCAGTACCCGCGACCACGTCTTCACCGAGGAGTTCCTGCTCGCCCGCCCGCTGCTGGCCGCGATCCGCAACCCCGACCCCACGGTCCTGCTCATCGACGAACTCGACAAGGCCGACGTGGAACTCGAGGGCTTGCTGCTGGAGGTCCTCGGCGATTTCCAGGTGAGCATCCCCGAACTGGGCACCGTGAAGGCCCTCCGCAAGCCGTTCGTCATCCTCACCTCCAATGCGCATCGCGATCTGTCCGAAGCGCTGAAGCGCCGTTGCCTGTATCTCCATATCGACTATCCGACAGCGGAATTGGAGAAGGCGATCGTCGCCCTCAAGGTGCCCGAACTGGATGCGGCACTGGCCGAACCGGTGGTGGCGACGGTGAGCGCACTGCGGCAGCTCTCCCTGCGCAAGGCGCCGTCGATCGCTGAAACCGTCGACTGGGCAAAGACTTTGGTGGCGTTGAGTACTCGCACGCTGACCGGCTCTGTGGTCCGTTCGACACTCGGAGTCCTGCTGAAGTACCGGTCCGATCACCGGGTGGCCATCGAGCGGCTGGGCCTCGACGAACAAGACGACAGTGTGCCCCGATGATCCTGCGGCACACCGATTGTCACCGGGGCGACTGCGCGGTGAGTCACCGATGACGCGGAGCGCCCCACCGCAGTCCGCTCTCGCCTCGACCGGCGCCCGCCTCGTGGACTTCGTCACCCTGTTGCGCGAGTACAACATTCATGCCGGTCCCAGCGAAACCATCGACGCCGCAGCCGCAATCGTCGCCATGAACACCACCGATCCCCGTCTGCTGCGCTCCGGCCTCGCTGCCTGCCTGCTTCGCCGCAACGGCCAGCGTAAAGTCTTCGACCAGCTCTTCGACCTGTATTTCCTCGGCGTAGCGCTGCCATCCCCGAGCCCGAGCGAGAGCCCCGAGGACCTGCGTGAGCGCCTGATCGCCACCCTTGTACAGGGTGAGGACACCGCCGAACTGGCCCGCGAAGCGCTCAACACCTTCGGCGCCTACGGCGGCGCGGGGGAAACCGCGAGCCGAGTCACCCAGGCTTCCGGCGCGGGCTGGTCGTCCTACCTGACGATGAAATCGCTACGCCCGGACGAGATCTCCGAAAAAGTCGCCGAAACAATGGGCGGCACAGGCCAGTTCGATACGGCGGTGCGCACCATCGAGGCCCGCCGCCGCGTCGACCAGTTCCGCTCGGACGTGCAAACCGAGGCGCGCCTGCGTTCGGCCGAACTGCGCGGCACCGACTACATCGCCCGCCGCGGCGTCGAGAACTCCGCGGACCGAACGGATTTCCTCGGCGCCCGCGAACAGGATCTCGCCGAGATGCGCCGCCTCGTCCACCCCCTGGCCCGCAAACTCGCGACCCGGCTGGCGGTGCGTCGCAAGAAGGCCGTGCGCGGCCAGATCGATCTGCGCCGGACCCTGCGTCGTTCGATGGCCACCGGCGGCGTTCCCGTCGACCCCGTGCTACGCGCCCGCAAACGCGGCCGCCCCGATCTCGTTGTGCTGGCCGATGTTTCGGGCTCGGTCAGCGGCTTCGCCGAGTTCACCCTGCAGTTGGTGCAGGCCCTGCAGGACCAGTTCAGCAAGGTCCGCAGCTTCGGTTTCGTCGACACCTGCGCCGAGATCACCCAGTACTTCACCCCCGGCGAATCCCCGCCGCCCGGCTTCGCGCGCGACATCGTCCGCGACGGTGGCGTCGCCCGGTTCGGATCCAGCAACTACGGCGAGGTCCTGCAGGGTTTCGTCGACCACTACCTCGACGCCGTCGGCCCGCGCACCTGCGTACTGATCCTCGGCGACGCCCGCACCAACCGCACCGACCCGAATCTCGCTGCCCTGCAAGCCATTACCGAGCGTGCGAAGGCGGTGTACTGGCTCAATCCGGAACCCGCGCGCTCGTGGTCGACCGGCGACTCGGCTGCCGAGGACTACACCGACATCGTCACCATGCACGAATGCCGCAA
This sequence comes from Nocardia sp. NPDC058705, assembly GCF_042749305.1. NCBI lineage: Bacteria > Bacillati > Actinomycetota > Actinomycetes > Mycobacteriales > Nocardiaceae > Nocardia > Nocardia sp. NPDC058705. The sequence continues at coordinate 179,781 of NZ_JBHYRN010000002.1, read as the reverse complement.
TGTCGCCCAGCTCGCTGAAGTGATCGGCCGCCTGCTCCCCGCCTGACTGGCGTAATCGACCACTTGGCCCCTCCAGAGCAGTTTTCTGATTCCGGTGCGACGAATTGGTCGTTTACGCCGGGTGCGGTCATCCGATTCACCGGTACTGGGTGGTCCCTGCCGATCCGCGCGAATTGCTGACGAGTTTCGCGAAGCACTCGTCGACGGGGATCGCCCTGGCATCACACCAGGCGTTGGCCGAGTCCGGGTCGCTGTAGGTGGTTCCGGCCAGGGTGATCCACCAACCCTGCAGGTCGAAGGTGGCCCAGTCGTCACTCCAGACCAGCCGCGCCCCCGGATACTGTGCGCGCATCCGTTGGTGTTGGGCGAGGATCTCGGCGCTGGTCCAGTTCACCATCCGCCCGTCGACATCGGGTGCGACCAAACCCGGCTGTTTGGCCGAAAGCTGAGGCACCCACCGGTTGGCTATCCCCGAGCTGACGAACGGTTGGTCGGCCGCGGCTTGGGCGCGCAAACTATCGAGCGCACCGGCTTGGGGATCGGCCGGGACGGGCGCGGGCTCCGGGCCCGGAGCAGGCGCGGGCCCGCCGGGCACCGTCGCTGGCGCGGAGGCCGCGATGGTGGCGGCGGTGGGGTTCGGGGCGGCTGAAGTCGAGTTGCGGTCGCGTTGCACGAGGATGATGCCTGCCGCGATCACGCCGACCGCCAAGGCCGCGACAACCACCAACACCCCCAGAATCCACGGCCACGGTGACGGCCGTTGCGGCGGTGGCATGGCCTGCTGGTATCCGGGATAACCGGGATAACCCATGTTCGCCTCCGCTCTGAGCAGCGGCCGAACTTGTCCCGTCAGGCGCTCGGTCGCCCGTGCCTGCTGAGTAGTCTATGACCGCTCAGCAGGCAGTTCGGGTTCCGTTGCGCAACCGACATGCGCGGATCAGGTGGTGCTCAGCCGTACGACGGCGTATTCGCGGCCGGCTTTGGCCTGATACTTGTCGTAGCGCGGCTGGGCGGCGGCGATCTGCTCCCAGGCCGCGGTCCGCTCGGCGCCGTCGAGCACGTGGGGGGTCACCGCGACGGTGTCGCTGCCGGGTAGCTGGACAGTCGCCTGATCGGGGTGTGCCATCAGGTTGAGGAACCAGTCCGGATGGCCGTTCTTGCCGCCGGAGGCGACGAGCAGCCAGGACCCGTCGTCGCCGGGGAACCAGCTGATCGGGGTGTCGCGCGGCTGCCCGCTGCGGCGGCCGATGGTGTGCAGGATCAGCACGTCCATCCCCATGAAGGTGCCGTTTCCGCCACGGATCTTGCGGTTCATCCGGTTGTTCATCCGGTGCTGCATCCAACGAGAGAATCCGGTGTGCTGCTGGGTGGTGATCTCGGTGATTCCTTTCGAGTGAGGGAGCTTCAGCCCCAGACGCCTGCGATCTGACGAGTGGTGGCGTTGAGCCGGTTGAACATGTTGGTCACGCCGATCATCAGCACGATCGAGGCGAGCTGCTTCTCGTCGAAGTAGCTGGCCGCGTTGTCCCAGACCTCGTCGGTGACCGCATCGGGACGGTCGGCCATCCGGGTGGCGGCTTCGGCCAGTTCGAGGGCGGCCCGCTCCTCGTCGCTGAAGAAGGGAGTCTCGCGCCAGGCGACGACGGTGGCGAGGCGCTCTTCGCTGACGCCGGCCTTGCGTGCGGTGGTGGTGCCGCCGAACACGCAGGCCGCGCAGCCGTTGATCTGGCTGACCCGCAGGTGCACCAGCTCGAGAAGTTCGCTGTCCACACCGCCGGTCTCCACTGCCTTGAGCACCTGCTGGATCGGGCCCATCGCGTCGGTGAGGATCATGGCCGGGTTCTTCATCCGAGACTGCATGTCGTTCTCCTTGTTCGTTGTTCTCCGCTGCTTGCGGTGTGACTCAATAACAGCCCGTGGCGCGCCGGAACTGAATGGCTGTGGGACACTGTGGGACAGTCGAAAACGGCTGTGACCACGGTCTTGTCGGTCGCAAGAAATCTGTTTCGGGCCGGGACAATGGAGTGCAGAGCAGTGGTTGTGCAACAGCAGACGGCACGGGCGTACCCGCAGGACGAGCTCGCCTCGCGCCTGCGCCTGATCCAGGAACTGTCCGGCCGGGGTGTGCGTGCCCTGGCCCGTGACACCGGTCTGAGCTCGTCGTCGCTCTCGCGCTATCTCAGCGGCCAGACGGTCCCGCCCTGGCCGGCCGTCCTGGAACTGTGTCGCCTGGTCAAACGCGACCCGCGCCCGCTGCGCCCGCTGTGGGAGCGCGCCAACAACCCGCTGCCCGCCCCGCCGAAAACCAGCCGCCAGATCGCCCCGCCGAGCCCACCCGCCGATGCCCCACCTCCCCCGCGCAACGACCTACCCCGCGACGTCCCCGACTTCACCGGCCGCGAACAAGCACTGGCCGACGTGCTCGTCGCCGTCCGTTCCGACCGAGTGGTCGCCATCGACGGCATGGCGGGCGTCGGCAAAACATCCCTCGCCGTGCACGCCGCCCATCAATTCACCGCCGAATACCCTGACGCCCAACTGTATTTGGACCTACACGGCTTCACCGACGGCCGCCGACCACTCGACCCCGATGCCGCCATCCGCGCGCTGCTCGCCGCCCTGCAGGTGCCCTCGGAGAAGGTGCCCCAGGACGGGGGAGTCGAACTGCGAGCGGCCGTGTGGCGTTCGGAGCTGGCCCGGCTGCGCGCTGTCGTCGTGCTCGACAATGCCGCCGACGCCGCGCAGGTCAGCCACCTGTTGCCCGGTGCGGGGGAGTCGGTCGCGATCATCACCAGCCGCAACCGGCTGCTCGAACTCGACGAGGTCGTGCCGGTGACCCTCGACGTACTCACCGCCGAGGAGAGCGCTGAACTGTTGGCGCGCGCCAGCGGCGATGCGCGCACCGGCAGGCTCGCGAAAGAACCCGACCAGACCGCCGAAGTTCTGCGCCTGTGCGGCAATCTACCGCTGGCTTTGCGTCTTGCCGCCGCCCGGCTCCGGCATCGACCGGGCTGGTCGATCGGCATCCTCGTCGAGCGAATGGCCGAGGGCGCAAGCGAATTCGACACCGCGTTCGGCATGTCGGTCCGCCAGCTCAATCGCGACCAGCGCCGCCTGTTCCGGTTGCTCGGCCTGATCCCCGGCTCCACATTCACCGACTACGTCGCCGCCGCCGTCGCCGATGTGCCGCTACGCACCGCCCGCACCATGCTCGAAGACCTCCTCGACGCCCACCTCGTCGATCAACCCGCGGACGGCCGCTACCGCCTCCACGACCTGGTCCGCCAACACGCCCGCCAGGCCACCGCCGAACACGACACCCCAGCCGACCGCGATCGCGCCCTGCACCGGATCCTCGACTACTACGTGCACGCCGCGGCCGCCGCGGACGCCGCCATGCCGTTCCTCTCGCCCACCCGCGCGGTCTCCGCGGGTGCACCCCCCGCCGAACTCCCACACTTCCCCGGCCGCGACGCCGCGTTCTTCTGGTACGTCAGCGAATACACCAACCTGATGTCGGTCTTCTACGCCGCCGTCGAGGCAGGCGCCGACGCCCACGTCTGCGAACTCCCGCGCTTCATGCGCACCTTCTTCGCCCGCCGTTGCGGTACCACACATCTCAACGCCCTCTTCGAGCAATCCCTCACCGCCGCACAGAATCTCGGCGACCCACGCCAACTCGCCGAGGCCCACAGCGACCTCGGTTTCGCCCGCTACAACGCAGGCCGCATGACCGAAGCGGCCGCGGCCTACGCCGCCGCCGCACCCCTGGTCGCCGAAGCGGGCGACCCGTTGCCCCGAGCCGAACTGACGATGCGCTGCGCCCAATTACGTTGGGACGAAGGCAATATCGAAGAACCCCTGGAACTGTTCCGCCAGGCCCGCGACCTCTACACCACCAGCGGTTGCCCCACCAGCGCCGCCGACGCAATCGCCGGCGAAGCCTGGGCCACCCTCCAACTGGGTCACCGCGACCGAGCCGCCCAACTGGCCCGCGAAGCCATCGCAGTCCACCCGTCCCAACAGGCCCAGATCACCCTGGGCGTAGCGATCGCCGCCGACGAGCCCGAAGAAGCCCTCTCCCACCTGAATACCGCGCTGACCCTGGCCCGCGAAGACGGCCACAAACACAACGAAGCCTGGTGCCTGAACTGCCGAGGCGTGGCCCTGCGCGAAATGGGCCGCTACGAAGAAGCCCTGACCAGCCACCGAGAAGCCTTCACCCTCCTCGACGCCCTCTTCGAAGACCACTGGAAGATCCACTTCCTCAACAGCTACGCCGAAACCTGCCGCCTCGCAGGGCTTCCGGACCGGGCTCTGGATCTCTATCGCCAAACTCTCACCCTGGCACCACAACTGGGCCACCGCTTCGAAGAAGCAAAAGCCCACCACGGTCTCGCCGACATCCTCGAAGAGTCAGACCCGACCGCCGCCACCGAACACAGAGCGGCAGCCGAGTCCCTCTTCGCCGAAATCACCCCATCGACTTAGCGCCGTCCAGGGATTCCCGGATGATGTCGGCGTGGCCGGAGTGCTGGGCGGTCTCGGTCATGATGTGCATCAGGGTGCGGCGCGCGGTCCAGCGGCCGCCGGGCTCGAACCACGGTGCCTCGGGCAGGGGCTGACTCGCGTTCAGGTCGGGGAGGGTGCGCACGAGCTCGTCGGTTCGCGCCGCGACCTGGTCGTATTCGGCCAGTACGCCGGCGAGGGTCTCGCCGGGCAGCATCCGGAAGTTGTCGCCCCACTCGGCGAGCTGCTCCTCGGTCATCGATGCGAAATCCGGCGCTTCTGCGGGCCCGTCGGTGATGAACGAAGCCCAATTCGCTTCTACCGCAGCAACATGCTTGATCAGCCCGCCCAGGCACAGCTCGCTCGCGGTCGTGCGCAGACCAGCTTGCTCGTCGGTGAGGTCGCGGACGGTGAAGCGCAGAAAGTGCCGGTGCTTGGCCAGCATCTCGAGGATGTCGGTGCGTTCGGTGTCGATCTGTGTGGAAGTCATAAACCCAAGGTAGAACCCATTGCGGCCAGTTTCTGTCCGCAATTGCGGGATACTTGAAATATGGCCGACACGAGCGCACGCACCCTCCGTCTGCTATCGCTGCTGCAGACCCACCGCTACTGGCCCGGCACGGAACTCGCTGAACGCCTGCGTGTTTCGGCTCGAACCCTGCGCCGCGACATCGACCGCCTGCGCGAACTCGGCTACCCGGTCGACGCCCGCCCCGGCGTCGACGGCGGCTACCAACTGGCCGCGGGCGCCGCCATGCCACCCCTGGTCCTCGACGACGACGAAGCCGTAGCCATCACCGTCTGCCTGCAAGCCGGCTCCCAGGGCGCGGGCGACGGCCTCGCCGACCCGTCCATCCGCGCCCTCGGCAAACTGGTCACCGTCCTACCCGCCCGCCTACGCCGCCGCGTCGACGCCCTGCGCGCCATGACCGAATCCACCGCCTGGACCGCCGTCCCCCTCTCCGACGTCGACCCCGCCATCCTCACCGACCTGGCCATGACCTGCCGCCGCGAAGAACGCCTCACCTTCACCTACACCGCCGCCGACGCTCGAACCAGCACCCGAGAAGTAGAACCCCACCGCCTCGTCTCCCTCGGCCGCCGCTGGTACCTCGTCGCCTACGACCTCACCCGCCACGACTGGCGCACCTTCCGCGTAGACCGCCTCACCGCCTCCGCAGCCACCGGCACCCGCTTCCGTCCCCGCACCCTCCCAGCCCCCGACGCCGCCACCTTCGTTCGCAACGCCATCGGCGCCCGCCGCTCCGGCTACACCGTCACCGCCGAAATAGAAGCCCCCGCCACCGACGTCCACACCCGGGTAGGCCGCTGGTGCACCATCACCGCCCTCCCCGCCAACCGCACCCACATAGAAATGACCGTCGACGACCTCCACTGGCCGATCCTGTTGCTGGGCAGGATGGAAGCGGATTTCCGGGTCCTCGGGCCGCCGGAACTGGTTGCGCAACTGCGGGATTGGGGAGACCGGTTCAGCCGCGCAGGAACGCCGTGACGATCGGGCGCATGCGAATCGAGCAGAAACGTGCTCCCGATCTCGTGCATTCGCTGCCGATTGTCGCGCTCCCCGTCAGCCGAGCACCGTCCGCTCCAACGCGATATACCTATCGCATGAATCTCTCCCAGCTGAGCTCGGCGATCGAGGCAGCTGTCTCCCAACACCTCAACGAGCTCGGCCGAGCGCACGGACTCCTCCCGCTGACCTGGTACGTCGCCCCGTCGGTGACCGACGACGACCACATGGAGGCAGTCCTGTCCGTCGAAGGCCAAGTCGGAAGCCATCTTTCGCAGCATCCAGGCTGGGTGGTCGACCAATGGGCCAACGCCCTCGGGCTGCGCCCGGTGCACTTCCCCACGGCGGGAGTGCACGCGATGGAAGGCCTCATCGAGCCCGCGCCCGACGAGTACAGGTTCGAGATCCGAGTTTGGGGCGTCGTAGACCCGGCCGCTCTACACGCCCAAAGAGATTGGGGCAGATGGCAGGCCTAGCCCGATACCGCCCTTCTGCCTCCGTTGACAGACCTTAGTTGAGAGCTGTTGCTCTGCAGCAGTTTACGGTGATAGCTCCATCGGGGGATGAGTCGTGATCTCAGCGTGAGCTGCTAACCTCCTGACAACCCGCGATCGGCGGGAGCGAGCGTGTGGGGGATGTCCGATGCGGGCTGTGTACTGGCTGCTGTTCGGTGTGGTGATCGCGATCGGCGGCTTCGCGAACAGCTACGACAAGTTGACCGAGACCCGGGCGTCGTGCGGCTACCAGCAGATGAGCCACAGTGACAGCTGTCAGGAGATCGACGGCTCATCGGTGCGGGTGCGTAGCTACGCCGAGCAGCGGTCGGCCAATCAAAGCGAGGGTGTGGTATCGCTGGTCGTCGGCCTTGTCGCGCTGGTGGGGACCGTGATCTATCTGATCATCGTAGTTGGACAGCGAGTCGAGACCCGCCGGAGGGCCTGACCCGACCTGTTCGGCCGCGGGTGAAGTCGCTGCGTCAGCTGTTGCGATACCGCCCCTGCTGCCGACGCTGATAGAACAGCAGATCCACCTCCACCGGCTCGACCAAAGCCGTGATCTCGGCCAACCGAGTGTCGTACCGAAGCTCGGTGATGCACCGATGCAAATAGGCCCGCCGCTCCGGCCCCAACTGCGCCCAGATCGCCCCGAACCGCGACTGCCCCCGCTCCCCGGACACCGCGACCAGATCGAGTAACGCAGGCCAGCAACCGGTTTCGGTCGCCCGGGCTGGTAACTCCGACACCGCGGACTCCGACAACAAAGCCAGTGCGGACCCCACCGCGCCGCGAACGTCGTCGTCCATCCGCGCCATCAACGTGAACAGTCCACGCCAACTCTCCGCATCCGCCCGCCCGTCCATCGGCGCGACCAGATCGACCCCCACATCCGGATCGCTGAACACCGGATTTCCCACCAACGTCCACAACCCCAACGGCGTGAGATACCCAGCCAGCGTGAGGAATTCGGGCACCGCACCCAGTGCGAGCGCATTGCGCACCAACCGCGCGACATCACTCGGCTCCGCCGTCCCGAACAGAATGTCACCAACCCGCCGGATCACATCGGGTGCACACCGCGAAAACACCGACAGCGCAGCATGTTGCAGATCGGGCGACCCCGCCAGCACCGTCTGCGTCATCTGCGGAATCCGCCGATGCGGCCCGTCGAGCAGCTGACGAACAACCGCGCTGAGCACCTCCACGTCATAGGAGAACGCAGCCGAGAAGATCAGCCCCGCATCATCGCGCACCCCGGCTTCCACCGCGGCGATCAATTCCGTTGTGGCACACGCCAAGAACGGTCCAGCCGTCACATAATCGCCCCGCCGCAACAACTCGTTGACGATCGCGACGATCGGCCCCGGCGCCATCTGATCGGCCAACTGCTCGATGGCCCGCGGATCCAGGTAGGGCGCACAATCGGCCGCATACCCCGCCTGCAGCATCGCCAACGTCTCCGCCGCCTTACCCGGATGATCCAGGCCAACCGACCCCGCCGCCCGCCCCGTCATCATCGGCGGAACCAGCTTCTGCACCAACGGAATCGAGATCGTCAACGGAATGAACGGAACCAGCGCACTGATCCGCCGAAACATCTCCGTGTGCTGATCGAACAACACCCCCGCGATCTGCTGCTGCAATGCATGTAACCGATCGGCCCCCAGATACCGCAGGTGATCCAACCGCTGCGGATGAACATGCAACGTCCGAGCCAGCAGAATCAACTGCGCCCGAGTAGTAAGGTCGGTCATCTGCCGCCGAACATGATCTTCTTCGTCACCTTGCGCAACGGCCTCGGCAACGCGGAAACCATCGAATCGATGGACTTGTCCAACGCCGCCGCCTCGAACGTACTCGCGGCCCGCATCAACTCGAACAAATCCCGAGCCTCATCGGCTGGCAGCTGCTCCAACGCAGGCAATGTCTGCGGCAAGCCCCCATCATGGTCCCCTCTGACAGACATGCGGCAGCTCCTGAGTACGCGATCCTCTACCCCGAGGGTCCCCCTTCCCGCCACCCCGCGCGACAACTTCGCCGAATCACTGTGCACGGCAACGAAAACCACCCCCGAAGTACATGTGAACAGCCGTACCGTCTTTCTGGTGTACGACGTAGTTCGGAGCGGGGATGCGGCTGGCCGCGCCTGAGCCGAAGAGGTCTATACATAACTGGTTATTGCTTGTCAAACAAGTCAATGTAGTCTGTAGTGAAGTCGGTTGTAGGCCTCGATTTCGCTGTGGAGAAGGGAGGGTGAAGTGGAACCGGACGTGCGGCGTGACCTGCTGCGATTGCTACAGCGTGCAGGTGTGAGGGTGGCGAGCGGCGAGCCAGATCTTCTCCTCGTCGCCCCGGACGACACCCCTCGGCCGACCGCGCTGAAAATCCAGACCCGCGACAGGCTGATGCCCTCCACACTCCGACGCCTGCAGGAGCGTGACCGCAATATCCCCAGCTCGGTGGCTTTGCTCTACGCGGCGAATGCTGCGGCCGCGCCAGTTGTCGCCGCCGCAGAGGCCGGGGAATTCGACCTCGTGCTCGCGGATCCGCCGATGGTCATCATCAACGGGTCAGTGCTGCTGAACGAGTCGCCACCGCGACATTCCGGCCAGCGCCACCGTGTTGCCTGGCAGCGTCTGGCGGTCGAACGGGTTCTGGCGATCTCGGAACGCCCGATGACTCAGCGCGATATCGCCGCTGCGACAGGGGTGACCCAGCAGGCGGTCTCAGCGGCGATGCGATCGAACAGCAACATCACGCACACTCCGAACGAAGGCTGGTCCGGCACTTCAGAATTGCTGGAGGTGTGGCTGCGCGAGTACCCCGGCCCGCGAGGAACTCAGACGCATTGGTTCGGTCTCGACGCCCCCACCGAGCAATACCGTGTGGCCCGGGACTTGTTGAGCGAGTTAGCGGTTGGTTCGGTACTCACCGGCGACCTGGCGGCAGATCGATACGCACCCTGGATGCTGCCGTCTTCGGTCAGGCTGTACGTTGACGACATCGTCGACTTCACGGCGGCCGGATTCTCGCCCGCCGACTCCGCTGACGCGACGATGACAATCGTGATGCCGGATGATCGCTCGATCCGAACCGTGGCCGCGCACCTCCGCGGCGAGGCCCCCGTCGACGGCCACCTCGTCGCCGACCCGGCGATCATCCTGTGGGATCTACTGCACAACAGCTCCGACCCGACTTCGACGGAGGCAGCTCACGTGGTGCGTACAGCGATCGACAAACATCGGGCTGGGTAGCCGGTGACCCCGATATCCGCTCGGATATCCATCGCTTCGACCAGCAACGCCTCAGATCTAGGGTATTTGGCACTGGCCGACGTAGCAGCGGCGGCACGAGATCTGGGCGAGCCGGATTGGCGTGTCATCGGCGGACATATGGTGCAGACGCTGGTCCACGTCTACCCGACCGAGCTCGCGGTCGTCAGGGGCACTGCGGATGCCGACGCTGGGGTGAGCACGCAGATCGCGGCCAGCCGGCACTTCCACGACCAACTCCTGTGCCGTGCCTATTCGGACACCTCGGGCAATCGGTATGAGCGGAAACCTCCTGACAGCCATGATCGTGCCGGTGAGAACACGATGATCACCGTGGACCTCCTCGTTCCCTCGTCAGGTCCGCAGCGCACGGTCATCATCGGCGGCCGTGGTTTCGACCCCGGGCCAGGTTTGGGCTTGGCGTTGGCCACCGCCCCGTTGCGTGTAGACGTCACCGTTCGCATGCTCGACGGAGGTCAGTGCCTCGAGTTCGCCATCCTGGTTCCCGACGTCGAGGTTGCGGTCGCCCTCAAGGCGTTGGCGTGGCAATCACGACGTGCCGACAAGGACCTCATGGATCTCGCCTCGTTGTTCGAGATCGTCAACGAGCACCGAGCAGGACTTTCCCAATGGGCACTGGACCGGGCACCGCTCATCGGAGTCCGCCTGGACGCAGCTCGCGCACTCGGGCTGCTGCTCGTGATGCTCGACAAGGGGCGGGTCAACCGATCGCTGTTGCTCAACCAGCCGCCCTCCAGACTGGCAACCCTGATTCGCAAGCATGTGCAGATCACCTCTGTGTGAGGATCGGAGGTAGCGCTGACCTCTGTGTCATGCGGTCGATTCGACCAGCCGGCACCCATTCGGCCATGTCGTCCAGTATCCGCACGATGCCTGCGTGGCCTGCCTTTGAGCGCTATTCTTGGTGGGGTTGCAGTCATTGTGGCGGGCAAGGGGGCAGCGATGAGGAGCGAACCGGATCGCGGTACGCACACCTTGCTGCGGACGAATCGCCTTACCTCGGTGGAGTTTTGCGCAGGTGCAGGTGGGCTCGCGCTCGGTTTGGAGCAGGCCGGTTTCGATCCTGAACTCCTGCTCGACAACCGTGACGTGGCGTGCGAAACCCTGCGAGCGAACCGTCCCGATTGGAACGTCCTGCACAAGGATCTACTCCGATTCGAACCCAGACTCGAACTGCCGCGACACCGAGAAATCGACGTCATTGCCGCTGGACTTCCGCGGGTGAAGTCGGCAGCTACGGCATCGCGACCCCGGGGTAGTAGCTGGGAGTTGGAGCTCTTCGAGACGACCGCGCGGCTGACGGTGGAATTGCGACCGCGGGCATTGTTGATCGAGAACGTCCCCGACCTGCTGAAACGCGACGAATACGAGTCGAGCCGGACCCGCGTCGCCAAGAATCTCGAGGATGCCGGGTACGACTGCTGTTGGTTGTTGGTCGACGCCTGTGATTTCGGTGTTCCGCAGCACCGCGAGTACGCCGTGATGGTTGCTCTGCGCGACGGCGGGGTCAACACATTTGTGGAGAGTCTGCGTCCCATCCCGCCGGCGCCCGGTCTGACCGTAGGAGCGGTCCTGCGGGGATCCATGAGTGCGCGTGGGTGGCCCGCAGGCAACGGAGTGGGCTGCCCAAGCTGACGGGATTTCGCCGACGATCGTGGGCGGCTCGTGGGATCGCGGTGGCGGCGACCTGGGTCCGCAGGGTTCGGTTCGCGCGTGGGCGAAGTTCGGCGTCAATGGACGAGCGCTGGCCGATGACGTGCCATCGGCCGACTTCGTCTGGGACCCGAAGCTGGGTACTGACCACATGCTGAAGCTCACCGTTGATCAAGTGGCCGCGCTCCAGGGATTCCCGCCGTACTGGACGTTCGAAGGTCGAAAGACGGCCAGGTATCGCCAGGTCGGCAACGCAACGCCGCCTCCGTTCGCGCATGCGCTCGGCGGCGCATTGAGGTCAGCCCTTTCACCTCGCTAACTCGCGGTTTCCCGGGCCCCCTCGCTCTCGCTAGGATCTCGTGTCATGCCCACTGACCAACGCGAGCCGTCGCTGCCACGCTGCGCGGACATGGTCGACCTTTTCGCCGGACCAGGTGGGCTGGATGTTGCAGCGCGTTGGCTGGGTCTTGATGTCTACGGGTTCGAGTGGGACCGCAATGCCTGCGCGACCAGGGGTGCCGCGGGCTTGAACGATCGCCCTCACGATGTGCGTCACTTCGGACCGCAGGACGTACCGGGCGCGTGGATTCTCGCTGGAGGCCCACCTTGCCAGACCTTCACGGTCGCGGGTTCCGGGGCAGGCCGCAAAGCGCTGGACGAGGTACTGGACTTCGTCGACCGCATGGGTGCCAACGACAACGTGTCCGAAGATCTTGCCGGTCTCGAAGACGAGAGGACTGGTCTCGTTCTCGAACCGCTGCGGTGGGCTCTCGAGGCGTACCATCGCGGCGACCCATACAAAGTTATTGTGCTGGAACAAGTTCCGGCAGTCCTGCCCATTTGGAAACGTATGGGCAGCGTGTTGGAAGGAATCGGCTATCGAGTCACCGCCGAAGTCTTGCGCACCGAACAGTTCGGCGCACCGCAGACGCGTAGGCGCGCCATCCTGATCGCGAGACTGAGAAGCGAGCCAGAACTGCCGACCGCGACTCATCGTCCCTATCGCAAGGGCGTTGACCGAGCGGACGGTGACGCGACGTTGCTGCCTTGGGAGACGATGGGCGCCGCGCTGAATCGCGGCTACGACTTTCAGGTCATCTCCAACTACGGAACTGGCGGTGACCCGAAGGTGCGCGGGCGTCGCAGTTCGTGGCAACCCTCGGCAACCGTCACCGGGAAGGTCTCGCGGAACCAAATCGTCGACAGCACCGGATTTCCTTGTCCCCGCTTCAGTCTCGCCGAGGCTGGTCGGTTGCAGACTTTTCCGATCGACTATCCCTGGTCGGGCAGTGATGTCGCGCAGCAGATCGGCAACGCGATTCCCCCTGTTCTGGCGCTGCACGTGCTGTCTGCCGCACTGGGGAGTCAGGTGAGCCACGAGGAAGCGGTGAAGGTCGTCGACCGTCCGTGGACCGACACCCGTGACTCGGCTCCACTCGATCACCTACAGCGGATGGGCCTGCTGTTCAGCTGAGGGTGTAGCGAACCGCCGTTGCCCACCGATAGCCCACATCGACCGGATAACAACTATCGGACTCACTTCCAACTGGTCGTACCGAGCCGATACTGTTACCCGCAAAGCGGGGGAGCCAAACCTCCTATCGTCGACTAAGGGGTTAGCGCGCAGGTGGGAGTTCGATGACTGATCTGATTGATGGGCAGTACGAGGTGTTTGAGTTCCCCGACGCTCGGAGGACCCGATGAATACCGCCCAGTGGTCCCGTCAGGACCCGAGCCTGGTCAACCTGGTCAACAAGTACCACACCACTTGCATCGAGGTGTATCGGAAAGACCCGGATCGGATCGCCGAGGACGCCGGTAAGGAACGTGGTATCGCAGAAGGCGGATACGGGCGCAAACAGATCCAGGAGTTGGTTCAGAACGCGGCCGATGCGCTCCCTGAGGGGGGAGGCCGGATCGAGGTTATCCTCACCCACGAGACGTTGTACGTAGCCAACGAGGGACACCCGTTCGTCGACACAGGTGTGCGTGCACTCCTTTACACGCATCTCTCGAACAAGTCGGGCGGGGAGATCGGCCGCTTCGGGCTCGGCTTCAAGTCGATCAGTGGGATCTCTGACGGCCCCCAGATCTTCAGCCAGTCGATCTCTTTCGAGTTCAGCCGCGCCGAATCAGCGAAGCGGCTGACGGTCGAGACAGGGCGACACTTCGATCTCGCAGAGGTTCCATCGCTCCGCCTCGCCTGGGTGCTCGAACCGACAATCGAATTCGCGAGCGACTCGATTCTCAAGGAGCTTTCGCTCTGGGCAGCCACCATTGTGAAGGTTCCACTCAAGGACGGTGTGGCCATTCAGCTTTCCGAGGAGATCTCGGAGTTCGACCCTTCGTTCAATCTCTTTGCGCCTCGCGTCAAACAACTCCGCCTCCGCGATGAGTTCGGCGCCGCTGATCGGACGATCTCAACGAGACGGACTGGAAAACGGGTGGTTCTGGCTACCGAGGAAGGTGAGCAGACCTGGTTGGTCGTCTCGAAGCTCCATCATCCGTCGCCAGAGGCCCTCGAGTCTGCCGGTTACGCGGCACGCCGCGATGCTGTCCTCGTTTCCTGGGCGGTCCCCGCGACCGGTGCCACCGGTGTGGGTCGCCTGTTCGCGTACTTTCCGGTCGATTCGAAAGTCACGCTGAGCGGGCGGCTCAACGCCCCGTGGAAACTCTCCGACGACCGAATCAACGTCATTGAATGCCGTTTCAACTACGAGATTCTGACCGAGGTCGTGCCTGAACTTGTCGACGCTGCGCGGATCGAACTCGTCCGGGAAGGCGCGTACGGACGTTACATCGACGTCCTTCCCTCCCGTGATCGGGAGACAAGGAGCTGGGCGGATTCCGTACTGAATGAACCTGTGATGCAACGTCTTCGGGAAACTCGGTCGATCCCTACCCTTGACGGCGAGCTACGTTCTCCCACGTCGATCCAAATGATTCCCGAACCTGCGATGGGTTGGGTCAAACCTTGGATGTCCGTGGCTACCCAACGCGACGTCTGGGTCCACCCCGACTGCCTCACGCGAGAGCGCCGCGCCAAGGTCAGACGTTTGACGGACGAAGACCCGCGCGCCGAGGGCAGAGTCCTGGATTGGCTCCACGCGGCGGTTGCCGACAAGAGCCCGAGAAGCTCCTCTGTCGCGATCGAAATCGCGGCTCAGATGCCTACACACGTGGAGGCGAAGTTTCGTGACAACGTCGCTCGTGACGTACGAGACTCTCGAATTGTCCTCCTCGAGAACGGAGAGCTCCAGCAGCCGCTGCCAGGACGATGCTTCATCCGGTCTGACGCCGCCCAAAAGGGGTCAGCATTTATCGACAAGGACGTTACGGCACGCCCGTCGACCGTCTCCGCGTTGGAATCGCTGGGGATCGCCACGTTCGATGACAGCGGTGAGATGCTCCAGCTCCTCACGGATCTCAGAACGAGGGCCGATGTCGATTTCGATGCTCTGTGGACTGCGATGCGTGGTTCCGGCGGTGACGCGGTCGCGGAGGGCTTCGAACGGATCCTCGAGCGACAGGCCCACCGGCTGGTCAAGGTGCGCAACGGGAAGGGTATCTGGGTCTATCCCGAGAACATGTATATCCCGGAGGACCTCCTGGAAGATCGGAAGAGTGACGCCAAGTTCCTAGTAGATCGGTCATATCACGCTTCCGACACTGAAATCCTGGGCTTGCTTGGCGTTTACACCGCTCCGAAGCGGAGATCAATGGATGATGCCACGCAGAACGAGGAGTGGTTCACGACGTACTGGAAGACTGCGACCGACATCATCGCAAAGGAGATGTGTCTCGGCCCCCGCCAGCGGGAAGATCTTCGTATTACCTCGCACCGTTCCGTTCTGGGTCCGCTCCAATGTCTACCTGCCCTCTCGGAAACAAACCGCACCGCGCTGACATGCGAGGTTCTGAGGACCCTTGAGGATCCGCTGATCCGTGTTGGCCATCCCTCAGTAAACAAGCCGTGCCGCTTCATCGCGCCGGAACTGTGGTGGGTTCGTGAGCATGGACTCCTTCCCACTGTTCTCGGTCCAGTCCCCGTCGATCAGGCGTTCGCACCGGCTATTGAGGAGACGTATCCTGAGGTTAAGGGTCTTCTCCCTGTTCTATCGGGTATCGAGATCGGTGACGACGTCGCCGACCGTCTTCAACTGCTCACCGATCTTGAGAGCCTCACGAGTGAGCGTTTCGAGTGGATCGTCGGCAAGCATGTCGAGCGAAAAGACGGATCGATGGTCGGCCGTGCGTACGCATGGTGGGCATATCTGAAACCCGATTCCGCACCTGAACTTCTGTGGTGCTCCGGCCCATTGGGGTGGGTCCAAGTGCCTGCTGGCGAGATCGCCGTGGCCACCACAGCTGAGAACCTCCGTGAGTTTTCGACATTCGGAATTCCATGTCTTCAGGTAGATACTCCAGAGGATGCAGTGATCCTCCGGGCAAACTGGGGGTGCCTTGACCATGCACTGCCTGTCACCTACTCGTACGAATCGAGTGCGGAGCCTTCCGGGCTCACTGAACTCTTCGACGTCTTTCGCGAGGACGACCTCGACATCGATCCAGATGACCTCGTCGTGCAGAAGTGCCTGTCCCTGAACAAGGTTGCCGCCATCGCAGGCCGTCCGGAGGTTCGCATCGATGTCGCATGGGGGCGAGATGGCGATATGCTCCTGGTCACCGGCACGAACGACCGTGAGATCCTGAAACAGTCACTCTTGAGTCTTGGACTCGATGATTCCGACGAGGCTGTCGAGGCTCGGCTGAGGAACCTCGCGGACCGCAAGAACAACAAGAAGCTGTTGAAGGTCCGCAATGCGCCGAACGATGCGGCACGACTCCTTGAGTTCGCAGGCGAGGAACGACTGCGGGCTCTGATCCCTGCAGATGCGCTCAGCTACCTCGAGCGAAACGGCGAGGTATCACCACATGGTGCCGCACTAGCTCAGTTGTGTATCGGCATGCTTGGAACAAAAGCCCTTGAGCGTGCGTGCCGGGTCGACCCGTCCGGCCTACCCATCAGTCCTCCGTCTCGGTGGTCAGGTTCACACACCACCCGAAACTGGGTGCGGGAACGCGGTTTCAGCGAGGAATGGGCAGGGACGAAGGCTCCACTGCGAAACAAGCCAACCGAGTACATCGACGGACCAGCCATCCTGTCCGAGCTGCACGACTACCAGGAGGCGGTGTCCGAGCGGCTCCGCGCTTTGATTCGCGGGACGGATGGCAGCCCTCGTCGCGGAATCATCTCCCTACCCACTGGTGCCGGCAAGACACGCGTGGCTGTTCAGACGGTAATCGAGGCCATCGCCGCGAACCAGTTCGGTCCCGATGGTGCGGTGCGCGGACCCATCCTGTGGATCGCAGACGGGGAAGAACTCTGCGAGCAGGCTATCGATACTTGGTCCTTCCTCTGGCGGGCTAAAGGCCTACACGACACCCAGCTAATCCTCAGCCGATTCTGGGCCAACTACTCCGCCGAGGAGGAACTCGGAGGCATACAGGTCGTCGTCGCGTCATGGCAGAAGTTGTTGTTAAATGCACTGGGCAACAGTGAATTCGACTGGCTCGCGGACAGTTCCCTCGTCATCATCGACGAAGCGCATGGAGCTGTAACGCGTTCCTACACAAGTATTCTCAACTGGGCAGGACGAGGATTTTACGAACGTACACGACCGCTCGTGGGGCTGACCGCAACGCCATTTCGTGGGCGGGACGACAGCGCTGAAACACAGCGACTACTCAACCGATTCGACAACAACCTCCTCGACGAGGGTGTCTTCGGCGAAGAAGTTCCCCAGCGCCGACTTCAGCGAGACCGAGTGCTCGCACGCGCACAGCTCGAAATTCTGCACGGTGTCAACATCGACTTAAGTCCCTCTGAGCTAGAAGACTTCAGGGAGAAATACTGGCTGCCCAAAGGTGCAGAACGCAGACTCGGTCAGAACGAGGAGCGTACACAGAAGATTGTGAATTCCGTCATCGATCTGCCAGAGGATTGGCCGATTGTCGTCTTCGCCGCGTCTGTTGAGAATGCACAGACCCTTGCCACCCTCCTGACGTTGCGGGGCCGACCGGCAGCGTCGATCGATAATGACACCAGTCCCGACGATCGACGGGTCACGATCGAGCGGTTCAAGAAGGGTGATCTCAAGGTGCTGACAAACTACAACGTCCTGTCTCAGGGCTTCGATGCTCCCAAGACACGTGCCGTCTACATCACTCGCCCCACTTCGAGTAAGGCACGGTACCTCCAGATGGTCGGTCGCGGAATGCGCGGCCCGAAGAACGGCGGCAGCGAGGAAGTTCTCGTCGTCAACGTCCTCGACAACATCGTCGAGTTCGGCGACAGTATCGCCTACGAGTCGTTCGAACGCGATGTGATCAACGCCGAAGAGGACTGATACAGAGTGGAGTTCGATGAGTTCCAGCAACGGGTGATCTCCGGTGACGTCGATGCCCGCCGCATCGTCGTTGCCGGACCCGGTGCAGGCAAGACCGCGACAAGCGTGGGACTGATCCAGAGGCTCGACTCCGAGATCGATACCGACTCGGACGACCAGATCATCTTTGTATCGTTCTCTCGAGCGGCTGTTCGGGCGGCTTTCGATGCATTTGCATCGGCAGATGACGACTACCGGAGCGAAGTTGCAGCTATGACACTCGATTCGCTTGCCTGGCAGATCACCGACACCGAACTCAGCGAATCGGGCTCGGCAGCACCGGATTTCGATGGAAGAATCAAGGCCGCAACTCGGCAACTTCGGGATCAATACGATGGCGAACTCGATCATGTTGTACACCTCATCGTCGACGAGGCACAGGACCTCTCCGCGGTCCGACGCGAACTGTTGCTGACGATTATCGATGCCCTTCCAGCCACCTCGGGCGTCACCATCTTCGGCGATCCCCTTCAATCGATCTACGACTTCCTCGACGACGAAGAAACAACCGACAGCGAACGGTCGGCGTGGGATGCGCTCATAGAGGCACTCGCCGAGCGGTCGATCACCGAGATCTTCCTCCTCGAGAACAACTATCGAGCGCAACGGAAGTCGGCACGTGACGTAGTGTGCGCTGAACGTCTCCTTCGTGAGGCGGACTCGACGACGAGAACCGCGCTACTCGACGAACTGGTTTCCGACCTCACCCAGATGGGCCTGGACGAGTTGGCCCCAGGGGCGAGGGTGTGGAAGGGGTCGACCGCTGTTCTAGCTCGTACCAACGCCGATGTCGTCTGGCTCTTCGACGCGCTCGGGCGCGCCGGAATTCCCTGTACCTGGCTGAGTCCTGGACGAAAACGCAGCGTCGCACCCTGGGTAGCCGAATTGTGGGAGTTCACGTCAGGCAAGCCGTTTACGCGAGACATCTTCAATGAGTTTGTCTCACAGAATCGCCCGTTGTCTGAAGGCACCTTCCGTGACATCGTGCACGCGACCGACGCTGGTTCGTTCATCGATTGGCGGTCATTCGCGCGCGCACTTTCCCGTGGAATAGACCCGGTAGAGCCCTGGTTCAACGTCGAGGGCGGAGACACGGTCAGGGTGTCCACGATTCACCAATCGAAGGGCCTTGAATTCGACAACGTTGCAGTCGCGGGTTCGTCGGCCATGCTCAGGCCTATGAAAGGCACGCCGGAGAACGAGCTGCTGCTCGTCGCGCTGTCCCGGGGACGACAGAAAGTGGTCGTTTTGAATCAGCAAGCTCCGTTCACTCGCAGGCTGCCCGGCGGTGGATTCCTCTATCAGCCGCACCCGCGGACGCAGAAGGCCACGGCAGTTGCGATCGAGCCCCACCATCTACAGTCGGAACGACCTGTCGGGGGTGAGGAAGGCCAGAAAGCGTTGCGCAGCAGGGGACATTCCGAACCACTCAATTTCGAACGGCTGTCGACCGGCGGTGCGGAGTGGCCCGCATACCGCTGTCTCCTCGACGGCCATGCTGTCGGCTCGACGACCGAAGACTTCGGACGTAGCCTCGCACAAGCTATCGGCAAGTCCGGCCATACGACCGGCTGGCCTGACCTCGGCTCGGTACCCCTCGAGGGCGCCGAAACCTGCTGGAACGCGACCGAGGGCACATCGTTCTGGATCAAGCCACGGCCGTTGGGGTTCGCTACGGTCGTGTGGAGGAAGGAAGACTGATGGCCGAAGACCTCGCTCCCTGGTATGAGGCCCGCGACAGCCTCGTCGACTCGCTCGAAGAGGAGTTGATGGGTCCGCGGGAGCCGGAACCGCTGCACGAACCGCCACTCAATCGGATCATCGTCGGCGTGCTGTATCCGCGAGTCGAGAATTTGTCGGACATCTACAAACCCGGCCTGTCGGAGGACGCGGACGGAGAAGCAGGGAGCATCGCCGACGACACTGCAACCGAAGTTGCCGTTTCGCTCTCTCACGCGCACAAGCCCTCGTCGGTCGGACTCACATTCACCGTTGATTCCGCGGATACACCTCGGATCACGATCCGTGCGTCCGCACGAAAGTACAAGGAATTCGAGAACGTCTGGTATCCGCATGAGGTAGCGACAGATACGGATGTCGTGATCGACAGCACGACGGCGGGTCGGATCGATGAGCCAGTCGCAGAAGGCGAGTTGCTGCGGATCGTCGGTGTGGTTCGTGCCCCAACCGCTACGGGGCAGGTGCGGATATCACTTTCCCTCGTCAACGGTCACACCCGCACCGACACCTCAGGGGCGATTGATGGATTGTCGTGGTTTCGGCCGACAATCAATGTTTCCGCGCCACAAGGTGGATTCGTCGACCGCAGCATCGATCCCTCGCGCTTGAGTGACGATGCCGATGATCGCTCATCACGATTTCTCTACCGTAACGAACCGGTCTTGGCCATTGGCCATGGCTGTGCGGCAAGTTGGGACGAGGACGCGACCACCCCCGACACGATCTGGACGACGTTCATTCCGAGCCAGGAAGTGCATCTCGCACGTCCGGCAGGCGGCGACGAGCAGGACGATTTCGGCCGGTACGACCTCCGGATGGATCAGCTCGCCGATTCCTCCGACCGCAAGCAACTCCATGCGATGGCAGATGCCTATGAGCGATGGATATCGACCCGACGCATCGATGCCGAGAACATGGACACGCCCGTACATCGATCCGTGGCGCTCGAACACATGGACAGAGCCGCGGAGTGCGCCGGCCGGATACGGGCCGGCATCAAGGCTCTTGACGATCCTGCAGGCGACCGAGCGTTTCGACTGATGAATCGTGCGATGCTGGACCAGCGTCATGCACAGGACCGCGCACGAGGTGAGGTACCCAAGACTCAACGATGGCGTCCATTCCAGATGGCGTACATCCTCATGAATATTCCCGCGCTCTCCGACCCGGGCCACCCCGACCGCGAAGTCGCCGATCTACTCTGGTTTCCCACGGGTGGTGGCAAGACCGAGGCGTACCTCGGCTGTATCGGCTTTACCATCTTGCTCCGACGGCTTCGGAGAGAAGACAACGGCGGCGTATCCGCGATTATGCGGTACACACTGCGACTCCTGACCCGGCAACAGTTCGAGCGCGCAGGCGGCCTCATCTGTGCTCTGGAGCTCGTGCGCCGCACCGAACTTCCCAACGCGGCGCCGATTTCGCTTGGTCTCTGGGTGGGTAACGCGGCGACTCCAGCCAATACGAAAGAAGCGCGGGGGATCCTCCGCAAGATCGCCGACGGCGAGCACGTCCAGGGCTCTACGCCCATGCAGCTCGTGAGATGCCCCTGGTGCGGAGTCCAGTTGACTCACAAGCATTACGACGCATCCGGCGAGTCGATGACCATCGCGTGTCGTGAATCCGGCTGCGATTTCCGAGACGGGCTTCCGTTGTACGTTCTCGATTCCGACGTCTACGCCAATCGTCCGTCATTGATCATCAGCACCGTCGACAAGTTCGCACTCATGACGTGGAAGAGCGAGGTGGGGCTGCTCCTCAGTACCAACGGCCCTGCAGACTCCCGTCCGGACCTCATCGTTCAGGACGAACTGCACCTGATCTCTGGACCGCTCGGCACGATCGTGGGTATCAACGAAGCGGCGGTCGATATGGCATGCACCGGAAAAGGCCGGCCCAAAGTCCTTGCATCCACCGCGACTGTCCGTCGTGCCGCACAGCAGGTCCGTGCTGTATTCGACCGGGGCACAGCACAATTCCCGCCGCCCGGGCTCACGCCGTCGGACAACTATTTCGCTGTGAATGCATCCACGCAGGAGAAGGGTACGCGGCGCTACGTCGGAGTGATGGCCCCCGGAACGAGCCAGTCCACTCTGCTTGTCCGTATCTACTCAGTTCTGCTCCAGGCGGTCGGCGATCTGGACTCGCCCGATGAAGTACGTGACAGCTACTGGACTTTACTCGGCTATTTCAACGCCCTACGAGTACTTGGATCGGCATATCTACAGGTCCTCGACGACGTCCCTGACCGAATGGAAGTCCTCGCTGCTCGACGACAACGATCCGTCCGGGAGATCTCTCAAGAGCCTGTTGAGCTCACATCGCGCGTCGACCAGATGGAGATCCCCAATTCGATGGCGCGGCTCGAGACCAACTACCCGGACTCCCGCAGCCCGGACGTAGCCCTTGCCACCAACATGATCTCGGTCGGCCTCGACATCGACCGACTCGGTCTCATGGTGGTCGCGGGTCAGCCCCAAAGCACCTCCGAGTACATCCAGTCCACCAGCCGCGTTGGTCGTCGCAACCCCGGCCTAGTGATCACGGCATTGAATAGCCAGAGATCCCGGGACAGTTCGCACTACGCTTCCTTCATCCCGTTCCACCGTGCTCTGTACCGTGAAATCGAATCGACGACAGCGACGCCGTTCGCTCCTCGCGCTCGCGATCGTGCTGGCCACGGCGTGCTTGTCGCATCGACTCGCCTGATGATTCCGGAACTGAGTACCGATGAATCGGCCGAGAATGTCGCCGACTACTCGAGCCAAATCGAGGAAGTCATCGACTGTTTGGTCGCTCGGGCAGTCCGGATTGCCCCGGCCGAGGCAGGCCCATTCGGCGAACAACTGCGTGAGTTGCTCGCACGGTGGAAGAACGAAGCCGGTCTCGATGCAGTCAAGCGCTACGGGTCAATGCGGCCACCTAACGCGACGACACGAGTGGGCGACAAACCACTGATCGATCCGGCGGAGGATGTCGGTGCGGGAAGTTTTCCAGTTCGCGGCGCTCCATGGCCCACCATGACCAGCATGCGCGATGTCGACGCAGAGACCGCCCTCTACGTCAAATACCTGAAGCGGAAGGACTGACGGTGCCGCCAGTTACGAAGAAACTCAAGCGCGGCAACCCGCCACCGGTCAAGACAACCGTGCGGAGATCACAGCTGATCACCACTTTCGGAGTCGGCTCAGTCATTCCCGTGGAGTCCGAGAGCTTCATGATCGCAGGGCTCGACCTGTGGAACACAAAGGAGTCCGATCGAATTCACGAACCGCGGCTCAGTCGCTCATTGGGCGCCACCAGCCTTTTTGCGCCACCCGGGGCCGCCGGGATGGTGCCGATGGTCCGATTCCCTGAATGGGTGCACTGTCCGAAATGTTCACGCCTCGACCGTTTCTGGCGTGTCGCTGATAAGGACGGCAAGGGCGAGTACATCAACAAGTGCCGTCATTGCATCACAGCGCGACTCGTCCCCTCTCGATTCGTGGCGTGCTGTATCAACGGTCACATCGAGGACTTCCCCTACGATTCCTGGGTCCATCGCGGAGCAGTACGCGAATCCGCAGAGAAACACTCACTCTCGTTGAGAACGGACTCCCGTAACTCGACCCTCGCCGGGGTGACCGTCACCTGCACGTGTGGGGTCTCGCGAACTCTCGAAGGAGCGCTGGGTCGCGGATCGCTCACCAAGCGCTGCAGCGGATCATCCCCCTGGCTGGGGCGCGACGATGATGCATGCTCGGAATCGCTCGTGGGCCTCCAACGCGGCGCGTCCAACGTGTGGTTCGCGGATGTCCGATCTGCGCTCACTCTCGATCACGCTGTCAGCCCAGCCGAGGAACTGCTCGAGCGGAGCCGCTCCACCCTCGAAAAGTTGGCTGGCACCGACCTCGACGCGGTGCTCGAGATACTCGCTCGAACGAATGGTGTTGACCTCGATGAACTGAAAGAGATCGTTCGTCGACAGTCGGAGGAGGAACCCAATGGGCGCGAAGCATTTCTACAGCTTCGGCGCGACGAGTACAGTGCATTGGGCCGCGAGCACGCTGAGGAAGACGGCTTCGAAACCTTCGTATGTGAGCCTCACATCGTCGAATCCGCTACGGACGCCGGGCATATTCTCGGCATCGTTTCGAAGGTGTCGAAGTTGCGTGAGGTCCGAGCCCTGCAAGGCTTCTCACGAGTGGCCGTTTCTACCGGGGAATCGAAGGCGCCACGCGCGAAGCTCTCAACCGAACGGGTTGGATGGCTCCCCGCCATCGAAGTGCTCGGGGAAGGGATCTTCCTCCGTCTTGACGAAAAGGCGATCGCGCAATGGGAGCAGTCCGCATTTGCCCGCTCTCGCGTTTCGCTGCTGAACCAATCGCTTCAAGTCGCCGCGCCTGAGTGGGTAGAAAATGTACAACCGGTATCGCCCCGCGAACTGCTGATCCATTCGCTTTCGCACGCGGTACTGAATGAGCTCGCGATCGACACCGGCTATCCTGCGTCCTCAATTCGTGAGCGCCTGTACACCGAGCCTGGCCAAGCCGGAATCTTGCTCTACACTGCGACCGCAGACTCAGCCGGCAGTCTAGGTGGCCTGTGCGCGCGGGGAACAGTAGAAAACATGCTGGCAGTTATCGAAGCCGCGACTGAACGTTCCCAATGGTGTGCAGCGGATCCCGTCTGCCTGGAATCTTTGGCCACCGGTGCCGGAGCGAGGAACCTTGCAGCATGCCATTCGTGCCTCCTGGTTCCCGAGGTGTCTTGCGAGCTGATGAATGGCTACCTCGACAGGGCGACGCTCGTAGGCACAGCCACTGATCCGAGCGGTGGATTCCTCACGAATCGGTTCGTGTGAGTCGCCCACGCGCTCAATTCGCCGCGAAGGGTACGGAGCGACGACTTGGCGCCCATCAACGCGAGCGGCGTTGCGCTTAGAACGTGGTGATGCCCGCCGTGAGTTGGTTGTTGTTCCGGACGCTGCCCGAACCGAAACCCTTGCGCGATTACGAGATCATCAGCCGGAGTGGGCCGGGAATAGCGGACAGTGTGCTGCGGCGGCGTTCGCCCTCGATATCGCGCAGCAGCCACGAGTAATAGGAACGGATGCCGCGAATTCCGATGCGGCGGCGCATCTCTCGGTCGAGCTGCGACCATTCTTGATCGTTGATCAAGGGCAGGGTTTCCTGCTCTTCGTGCTGCAGGTGGTTGTGCAAGAGTTCGGACAGTGCCACGAGCGTTGGTCGCGCGGCCTCCGGGCCTGCGGTGTCGAAGGCTCGGTTCGCCTGGGCGAGAAGCGGATCGATCCGGTCGTGTTCGGCGGCCATCGCCTCGACCAGCTCTGCGTCCACGCCGCGGCGGCGCAGGCTCGGCCAGAGCACAACGTCTTCCGCGGTGTGGTGGACGGCGAGTTGGGTGCGAAACTGCTTCCAGCGCTCCAGTTCCGGGGCGGCGGCGAGTGCTCGGAGATCGCGCCGGAAGGCATCGTGTGCTGCGTACATCATGGCCATATCGCGTTCGGACATCTGCCTGACCTCTCGTCGTGCGGAGTGATCCGCGTTCTGGATCAAGTACATCCGCACGAGACGAGGCGGGACATCGTTCATTCGCCCAGGTGCATACGCGAGCGTCTCCGGGTTCGAGGCGACTGTTCTCAGTTTCCGAAGTAGGCGTGGGTGCGACGATGAGACAGAGTTCTCCGCCGAACTGATCGAACAGGGAATCTCGCACACCGACGCCGCCCAGCTCTGGAGGGACAAAATGGATACGGATCTGTCGTTCTTCCGTTCGGAATCTGCCCAGCGATTGCGTGCACAGGGCCTCGAGCAGGGCGTCGCTCAGGGAATCGCGCGTTCGGTGCTGACCGTGCTTACCGGTCGTGGAATCGAGCTCTCTGCCGCTCAGCGCGAACTGCTGGCCGAAACCGCCGACCTCGATCAGCTCAACGCCTGGCTGATACAGGCAGTGACTGCCACCCGAGCGGGAGAGCTTTTCGACTGAGCGAGTCCAGCTGGAGGAGGGTGCGCAAATGCTGGCTGAGGCTGCTTCCGAGAACACGCTGAAGTGGGAGATGGTGTTGTTGCTCGGTTCAGCGGAAGCTGTTGCGGCGGCACGGTTGTGGAACAAGGCGGTGTGGGAGGCGAGCCTTGTCGCGCTGGGGCGGGAGATGAGCCACGAGGACTACATTCGCGCGTTCGAAGCGGCGGGTCTCAGGCGGAATGACTTCTATGAGTGCGCTCGCAGGGACCTCGGGGTTCACAGCGGGGAACTCCCGGCTGGGGACGGGGCGTGGTTGCCGCAGAATGTGCTGTTGGGAGCTGATGACGCGCAAACAGGGTCTTGATCGTCAATGCCTATGAGGTCACGATCGCCGAGGGTGGACGGTGGATTGTGATCGTTTGGGGGGTCGGGGAATGCGGGGTTGTCTCATACCCTTGGTGACGGATCTTTATAGATATTGCCTTGTCAGCCTGGGTCGGGACTAGGACTGAGAGCAGTGAAGCGTCTTCGGAGAATCCTGGTCATGGTTTCGGCCGCGTTGGTTATTCCTGCGGCGGGGGCGTCGGCCTTCCCGTTGCCTATTCTGCCGTTCGGGTCGGCGGGTGCGGGGTCGGCTGGGGCCGGGTCATCGGGGTCGGCAGATCAGGTGCCGCCTGGGTCGGCGGAGCCCGGTACACAAGTGGCGCCGACACAGGATGTGGGGACGGTGCGGGCGCAGGTGTTCGAGTTGGTCAATGCCGAACGGGGGTTGCAGGGGTGTGGGGCCTTGTGGGAGGATCCGCGGTTGGCGGCTGCGGCGCAGGGGCATGCCGATGACATGGCGGCTCGGGGGTATTTCGGGTACAGCTCGCCTGAGGGGCTGACCACGGCTGATCGGGTGGCGGCTGTGGGGTATGTGCCTTCGCAGGTTGTCGCGGAGAACCTTGCCGGTGGGCAGCAGACTGCGCAGGACGTGGTGGCCGGGTGGATGGGTGATGCGGTGCACCGGGCCAACATGGTGAACTGTCAGTTGGTCGACACCGGGATCGGGGTGGGGTTCGGTGCGCAGGGGCCGCAGTGGGTGCAGGTCTTCGGGGCGCCTTAGCTCTCGGTCTGGCGGACCTTGATGGCGTCTCGGGAGATGAAGACGTCGTATTCGCCGGGGGTGGCGATGGTGGCGTTGCCGTAGGTGGAGCGGATGAAGGGGGAGGTGTACCAGCGGTTTTCGTTCATGTCTTCGAAGAAGTCGCGGTCGCCGCCGTTGAGGAAGGTGTGGTCTTGGGTGGGGGACTTGCCGTCGAGGCGTTGGCCGAACAGGCGGGTGAGTTTGTAGCCGGAGTGGAAGCCGAGGGCGTTGACCCAGGGTTCCAGTTCGACGATGTTGGACTGGAGGGCCCACAGGTCGCCCTCGATGCGGTGGGTTGTCGGTTCGCCCGGGTTGCCGTCTTCGTCGAACTGGGTGAGGACGAGGTCGAGTTGGTGTTCTTGGCCGGCAACGGGTTTGGCGACTACGTGCGCGGCTTTGATTTCGCCGGTGAGGCCTAGGTAGGTCTGTAGGAGGGTGGCGATCCAGAGTAGGAGGACGGCTACCAGGAGGATGGCGGCGCCGGGGATCGCGCGGCCGAGAACGGCTTTTGGGCCACGGCGGCGCGTGGCTGACAGTGCGGCCATGACCAGGAGGGCGACGGCCAGGGCGATCAGGGCCAGGAGACCGACCTGGGCGAACCCGAAGGACACCGGGAAACTCATGATGTGGGTATACCCCGAAAACATCTGCGGCAGGCGTGGTCTCGAACTTCTAGGGTGGGAAATTCGATCAGGAGGGGTGACGATGGCGAAGTATCGGGTGCCCGTTGGGGTTCATCTGGTGTTGCTCGACGCACGGGGTCGGGTGTTGTTGGGGCGCAGGGCGAATACGGGGTTCGGGGATGGGCTGTTCCATGTGCCCGCGGGGCACTTGGAGGCGGGGGAGTCGGCGGTGGCGGGGCTGATCAGGGAGGCCAGGGAGGAGGTCGGGATCGAAATCGATGCTCGGGATGTGGAATTCGCGCACGTGTTGCACAGTGACGAGCGGGTGCAGATGTTCTTCACCGTGCGCCGATGGGGCGGCACGGTCACCAACTGTGAGCTCGAAAAGTGTTCGGAACTGGGATGGTTCGAGCCCGATGCGTTGCCCGAGGAGATCGTCGACTACTGCCGGGCCGGCATCGGCATGGTGATGGAGGGCCAGGCGTTTTCGGAATACGGGTGGGAACCGGCTAGGGGCTGACGGTTTCGGGTGGTGCCGAGCGGTGGCGCAGCAGGGCGAAGACGGCGACTGCGCAGCCGAGGGCGACGGTGATCGCGACGGTGCCGGGCCCGACGCCGCGATCCACCTCCGAGGTGCGGTACCAGGAGGGCGAGTAGGCGAGTTGGCCGAAATCGCTGTCGCTCAGGGCGACTCCGATCGACGGCACGAACAGGATCGCCAGGCCGACGGTTCCGCACGCGGGCTCACCGGCACCGACGTGCCGAGGCAATACCCTGCGACACCGCCGAGAGCGAGGCAGCCGAGGGCGGCGGTGAGGGTAGCGGGTGGTGCGAAGACCTCGGCGGCGAGGACGAAGCAGGCCAGGGCGAGCACGCTCGCGGCGGCCGCCAGCGGGTGCGGGCGGCGCATGCCGATCAGTAGACCGGCGGCAGTGGCAGCAAGGGTCGCGAGGTCGACCCACCCGGAGCGCGGCAGCGTGATGACGAGGCTGCCCGCGACCGAGAAACTGCTCATCAGCACCACCAGAATGCCGTCGCGGCCGGACAGGATCATCGCGGCGGCCACGGCTGTCGCGATGGCCACGATCGAGGCGATGATCAGATAGGTCGCGCTGGTCTTGTGGGACGCCACGGCGAGCGCGGTGATGATGGTCGACGTGAAGGCGACGACAGCGGCGAACACCGGAGCCAGGGGTATGGCGGTTTCGGTGTTCGAACGGGACGGTGCCGAAGTGGTGAGTGCGAAGTACGCGAGCGCGAGCACGCTGGCCGCGATGAACCACAGGGGCAGTGTGCCGCCGAGTGCGCCGCTGAAACCGCCGGACTTCGGGTCGGTAGGGGACTGAGTGAGGTCGCCGAGGATGGTGCCGCCGAGCGCCCCGAACAGGTAGACGGTGCGCAACAGCGGTTCGGTCCACACCGCGACCGCCAGCGCGCCGACGACCACACCCGCCAACAGCGCGTCGATGAAGTTCAGGGTGGGTAGCGACAAGCCGTCGAGGTGGCCGTCGGTGCTGTCGGGGATCAGGGCCAGATGGTTCACCAGGATGCCGACCAGGGCGAGCAGTGCGGTCCAGCGGGCCGTTCGCACGCTGCCGATGGCCACGGTGACGGCGGCGGTGATCACCGCGACGAACGCGGCCCCGGTCATCGCCCGCGGCACGTTGAACACCAGCAGGTCGACGTGCAGCGACGCCGCCAACGACGCGAAACTGATCGGCAGCATGATCGCGAGCACCGCGACCATCGTGGCCACGAAGACCGTGACGGCTTCCGCTGTACAGCGAACGGTCGAAGGCTGCACCGAATCCCCGTTCTCACGGCTGACCAGGTCCGGGCGGACCGTGTCGGGCGAGCATATCCATGCCGTCACCGGCCGATCGGCTCCTCGAAACCGAACGCCCCACGTGTCGCGGAGACCGGTTCGAAGAATGAGGGTCGGCAGGTACCGGAGTTGATGGGCCCCTGATCAGAAGACCGCCACCGCGTAGACGGCGAAACCCGTCGCCGCGAGCGAGACGACCGCGCTCACGATCAGCAGCTGATTGTTGAGGCGGTGCAGCCGGTCGTGCCGGGCTCGATGCGCGAAGAAGGAGTTCGTGGGGTTGCCGTCGCCGACGAAGCAGGAGCGGGAGTCGTGCAAGGCGCGATTGGCCCGGGTCTCGGCGACGGTGGCGGCGAACAGGCTGAGTGCGCCCAGGACGGCACAGGCAATGGTGACGGCGATGACGATCATCTGAAAACTCCCCCGTGAATCGGCATAGCCGCAGCTCATGCCGGTGTTTCTCCTACCTCCTCATTCTCGCAGCGGGGTCTGACAGGTTTCAGTTCTGGCCGCTGGGCCAGAAGCGGCTCGCGTTCTGGTTGTGGATCGGCCGGGTGAGGTTGGGATCCTCGGCTTCGGTGATGCCGACCTGCATCAGCAGGATCATGGTCACCATGCTGATGGCGACGATCAGCGGCGTGAGCAGTTGGGCGGCGGTGGCGCCGGTGGCATGGGCCACGTGGGCGCTGGTGTGCGCGCTCATCGAGAACATGCCGGTGTAGTGCATGCCGGTGACGGCCACGCCCATCAGCAGGGCGGCGCCGATGGTGGCGACGAAGCCGTGGATGTGCAGGGCGAACCACAGCGCCGCGATCGAGGCGACCACCGCGATGGCCAGCGAGGCCGCGACCACGACGGGGTCGTAGATGATCTCGGCGTCGGTCTTCATCGCGTACATGCCCGCGTAGTGCATGGCGCCGACGCCGAGACCGGTGATCGTGCCGCCCACCGGCAGCGCGGCGCTGTCCCAGCTACGGCGAACCACGATGGACAATCCGAGCCACACCACACCCATGGCGACCGCGGCGCTGAACAAGGTGACGGGAACGTTGTAGCGGATGGTCACGCCGTGCACCGAAAATCCGAGCATCGCGATGAAATGCATGACCCAGATACCCGTGCCACCGAGTGCGATCGCGGCCGCGGTGAGCCAGCCGCCGTGCATGCCGGAAGCGCGCGAGCGAACCATGCAACGCAGCGCCAGCATCGACCCGATGACCGACATGACATAGGCCAGCAGGGGTGTCACCCAGCCGTAAGTGAAATGGTTGATATCCAGCACCGTCAGCTCCTAGCGTGATTTTCCGTGAGGCGTGCGATCCCTCACGAACTCGGAAAGTACGCTGGTAGAGAATTTGCCGTACTGGGTTTCTGGAAAATGTAAAGGGCTGCTGACGATGATGCGTCACTAATGCATAGTGTTCTCGATGGTGAAGCGTGCCAGTCGGTTTGGTGTGTAGTCCCAGCAAATCTGGCATCCATGGAGCAACTACCTCGGCATACGCCCAGCATCCACCTCATTTGCGGGCTGGGTCACCTTCTGTGACAGCACCAGCTGGCAGCATCTCCAGGGGTTGCCTTGCTCACAGTTCGCACACTTTGCACAGTGCGATGTGGAGGAATTCGCAGATTCATGGCACAGTGGACATCGAGACCAGGGCCGGACTATTAGGACCTAGCTCATCTACAGAAGGTTTTTGAAATGGCACAGGGTGTTGTTAAGTGGTTCAACGGCGAAAAGGGCTTCGGCTTCATCGCACAAGACGGAGGCGGCCCGGACGTCTTCGTGCATTACTCCGCGATCGGCGGCTCCGGCTTCAAGTCCCTCGAAGAGGGTCAGCGCGTGGAGTTCGAGGTCGGTCAGGGTCAGAAGGGCCCCCAGGCTCAGGACGTTCGCGCCATCTGATTCTGCGCTGAACTGCGTACGAATGTGAAGCTCCGCACCTGTTGGTGCGGAGTTTCTGCTTTGTCGGGGTAGTTGCCTCGGGTACGGGGTTACCGTAGTGCTTCGGCCCGGAAGAACTCGTCGGTGATCGCCCTGGCCGCAGTCAGGTCACGCGGGCCGCGCGAGTCGAACTCCGTTGTCGCCCTCTCGAATTCGTCGACGATGAACGCCGCGATCAGGGCGGGCGGCGCGGCCGTGCCCATCTCTCTGGTCCTCGACTTCAGTTCGGTCAGTTCGGCGATCGCCGCGACCAGGTCGACGGGCAGGTCGCACTGGTCGAGCAGGGTCGGCAGATGCATCGGTGCCACCGCCGCACCGGGATGCTCGCGCAACCAGCGCAACGCCATCGCCGGGCGCAGCGAATAGAACACCTTCTTCAAGCCACCCTTCTGTGCCTGCAGCGCCCACTGCCGCATGCCGAGGTGCAGGTAGTGCCTGGCGATGCGGTCGCGATCGGCCACCTCGGTCGCCACCTCGCGCAGTCTGGTGCGAAACGCCTCGTCGCCGCGGTAGACGATCGGTGACATCAACCACTCCACGAGCACGGCGTTGCCCGCGACCAGCAGGCGCAACGCCTTCGCCAGATCCCAGCCGTTCACGTCGAGCAGACCGATCAGCGGGGTTTCGATCACGTCGCGGGTGCGCCACGGCGAGAGGTAGGTCTCGAGGCCGGCCACGTAGACGAAACGGCAGTCGTAATCGGAGTCCGGCGAGGGGAAACCCCAAGCGCGACTGCCACTTTCGACGGCCAGACGCACCGCGACGTTGTGCTCGGCCGCTACCTGGTCGAGCACGGTGTCGACGGCGGCCACCACGGCGGGGTCCATCGAGTCGGGGACAGTGCGCAAGGACATGAGGTGATGGTAAGGGTGACCGTGCCCACCGTTCACCCGGTTTTCGGGCAGGGGGGTAAGGACAGCCTGCGGTGGCCGACTATTCTGGGCGGCGGTAACTGCCGACCCCTCTCTTCCCCAGGAGTACCCCACTGTGAGCCAAGCAGGCCGTCCAGTAGTTCTGATCGCCGACAAGCTCGCCCAGTCGACCGTCGACGCACTCGGTGACGGTGTCGAGGTTCGCTGGGTCGACGGCCCGGACCGCGTCGCCCTGCTCGCCGCGGTGCCCGACGCCGACGCGATTCTCGTGCGCTCCGCCACCACCGTCGACGCCGAGGTGCTCGAGGCAGGCAAGAAGCTGCAGATCGTGGCTCGTGCCGGTGTCGGCCTCGACAACGTCGACGTGCCCGCCGCCACCGAGCGTGGCGTGATGGTCGTCAACGCGCCGACCTCCAACATCCACACCGCCGCCGAGCACGCCGTCACGCTGCTGCTCTCGGCCGCGCGTCAGATCCCGGCCGCCGACGCCACCCTGCGTGAGAAGACCTGGCAGCGCAGCAAGTTCAACGGTGTCGAGATCCTCGGCAAGACCGTCGGCGTGATCGGCCTCGGCCGCATCGGACAGCTGTTCGCGCAGCGTCTGGCCGCCTTCGAGACCAAGATCGTCGCCTACGACCCCTACACCTCGCCCGCGCGCGCCGCCCAGCTGGGCATCGAGCTGCTGACCCTGGACGAGGTGCTCGAGCGCGCCGACTTCATCTCCATCCACCTGCCCAAGACCCCCGAGACCAAGGGCATGCTCAACGCGACGACCCTGGCCAAGACCAAGCCGGGCGTCATCATCGTCAACGCCGCGCGCGGTGGGCTGATCGACGAGCAGGCCCTCGCCGACGCGATCAAGTCCGGCCACGTGCGTGCCGCTGGCCTCGACGTGTTCGAGACCGAGCCGTGCACCGACTCGCCGCTGTTCGACCTCCCGCAGGTCGTCGTGACCCCGCACCTCGGTGCCTCCACCTCGGAGGCGCAGGACCGCGCTGGCACCGATGTCGCCAAGTCGGTGCTGCTGGCGCTGGCAGGTGAGTTCGTGCCCGGCGCGGTGAACGTCACCGGTGGTGCCGTGAACGACGAGGTCGCGCCGTGGCTCGATGTCGTGCGTAAGCAGGGTGCGCTGCTGGGTGCCATCGCCAACGAGCTGCCCGTCAGCGTCGAGGTGCAGGTTCGTGGCGAGCTGTCTTCGCAGGACGTGGCTGTGCTCGAGCTGTCGGCGCTGCGCGGGGTGTTCTCGGCGCTGGTCGAGGATCAGGTCACCTTCGTCAACGCCCCGGCGCTGGCCAAGGAGCGTGGCATCACCGCCACCGTCACCGCCGCCTCGGAGAGCCCGACTCACCGCAGCGTCGTCGACCTGCGCGCCGTGTTCGGTGACGGTTCGACGCTGAACGTGGCGGGCACGCTGACCGAGCCGAACCTGGTCGAGAAGATCGTCAACATCAACGGGCGCAACTACGACATGCGTGCCGAGGGCCTGAACCTGGCGGTGCTGAACTACAGCGACAAGCCGGGCGCGCTCGGCAAGATCGGCACGCTGCTGGGCGAGGCCGAGATCGACATCCTGGCCGCGCAGCTGAGCCAGGACGTGGATGCCGAAGGTGCCACCGTGGTCCTGCGTGTCAACGCCGACGTACCGGCCGCGGTGCAGACCGCGATCGCTGAGGCAGTTGGCGCGTCCAAGGTCGTCCTGGTCGACCTGGTCTGAGTTTTGACGTCCCGGCCTGAGCCGGGACATCGGCAGCTGCGCGCCGTCACCCCACGGTGGCGGCGCGCAGCTGCTATCCCGGCGGCGCGGGCCGTGACCGGGCAGCGCTCGTCTGCCGAACGCCCCGGCGCGATCCGCCACCGACTTCGAACGGAGCAGTTCATGAAACTCGCAGTTATCGCCGGTGACGGCATCGGTCCCGAGGTCATCGCCGAGGCGCTCAAGGTGCTCGACGTGGTGGTGCCCGGTGTGGAGAAGACCGAGTACGACCTGGGTGCCGCGCGTTACCACCGCACCGGGGAGATCCTGCCCGAGTCGGTGCTGCCCGAACTCAAGCAGCACGACGCGATTCTGCTCGGCGCGATCGGCGATCCGTCGGTGCCCAGCGGTGTGCTCGAGCGTGGGCTGCTGCTCAAGACCCGTTTCGCTCTCGATCACCACGTGAACCTGCGGCCGTCGAAGCTACACCCTGGCGTCACCAGCCCGCTGTCCGGAAATCCGGATATCGACTTCGTGGTCGTGCGTGAGGGCACCGAGGGCCCCTACACCGGCACCGGTGGCGCGATCCGCGTCGGCACCCCGCACGAGGTGGCCACCGAGGTCTCCAACAACACCCGCTTCGGCATCGAGCGCGTGGTGCGCTATGCCTTCGCGACCGCGCAGGCCCGCCGCAAGCACCTCACCCTGGTGCACAAGAACAATGTGCTCACCTTCGCGGGCTCGCTGTGGCAGCGCACCGTCGACGAGGTCGCGGTCGAATTCCCTGATGTGACAACGGCTTACCAGCACATCGACGCCGCCACCATCCACATGGTGACCGACCCGGGCCGCTTCGATGTGATCGTCACCGACAACCTGTTCGGCGACATCATCACCGACCTCGCCGCCGCCGTCAGCGGTGGCATCGGCTTGGCCGCCTCGGGCAATATCGACGCCTCGGGTGTGAACCCGTCGATGTTCGAGCCGGTCCACGGCAGCGCCCCCGATATCGCGGGCCAGTCCAAGGCCGACCCCACCGCCGCCATCCTGTCGGTCTCGTTGCTGCTCAACCACCTCGGCAACACCGAAGGGGCTGCTCGGATCGAATCCGCGGTGGCCAAGGATCTGGCCGGCCGCTCCGGCACCGCCACCACCGTGGAGGTCGGCGACCGGATCGCCGCCATCGTCTGATCCGCTCAGCCTGCGCCGATCGCTGAGTCTCAGGCTTCGAGGATCAGCAGGGTGCTGTCGGATTCGTTGGTGGCATAGAGGGTGTGGGTCTCGGGGTCGATCGCGACGGCCGAGATGCCACTGCCCGCTTCGATCGTGTTGATGACGGTGCAGTTTCGGGTGTCGATGACGGAGATGGTGCCGTCGTCGATGTTCGTGGCGTAGGCGGTGTGGATCGTCGGGTCGACGGTGATGCCGATGGGCTTGGCGCCCACGGGAATCCTGATCATCTGGTGGGTGGTCAGGTCGATCATCGACACCAGGTCGCTCTTCTCGTGGGTGACGTAGGCAGACTGGGTGGTCGGGTCGACTGCGATCCGGCCGGGCGCGGGGGCGGTGTCGACCTTCGCGATCACCTGCCGGGAATCGGTGTCGACGACGACGACCTGTCCCGCGTTGATCGCGGCGACGTAGAGGCGGTGGGCCGCGGGGTCGACGGCCATTCCCCACGGGTACGCGGGCATCGCGATGGTGGCGACCACGCGCTTGGTGCGGCCGTCGATCACGGTGACCTGGTTGTCGTCGGGGTTCACCGCGTACACGATGTGCGCGACGTCGTCGACCACCACCCTGGCCGTTGTCTTGCCGACCGGAATAGTCACTACCGCATGGGTTTTCGTGTCGATGGCGGACACGCTGTGGCTGCCGATGTCTGCGGTGTAGAGGGTGTGCGCGTCGGCGTCGAGTGCCAGGCCGACCGGGGTTTTGCCGACCTGGATGACGGCGGTGACGGTGTGGCTCTCGGTATCGATCGCGGTGACCGAATTCAGGTCGGAATTGGTGACATACACGGTCTTCGTCGCGGCATCGAGGACGACGGCTGTCGGGGTCTTGCCGACGGAAACCGTTGCGCTGATGCGGGTTACGGGAGTGGTGGGCGCTGTGGAGGTGGGCGCGATCGCGGAATTCGGTGTGTCGGAAGCGGAACCGTGATCTCGCGGGATGAACAGCACTGCCGCGGCGAGCATCAGCAGTACGGCGACGACACCGAGGCCCGCGAGGAGTGGTCGACGCGCGGACCCGCGATGCGGATCGGCAACGGGCGCAGGGGTTTCGGGTCGGTAGGGCTGCGGGGTGAAGTGTTGTTGCGCCCTGGGGTCGGTCATCGGTGTTGTGCCGCTGGGGATCTGCGTCCTGCCGGTGTCATGCATCGGCCGGGTGCGATCGGGGTCGGTGTCGGGCCAGGTGGATCGGGCGGGGTTCGTACCAGCGGGGATCGGCGTGGCGGGGTTGGTGCCTGGGTGGACAGGGATAGCGGGGTCGGACGTGGATGGGATGGGGGTCGCCGGGTGGGCGGTCGGCTGGACCCGGGCTCCTGGGTTCGTTGTCGGGCGGACGGGGGTGGCCGAGGTCTGGGTGGACGGGGCGCCGGTGGGGTTCGGCTGTGGGTGAGGGGTGGCCCGGGTCCGGATTCCCGTCGCCGGGTTGGTCGAGGGCCGGGTAGTGGCGGAGGTCGTTGTCGGACGCGGGTCGGGGGGCAGGTTGCTCGCGTCGATGGCGGGGCGGTATCCGGTGGCGCCCATCCGGCGGCCGTAGTCCGCGACTGCGGCTTGGGCGGCGTAGGCCAGTTCGCCGCAGGTCTGGTAGCGGCGGTCGCGGTCCTTGGCGAGGGCGGTGGCGATCACGTGGTCGAGGCCGGCGGGCAGCTCGCGTGCCCCCAGTTCGTAGGCGACTTGCCTGGCGCTGGGGATGGGTGCGCTCAGGTGGCCGTGGAGCAACTGCATCGGCGTGGTGCCCCGGTACGGCAGTACGCCGGTCAACAACTGAAACAGCGTGCAGCCCAAGGAATAGACGTCCGCGCGCTCGTCTGCTTCGACCGTGTTGTCGAACTGCTCCGGTGCCGCGTAGGGCAGGCTCGCCAGGACCGTGCCGGTGGAGGTGAGACCCCTGGTGTCGGCCAACGACTTCGCGATGCCGAAATCGGCGAGCAGGACGCGCTCGTCGTGGCCGGGCAGGGCGGTGGCGAGCAAGATGTTGGCCGGTTTGACGTCGCGGTGCAGCACCCCGTGGGAGTGCGCGTAATCGAGCCCCTTGCCCGCCTCCGCGACGATCCGCACCGCCCGCTCGGCGGGCACCGTGCCTGCCCTGGCCAACTCGGCCGCGTCACCGCCTGCCACGTACTGCATCGAGATCCACAGTTGGCCGTTCTCGCGGCCTTGGTCGTACACACCGACGATGTTCGGGTGCTCGAGCTGGGACACATTGTCGGCTTCGCGCATGAATCGCGCCTGAATGCTCTCGTCGAAGATGTCGCGATTGAGCAGCTTCAACGCGGTCAACCGGGGCAGCCGAGGATGGCGCGCCAAGTACACGACGCCCATTCCGCCCCGACCGAGGACGCGTTGGATCACGTATCCGGCGAACAGCTGTTCCGGCGCGAGCTCTTGCATGCTGAGAATTCTGACCTCCCGGTGCCGCGACCGTGAGGTTCCGGTCGATCTGTGTTGTGACGGTGTATCGCGGGAGATCGCGTCAGCGTTCACAATTGCCCCACTATTTTCGTGGTTCTCCTGGAACCAGGGGCACCGCTGCCAGCGCGGCGACAGCGGCGAGGGCGTACACGACGGGGAAGCCGGTTGCGGTGATGACGGCGCCGAAAAGCGGTGGGACGGCGGCTATTGCGAGGTTCTGGCCGGTGTTCTGGATACCGAGACCGCGGCCGCTCCAGAACGGGCCCGCGATTTCGGCGACGGCGGTGAAGGCTAAACCGTTGTCGGACACCGAGATCACCGACGCCGCGACCATCAGCGGGATGGCTGCCCACCACCAGTCGGTCCATGCGGTGACGGCCAGGGCGGCCATGGTGACAGCGGCGGCGATGGCTACCTGGCGCAGGGGAGTGAGGCGGGAGCCGACGTGATCGGACCATGCCCCGGCGCCGATTCTTCCTGCTGCGCCGAGGAATTGGGTCACCGTCATCAAGGCGCCCGCAGCGGCCAGTGACCAGTCCAGGTCGCTGTGCAGCCACAGCAGGCCGAAGGTCCACAGAGTGCCCTGGGGGATGACGAGCAGGATCGAGACACCGTGGATTCGCCACAGGGTGGAATCGCCGCGGTAGGGGTTCGTGCGATCGGCGGCTTTGGTGGGTGGACGCGGCGGGTCGACGACGCCGATCAGGCAGCCGATCGCCGCGACGCCCGCCATGATCGCGGGGACGAGCAGGGCGGCGGCGATGCCGTGATGCTGGGCCACCCACGGGATGGTCATTGCGCCGATGCCGACCCCGAGCGGTTGCGCGGCCTGGCGGATGCCCATCGCCACGCCGCGCCGGTCCGGCGGAAACCAGCCGACGATCAACCGGCCACTGGCACCGTTGGAGCTGGCAGCGCCGATACCGCCGATGAACAGCAGCGCGGCGAACGCCACCGGGTTGTCGACCACAGCCGCGGCCACGCCCGCCACGAACATCAGCAGCGCGCCGGCCACCAACACGATGCGCTCGCCGATCCGGTCGACCACATACCCCCAAGCGATCAGGGTGCAGACCAGACCAACGGTCGGTAATGCCACCAGGGCGCCCGCGGACGCGAGGGAATCTCCGCGCGCGGTGAGCGCGGGCAGCAGGAACGGGGTGCCGTGGATGAAGATCGAACTCGAAGTCTGCGCGAAAACGCCGAGGCCGAGCATCAACCAGCGTCTGCCGTCACGGATCTGCGTCACGTCCGCCGCGTCTTTCACGTTTGTCACCTCGCCGAATTGCACGATTGCATCTCATTCTATGAGATCGTTGTCTCAGTGGCTGAACATCTGAGTTCACGCTACACCGATGACCCGTGAATGTTGCCCACCGGAAAGGTGTCTGACAGGTCACATCGCGCCCCTGCGCGAATCCCACACGGCGGCAGTGGCTTCGAATCACATCGGTGTGAGCTTTCCCGCACTGCGTCAGGGTTGCTATCGAGTGAGCCCGGTCGCGCCACGGGTGCGTTCGGGCAGGTAGCCACGTCTCGATAGACTCCGGAGCATGCGCTTAGGTCGAGTTGCCAGTCCCGATGGAGTCGCTTTCGTCAGCATCGAAGGCGACGGCGGCGATGCCGTCGCCAAGGAGATCGCCGAACATCCGTTCGGCACGCCGACGTTCACCGGACGGAGCTGGCCGCTGGCCGACATCCGTCTGCTGGCGCCGATCCTGGCGAGCAAAGTGATCTGCATCGGCAAGAACTACGCCGCCCACGCGGCCGAAATGGGTGGCGAGGCGCCGGTGGATCCGGTGATCTTCATCAAGCCCAACACCTCGATCATCGGGCCGAACGCCTCGATCATCCTGCCGCCCAGCTCTTCTCAGGTCGACTACGAGGGCGAGCTGGCCGTGGTGATCGGCCGTCCGTGTAAGGACGTGGTCGCGGCCAAGGCCTCCGAGGTGATCCTCGGCTACACCGTCGCCAACGACGTGACCGCCCGTGACCAGCAGCGCCACGACGGTCAGTGGACCCGGGCCAAGGGCTACGACACCTTCTGCCCGCTCGGCCCGTGGATCGAAACCGCGCTGGACCCAAGCGATCTGGAGATCACCACCGAGGTCGACGGCGAGGTCCGCCAGCGCAGCCGCACTTCGCTGTTCCTGCACGACATTCCGAAGATCATCGAGTGGATCAGCTCGGTGATGACGCTGCTGCCCGGTGACGTGATCCTCACGGGCACACCGGAAGGCGTCGGTCCGCTGCAGGCCGGGCAGAGCGTATCGGTCACCGTCGAGGGCATCGGCACCCTCACCAATCCTGTTGCCACCAAGCGCTGAAACCAGCGAAAGAAGAGAGTCATGACTGAAGTACGGGTCCGTTTCTGCCCGTCGCCGACCGGCACGCCGCACGTCGGCCTGGTGCGCACGGCGCTGTTCAACTGGGCGTTCGCGCGCCACCACGGCGGAAAATTCGTGTTCCGCATCGAAGACACCGACGCCGCACGCGATTCCGAGGATTCCTACCGCGCGCTGCTCGATGCGCTGCGCTGGCTGGGGCTGCAGTGGGACGAGGGCCCCGAGGTCGGCGGACCGTATGAGCCCTACCGCCAGTCGCTGCGCCGCGATCAGCATCTCGACGTGGTGCGCCGGTTGCTGGAAGCCGGCGAGGCCTATGAGGCGTTCTCGACGCCGGAGGAAGTCGAGGCTCGTCATCGTGCCGTCGGCCGCGATCCGAAACTCGGCTAC
Organism: Nocardia sp. NPDC058705; assembly: GCF_042749305.1. NCBI lineage: Bacteria > Bacillati > Actinomycetota > Actinomycetes > Mycobacteriales > Nocardiaceae > Nocardia > Nocardia sp. NPDC058705. Next base: position 139,685 of record NZ_JBHYRN010000002.1, on the reverse strand, counting down.
GACAATTTCGATCGCGACCTCAGCGCCGAGCAGATCGCGGCGTACAAAGCCGAGGGTCGCCCGGCTGTCATTCGTTTGCGGATGCCGGATGTTGATCTCGCGTGGAACGATCTGGTGCGCGGAGAAACCACGTTCAAAGCAGGAACCATCCCCGATTTCGCGCTCACCCGCGGCAATGGCGACCCGCTCTACACATTGGTGAATCCGGTCGACGACGCGATGATGCGGATCACCCATGTGTTGCGCGGTGAGGATCTGCTCTCCTCGACGCCGCGTCAGTTGGCGCTGTATGCCGCGCTGCAGCGTATCGGGGTTGCCGAGTTCACGCCCGAGTTCGGCCATCTGCCGTTCGTCATGGGACAGGGCAACAAAAAGCTGTCCAAGCGTGACCCGGAATCGAATCTGTTCCTTCATCGCGACCGCGGATTCATCCCCGAGGGTTTGCTGAATTACCTCGCCCTACTCGGCTGGAGTATCGGCGAGGACCGCGATGTTTTCTCCATGGCGGAAATGGTCGCGGCGTTCGACATTTCGACGGTGAATTCGAATCCGGCCCGCTTCGATCAGAAGAAGGCCGACGCGATCAACGCCGAGCAGATTCGCCTTCTCGAGCCCGCCGATTTCGGCGAGCGTTTGCGCGAGTTCCTCACCGCGCAGGGTCACATCGGGGCCGAAATCGACGAGAAGACCTTCCTGGTCGCCGCCGAACTCGTGCAGACCCGGATCGTGGTGCTCGGTGACGCGTGGGACCTGTTGAAATTCCTGTTCGTCGCCCCCGGGGAGTTCGCGATCGACCAGGCCGCGGGCACCAAGAACCTCGGTGCCGACGCCGACCCCGTGCTGGACGCCGCAATCGCCGCTGTGGAGCCGCTGGGCGAGTGGACCACCCCCGCACTGGAGGAGGCGCTGAAAAAGGCGCTGATCGACGATCTGGGGCTCAAGCCGCGCAAGGCCTTCGCGCCGGTGCGGGTGGCGGTGACGGGCTCGCACATCAGTCCGCCGCTGTACGAGTCGATGGAATTGCTCGGCCGCGAGGCTTCGCTGGATCGGCTGCGGGCCGCCCGTGGTTGGGTGCCTGCCGCGCAGTAGCTGTGGAGGGCGGGTGCGGCCATCGCGTCGCATCCGCTCCGAGGCTCGAAAACGGCCGAAAAGCGGCTTCTGACCAGGCGATTTGTAGTTTACCCCCTAGTGTTTGGTAATCTTCTCATCGCTGCGGAACACGGCCTCGCAACACCGACAACCACTCGGTGGAGATTGCAAGGCTGGGCGTTTCGGTCTTTGGGGTATGGTGTAATTGGCAACACAGCTGTTTCTGGTACAGCCATTCTAGGTTCGAGTCCTGGTACCCCAGCAAGGTTTCACATTGTGAGATCGTCCTGGCCCCGTCGTCTAGCGGCCTAGGACGCCGCCCTCTCAAGGCGGTAGCGCGGGTTCGAATCCCGTCGGGGCTACAAAGCCGAGTAAGGCCCCCGGTCGAATCCGACCGGGGGCCTTCTTGCGTTTACAGCCGCTTGTGCAATGCCTCGGCAGCCGCGACCAGATCAGCCGCCCAGCGCGCGCCCGGCCTGCGACCCATCCGATCGATCGGGCCCGACACCGACACTGCGGCCACGATCACACCGCCCGCGTCGCGCACCGGCGCCGAGACGCTCGCCACCCCTTGCGCCCGTTCTGCGGCACTCTGCGCCCAGCCGCGCTTGCGCACCTCGGCCAGCGCGCGATCGCCGAACACCGCGTCGGCGAGGACCGTGCGCTGCAGCTCGGGATCGGCCCACGCCAGCAACACCTTCGCCGCCGAACCCGCGGTGAGCGGCAGTCGCGAACCGATCGGCACCGTGTCACGCAGGCCGACCGGCGGCTCCAGTGCGGCGATGCAGACGCGGGCATGCCCGTCGCGGCAGTACAGCTGGACGCTCTCGCCGGTGATCTCACGCAGGCGGGGCAGAATGGCAGCCGCGGCCTCCACCAGTGGATCGGCCGCCCCCGCCGACAACTCGGTGAGCGCGGGCCCCGGACGCCACAATCCGTTGCCGTCACGGGCCAGCAGCCGATGCGTTTCCAGCCCGACCGCCAGCCGATGCGCGGTGGCGCGTGGCAGGCCGGTGCGGGTGCACAGGTCGTTGAGACCGCAGGGCTCGTCGGCGACGGCGTAGAGCACCGCCACGGCTTTGTCGAGAACACCGATACCGCTATGCTGTCTCATAGAACGATACTAACGTCTCAAATGCTGAGATACCAAGTATGCCCGTCGAAAGGTGATCAAGCAATGGCCGAGCGCGCTCGCACACTGGCCGAGAAGGTGTGGGAACAGCACGTCGTCGTCACTGGCGAAGGCGAGGGTTCTTCCCGCGAACCCGATCTGATCTACATCGATCTGCACCTCGTGCACGAGGTGACCAGCCCGCAGGCCTTCGACGGGCTACGCGCGGCAGGCCGTCCGGTGCGCCGCACCGATCTCACCATCGCCACCGAGGACCACAACGTCCCCACGGCCGATATCGACAAGCCGATCGCCGACCTCGTCTCGCGCACCCAGGTGGAGACGCTGCGTCGCAACTGCGCCGAATTCGGCGTGCGGCTGCACTCGATGGGCGATGTGGAACAGGGCATCGTGCACGTGGTCGGTCCGCAGCTCGGTCTGACCCAGCCCGGCATGACCGTCGTCTGCGGCGACAGCCACACCTCCACCCACGGCGCGTTCGGCGCACTCGCGATGGGCATCGGCACCAGCGAGGTCGAGCACGTGCTCGCCACTCAGACGTTGTCGCTGCGTCCGTTCAAGACGATGGCCATCACCGTCGACGGCGAATTGGCGCCCGGCGTCACGAGCAAGGACCTGATCCTCGCTGTGATCGCCGAGATCGGCACCGGCGGCGGCCAGGGCTATGTCCTCGAGTACCGCGGCGAGGCGATTCGCAAGCTGTCGATGGAAGCGCGGATGACCATCTGCAACATGTCCATCGAAGCGGGCGCACGCGCGGGCATGATCGGTCCCGACGAGACCACCTACGAATTCCTGAAGGGCCGCCCGCACGCGCCCCAGGGAGCCGACTGGGATGCCGCAGTGGCCTCCTGGGACGCGCTGGTCACCGACGAAGGCGCCGAATTCGACGCCGAGGTCCACATCGACGCGAGCACACTCACCCCGTTCGTCACCTGGGGCACCAACCCCGGTCAGGGTCTGCCGCTGGGCGCGAACGTGCCCGACCCGGCCCAGATCGCCGACGAGAACGAGCGCGAATCCGCCGAGAAGGCCTTGCGCTACATGGACCTGACGCCGGGGATGCCGTTGCGTGAGGTGAGCGTCGACACCGTCTTCGTCGGCTCCTGCACCAACGGCCGGATCGAGGATCTGCGTGCCGTCGCCGATGTCCTGAAGGGCCGCCGGGTCGCCGAGGGCGTGCGAATGCTGGTTGTGCCCGGCTCGATGCGGGTGCGCGCGCAGGCGGAAAAAGAAGGACTCGGCGAGATTTTCACCGCCGCGGGCGCGGAATGGCGTCAGGCGGGCTGCTCGATGTGCCTTGGTATGAATCCCGATCAGCTCGAGCCGGGCCAGCGCTGCGCGTCGACCTCGAACCGCAATTTCGAGGGGCGACAGGGCAAGGGCGGTCGCACGCACCTGGTCTCGCCGCTGGTCGCGGCCGCGACGGCGGTCCGCGGAACGCTGTCCTCGCCGGCTGATCTGGCCTGAGTCACACCGATCATCTACAGATCGAAAGGGAATCGTTATGGAAGCCTTCACCGTTCACAAAGGCATCGGTGTGCCGCTGCGCCGGTCCAATGTCGACACCGATCAGATCATCCCCGCCGTTTACCTGAAGCGCGTGACCCGAACGGGTTTCGAGGACGGCTTGTTCGCCGGCTGGCGCGCCGACCCGGAGTTCATTCTCAACACCGAGCCGTACAAGCACGGCAGTGTGCTGGTGGCAGGCCCGGATTTCGGCACCGGTTCTTCGCGTGAGCACGCCGTGTGGGCGCTGTCGGACTACGGCTTTCGGGTGGTCATCTCGTCTCGTTTCGCCGACATCTTCCGTGGAAATGCGGGTAAGGGCGGGCTGTTGGCCGCGCAGATGTCACAGAACGATGTCGAAATGCTCTGGAAGCTGATCGAGGAACAGCCCGGCATCGAATTGGTTGTCGACCTGTCCGCGCGCACCGTCACAGCGGGAACCGTCGTGTTGCCGTTCGATATTGACGACTACACCCGCTGGCGTCTGCTGGAGGGTTTGGACGATGTCGGCCTCACGCTGCGCCGCGCCGACGAGATCGGCGAGTTCGAAAAGGGAAGGCCGTCATGGAAACCCGTGACGCTCCCGGAGCCTATTTCACCGGCGTAATCAGCTGGGGCGCTTAGGCGCGCATCCCGGGCGGTGGTAGCTGGACGTGTGCTAAACCACATGAATTTTGGCGTGGCACATAGACTCTTGCTCAAACTGGGTTTACCGTGGTACCTAGTCGGTCCGACGACGGGCCATTAGTCTGCGGAGGATTCAATGAACAAGGCGGAACTGATCGACGTTCTGACCGAAAAGTTGGGTACGGACAGGCGGACGGCTACCGCGGCTGTCGAGAATGTTGTCGACACCATCGTCCGTGCCGTGCACAAGGGTCAAAGCGTCACCATCACCGGATTCGGTGTGTTCGAACAGCGCAAGCGTGCTCCCCGGGTTGCCCGTAACCCGCGTACCGGTGAAACCGTGAAGGTGAAGGCCACTTCGGTGCCTGCCTTCCGACCGGGCGCACAGTTCAAGGCGGTCATCGCGGGCAAGCAGAAGCTGACCGCCTCCGGGCCTGCCGTCAAGCGCGGCGCGAATGCCCCGGTGGCGGCGAAGAAGGCGGCAGCGAAGAAGACCGCGGCGAAGAAGACCGCGGCCAAGAAGGCGACGCCGTCGAAGGGTCCTGCCAAGACCACGGCCCGCAAGGCCGCCACCAAGGCTCCTGCCGCCAAGAAGACCACGGCGGCGAAGACGGCGGCCAAGAAGACCACGGCGGCAAAGAAAGTGACGGCGGCCAAGAAGGCGCCTGCCAAGAAGGTCACGGCCGCCAAGACCACGGCGGCCAAGAAGACCACTGCTGCGAAGAAGGCTCCTGCAAAGAAGACTGCTGCCAAGAAGACTGCCGCCCGTCGTGCTCGTTGATCCTGCCGCAGCGGGATCAGGTCGGGGAATGTGCACTTAACCGCATCACCCACCACTGGACCGAGAACGGCCCCGGGAATCCCGGGGCCGTTTCGGCTGTTTCGCGGTAGGTCGCGCGACTTCAGGTGGTGACGATTGCCGTCGACAGTGCGCGGTCCATATGGTCCGCGGCGACCAATCGGTCCCCGACGAACGACAATGCCCACACGCTGCCCTTGCGATTGCGCGCCGAGGGCAGCGTGAGGCCGCCCCGCTCGGCGAGCCACTGCGTCAGATCCGGAATCACCCCGCCCTGACTACACACCACCGGCACACCCCGATCTGTTACCAACGACAGAAATCGTTGCCGCGCCGCGCTTTTCGCTGAATCGTAACCTTTCTCGGAAAACATTGGCTCGCAATTGATTTCGGCGTCGAGCTGTTCTGCCAAGGGGGTCACGGTTTGGATGCAGCGCAGTGGATCGGCGGAATAGATCTCGGATGCGCCGAACGCCAACAGATTCGGCGTCAAACCCTTCGCCTGCTGTTCCCCGGCGGCCTCGAGTGGTCGTAGGTCGTCGGGTCCGTCGAAGTGGTTGCGCTTGCCCGCCTTGGCGTGGCGCACCAGCAGCACGGTGTCGGTGCGGGCAGGCAGCCGGGCGAAGATCCGCACGATCTGGCGATCCATCGGATACGACAGCTGGTCCATCACCTGCGCCAGCGGGTACCAGCGCAACTGGTCGACCTCGTCGTTGACTGCGAAGTCGCCCTCGGCCGCTTCGGCGGCCCAGTAGTCCACTCGCTTGAGCTGACGGTGCCCTGGGATCGGATAGGTGACATGGCCGAGATAGCGCCCCAGCGTGCACGGTAGGCCGGTTTCCTCGCCTACCTCGCGCACCGCCGCGACCACCGGGGTCTCGCCGGGATCGAGCTTGCCCTTCGGCAGTGACCAGTCACCGTATTTCGGCCGGTGGATGACACCGATCTCCGGCCCGTCGGTCCCCGCGCGCCACAAAACCGCGCCTGCCGCATGGATATTGGGCCGCACTCGCGGATCGCGCAACGACGCGTCCTGTGCGCTCACGGCTGATCGGGGCGACGCTGACGCATGAGGAAGGCCTGGTGATCACGCACCTGGTCGGCCTCGACATCGGTCGGACTGGCCTGCCAGGTCCCGTCCGGGAGCAGGATCCAGCAGCGGGTCGCCGGATCGAGCGCGGAGTCGAACACCTGCGCGAGCTGAGCCACGAGTTTGGGATCCTTCACCTGCACCATCACTTCGACGCGGCGGTCGAGGTTACGGTGCATCATGTCGGCGCTGCCGATCCAAGTCTGTTCTTGCGCACCGAATTCGATGAGGCGGGAGTGTTCGAGGAATCGGCCCAGGATCGAGCGCACCTCGATGTTCTCGCTCAGGCCGGGCACCCCTGCCCGCAGTCCGCAGATGCCGCGCACCACGATCTGCACCGGCACGCCCGCCTGGGAGGCGCGGTAGAGGGCGTCGATGATCTGTTCGTCGACGATCGCGTTGGCCTTGATCCGGATGCGGGCAGCCAAACCCTGTCCGGCCAGCTCGATTTCGCGATCGATCCGCTCGATGATGCCCGCGCGCACGCCAAGTGGGGCGACCATCAGGTTGCGGTAGTCGTCCTTGCGGGAGTAGCCGGTGAGCGAGTTGAACAGGTCGGTGAGGTCGGCACCGATTTCCGGTGCGGCGGTGAACAACCCGACGTCCTCGTACAGGCGTGCGGTCTTGGGGTTGTAGTTGCCGGTGCCGATGTGGCAGTAGCGGCGGATCGTGGAACCCTCGCGGCGCACCACCAGGCAGGTCTTGCAGTGGGTCTTGAGGCCCACCAGGCCGTAGACCACGTGCACGCCCGCCTGTTCCAGCTCGCGTGCCCACTTGATGTTGGCCTGCTCGTCGAAGCGGGCCTTGATCTCGACCAGCGCGACGACCTGCTTGCCCGCCTCGGCGGCATCGATCAGCGAGTTGATGATGGGGGAGTCACCGGAGGTGCGGTAGAGCGTCTGCTTGATCGCGAGCACCTGCGGATCGGCGGCGGCCTGTTCGATGAAGCGCTGCACGCTGGTGGAGAAGGAGTCGTAGGGGTGGTGCACCAGCACGTCGCCCTCGCGCAGCGCGGCGAAGACATTGCGTGGGGTCTCGCGCTCGCCGAACGCCGCCGGGGTGGCCGGAACGTAGGGCGCGTCCTTGAGTTCGGGGCGGTCGACGCCGTACACCTGCCACAGGCAGGACAGGTCGAGCAGACCGGGCACCTGGATCACATCGGCGGGGTCGACCTCTAACTCACGTAGTAGCAACTCCAGCATGTGCTCGGTCATGTCGTCGGAGACCTCGAGGCGCACCGGCTTGCCGAAACGGCGGCGGGCGAGTTCGCGCTCCATGGCCTGCAACAGGTCTTCGTCGCGGTCTTCGTCGACCTCGAAGTCGGCGTTGCGGGTGATCCGGAACGAATGCGTCTCCACCACGGTCAGACCGGGGAACAACAGGTCCAGGTGGGCGGCGATGAGGTCTTCCATCGGCAGGAACGCCGCGATCGCCGAGGGGGCGCCGGTGCGGCGGACGCGCACGAAGCGGTCGACGTTGTCGGGCACCTTCACGCGGGCGAAGTGCTCGCCGCCGGTGCCGGTGTCGCGCACGGTCACGGCCAGGTTGAGGCTCAGGCCGGAGATGTAGGGGAACGGGTGCGCGGGATCGACGGCCAGCGGTGTGAGGACCGGGAACACCTGGTCGGTGAAGTAGTTCGAAAGGCGTTCGCGCTCATCGTCGTCGAGATTGCTCCAGCCGATGATGTCGATGCCCTCGGCGGCCAGCGCCGGGTTCACGTCGTCGATGAAGACGCCTGCGTGGCGATCGGCGAGCTCCTGGGCGCGGGCGGTGATCATCTCCAGCTGCTCCGACGGTGAGCGACCGTCGGCCGAGCGCACCGAGAGACCGGTTTCGGCACGGCGTTTCAAACCGGCCACGCGCACCATGTAGAACTCGTCGAGATTGGACGCGAAGATCGCGAGGAACTTGGCCCGCTCCAGCAACGGCAGCGAGGCGTCCTCGGCCAAGGCCAGGACGCGGGCATTGAAGTCGAGCCAGCTCAGCTCGCGATTGAGGTAGCGATCTCGGGGCAACCGCTGCGTGCTCGCATCACCGCCCGAGGCGATGGCGGCCGCAGGTGGCGGGGAAATCGGGGGCAGTTGCTTGATGGTTTCCGTGTCGCTCACGGAATCAATCATCCCTCGAGGAAGGGGCCTTGCGCATCACGACATTGCACGTTTCATCCCAATCGGTCTGTCGGCGGCGATCGGTTAGCACACGGTGCGAACGGGATCACTTCTGTGCGATGAGAATCCGAACGCGCGCAGCGTCGAGGTGGTGAATTCACCGACGCCCAGCGCGCGAACGGCGTCGAGATCCTCGGGGGTGTCGACGTCGCAGCGCAGGCCAGGCCAGTGACCGGCCAGTTCCACGGCGCCCGCGTCGCGGTGGGCGCGCGCGGAATCGGCGCCGAAGCGGGGCTCGAGCAACTGCGCGGCATCGCGAACCAGCAATGCGGCGGTGCCGGTGCCCGTGTGATCGATCACCATCGAGCGGGCGCCGACCGGTGCGACGGTCAGCACGTCGGCCAGTTCGGACGCGCGAAGGGCGGGCAGATCGGCTTGCAGGGCGAGCAGGTGGGTGGGGCCGTGGCGATCGCGCACGTCCGCGGCGCCTGCGGTGAGCGCGGTATTGAGCGGATCGGCACCGGCCGCGGGTTCGTCGAGCACGTGCGCGCCGAGCTCGCGGGCGCGGGCGGCGATCAGCGGATCCGGGGTGACCACCGTGAGCGAGGACAGCGCGGGAACAGCGGTGGCGGCCACCACGGTGTCGGTGAACATGGCCAGCACGAGCCGGGCGCGCTGCTCGGTGCTGAGCAGACTCGCGAGCCTGCTCTTGGCCCGGTCGATGTGTTTGACCGCCATCACGGCGTGCACGGTGTGCATGGCTTCGATCCTTGCATGGCATATTGGGCTGATGACGAGGGCGGCGGTAATGGGTGCGGGGTCGTGGGGTACGGCGTTCGCGAAGGTGTTGGCCGATGCGGGGACCGACGTCACGATCTGGGCCAGACGCGCCGAGGTGGCGCAGGCGCTCGATACCGAGCATCGCAATCCGTTCTACCTGCCCGGTGTGCAGTTGCCGCCGGTGCGTGGCACCGATGACCATCGGATCGCCCTCGACGGGGCGGATCTGGTGGTGCTGGCGGTGCCGTCGCAGTCGTTGCGGGCGAACTTGGACCTGTGGAAGGGCGATATCGGCTCCGATGCCACCTTGCTGAGTCTGGCCAAAGGGATCGAGACCGGGACGCTGCTGCGGATGAGTCAGGTGATCGCGGAGGTCACCGGCGCCGAACCGAGCCGGATCGCGGTGCTCTCCGGTCCGAATCTGGCGCACGAGATCGTCGAACGTCAGCCTGCGGCGACGGTGATCGCGTGCACCGACACCGAGCGCGCCGGAGTGGCGCAACGGGCGTGTGCCACCGGATACTTCCGGCCCTACACCAACACCGACGTGATCGGCTGCGAGATCGGTGGTGCGTGCAAGAACGTCATCGCCCTTGCGTGCGGCATCGCGTCGGGCATGGGTCTGGGCGACAACTCCGTCGCCAGTCTGATCACGCGCGGGCTCGCCGAGGTCATGCGGCTCGGCGTCGCGCTCGGGGCGCAGCCGGTGACGCTGGCCGGACTTGCCGGCGTGGGCGATCTGGTGGCTACCTGTACTTCGCCGCTGTCGCGCAACCGGTCCTTCGGGTACGCGCTCGGGGCCGGTGGAACGATGGCCGCGGCGCAGGAAGCGACCAATGGGCAGGTGGCCGAAGGTGTGAAGTCGTGCACATCGGTGCGGGCCCTCGCCGCCGAGCGCGGGGTGGAGATGCCGCTCACCGACGCCGTGCACAGGGTGTGCCATGAGGGGCTATCGGTGAGCGAGGCGGTCGGCAGCCTGCTCGGCAGGCGGATCAAACCCGAATAAGGGCGAATACCCCACGGCGGCGCGAACCTACTACGGTGACGTTCATGACGGAACGGATCAGGGTAGCTGTGGTCTTCGGCGGGCGCAGCAGCGAGCACGCCGTCTCGTGCGTGTCGGCGAGCAGCGTGCTGCGCAACCTCGATCCGGCGCGCTACGAGGTGGTGCCGATCGGCATCACCCCCACCGGTGGCTGGGTACTGGCCGACGGGATCGGCGAACTGGCGCTGAGTCACGGGGTGCAGCCGCAGGTCGATGCGTCGGGGACCGCCCTCACCTTGGCCGCTGACCCGAGTCGGTCCGGTGCGCTGGTCGCCCTCGACTCCAACGCTGTGCTCGGCAATGTCGACGTGGTGTTCCCGATCCTGCACGGCCCCTTCGGCGAGGACGGCACCCTGCAGGGGATGCTCGAACTGGCCGGGATTCCCTATGTCGGTGCGGGCGTGCTCGCCAGTGCGGCGGGCATGGACAAAGAGTTCACCAAGAAATTGCTGGCGGCCGAAGCCTTACCCGTCGGCATTCAGGTCGTGCTGCGGCCGGGCGTCGAAACGCTGTCTGCGGACGACCGGGCGCGGATCGGGCTGCCCGCCTTCGTGAAGCCCGCGCGCGGCGGTTCCTCGATCGGCATCACCAAGATCACCGACTGGGCCGAGCTGCCCGCGGCCATCGACGCCGCCCGTGCGCACGACCCGAAGGTGATCATCGAAGCGGGCATCGTCGGACGCGAAGTCGAGTGCGGCGTACTGGAATTCGCCGACGGCACGGTGCGGGGCAGCGTGGTCTCCGAGATCAGGATGCCCGACGCCGACTCCGCCGCACCCGAGTTCTACGACTTCGCCACCAAATACCTCGACGACGTGTGCGAATTCGATGTGCCCGCCAAGCTCGACGACGACGTCGCCGACGAGATCCGGGAACTGTCGGTGCGGGCGTTCCGTGCGCTGGACTGCCAGGGGCTGGCCCGGGTCGACTTCTTCGTCACCGAGAACGGGCCGGTGATCAACGAGATCAACACGATGCCCGGCTTCACGCCGATCTCGCAGTACCCGCGGATGTGGGAAGCCACCGGGATCGACTACCCGACGCTGGTGTCGACGCTGATCGAGACAGCGGTCGCCCGCGGGACCGGGCTGCGCTAGTTCTGTTCGGCCGCAGGGCTTTCGGCTTCGACGTGCTCGAAAGTCCCACGGCGACAGCTGGTTAGCTCAGAGTTCGCCTGGAGTCGGTTCGCGGGCAGGCAGATTCGCGTTGATGGTGTCGGAGACGGTCTGGACCGCGCTGGTGCCGGAGCCGTCGGGGACGGTCAGCGCGATGTAGGTCTCGCGGTCTACGGCGAACCAGGTGCCGGTCGCGGCGGCCTCGTCGCGGATCTGGAACCACTTCACGCCGTCGATGACGGTGAGCGGGGACGCGCGGTTGAATTCGAGGGGGCGGTCGAGGCCGCAGCGCAGGGTGATCGGGTCGCCGCCATCCGGGAGCTGCCAGGCGCGGGTGGCCGGCGGGGCGGGTTCTGCGAGGGTGGACTTGGTGTAGTCGCCGAGGTCGGCGGGCAGGGCCGGGAGCAGGGCCTGGCAGGCGGGGCCGTCAGCGGCGGGAGCCGGGATGGTGCTGAGGGCGAGCGGGTCGCGTTCGACGGGGGCGCGTAGGGCGATGAAGGCTGCGACCAGTACAGCGACGATCAGGACGACGGGCAGGGCGACCGCGGTGGCGATCAGCGCGGGCGAGTGATGCGACTCGAAATCGGCGCCGTCGTCCGAGTCGTCGGTTTCCGGATCAGCGCCAGCGGTCGCGTGTTCGATATCGCCGGTGGTCGAGGTGGTGTTCGCGGTGTCGGCTGCCGCGGCCGGGGTCTGCTTGTCGATCGACGGTTTCGCCTCGGCAGTGGCGGAGTTCTCGGGGGTGGTCGCCTCGTCGCGATCCTCCGGTGTCGAGTCCGCCATAGCTGAGTGGTCCTTTCCGTTCGCGGGTTCGCGTGCACCGTCGGTGGTGCTCGATCGCCTCCGAAAGGGTACCGTCGGGGCGATTTCGTCGGTCAGCAGCACAGCGGGAAGGGGTCCGGTCATCAGCGAGGAGAGCCGTCCGCAGACGGTGCGTGAGCTGGGTGAATTCGCCTTGATCGACCGGATCAACGCCGGTCGCGAGCAGGCCGCGCACGTACTGCTCGGACCCGGTGACGACGCCGCACTGATCGCCGCGCCCGACGGGCGGTTCGTGGTCAGCACCGACATGCTCGTCGAAGGCAGACACTTCCGGCTCGACTGGTCCTCGCCCGTCGACATCGGCCGCAAGGCCATCGCGCAGAACGCCGCCGACGTGGTGGCGATGGGGGCGCGACCCACGGCGTTCGTGGTCGCCCTCGGCTGCCCGGCCGACACCCCCGTCGCGGTGATCGAGGGGATCGCCGACGGGATGTGGATCGAGGCGAGTCGCGCCGGAGGTTCCATCGCGGGCGGCGACCTGGTGCACAGCGAGCAGCTGGTCGTCTCGGTGACGGCGTTCGGCGATCTCGGCGGACAGTCCGCGATCACCCGCTCAGGAGCGGTGGTCGGCGACATCGTCGCGGTGGCAGGCGAACTCGGCTGGTCCGGCGCCGGGCTGGCCGTATTGACCAGTGACGCAGATACTTCCGACCCCGAGTTCACCTATGCCCTTGCGACACATCGTGTTCCGCAGCCGCCCTATGCGGCGGTGATCGACGCGTTCGGTACCCACACGCCGACCGCGCTCACCGATATCTCCGACGGACTGCTCGCCGACCTCGGACATCTCGCCGCCGCGTCGAACGTCGCGATCGATGTCCACCGCTCGGCGCTGTCGGACCCCGAACTCTCCGCCGTCGCGAAACTGCTCGATGCCGATGCGGCGCAATGGATTCTGGCCGGTGGTGAAGATCACGCCTTCGCCGGAACCTGGCCCGCCGACCTCGCGCTGCCCGCGGGCTGGCGCCCGATCGGCGTAGTAACCGCAGGCAGCGGCGTCACCGTGGACGGTGTCGCACCCACCGGCGGCACCGGCTGGGAATCGTTCCGTGGGGCGGACGCCACACCCACCGACGACGAACGATAGGTTGTGCGGTCATGGGTGCCAAACCACTGTCGGAGATCATCGATCCGGGCTGGGCCCGGGCACTGGAGCCGGTCACCGACCGCATCAGCGAAATGGGCGAGTTCCTACGTGAGGAGAACGCGGCAGGCCGCGGCTACCTGCCCGAAGGGGAGAACGTGCTGCGCGCGTTCCAGCGCCCGTTCGAGAAAGTGCGCGTGCTCATCGTCGGCCAGGATCCGTACCCGACGCCCGGCCACGCGATGGGGCTGAGTTTCTCTGTCACACCGCAGGTTTCGCCGGTTCCGCGCAGCCTGTCCAACATCTTCGCCGAATACAGCAAGGACCTCGGCTTCGATACGCCGACCTGCGGTGACCTGAGCCCCTGGTCGGATCAGGGTGTGCTGCTGCTGAACCGAGTGCTCACCGTCACCCCCGGCGCGCCCGCCTCCCATCGCGGCAAAGGCTGGGAAGCGGTCACCGAGCAGGCGATCCGGGCGCTGGTCGCCCGTGACGAACCACTCGTCGCCGTGCTGTGGGGCAACGACGCCCGCTCGCTCAAGCCCACGCTCGTCGACGCCGAGGTGCCCTACGTCGAATCGGCGCACCCCTCACCACTTTCCGCCTCGCGCGGGTTCTTCGGTTCACGACCGTTCTCCCGGGTCAACGAACTGCTCGACGAACTCGGCGCCGACCCCGTCGACTGGCGGCTGCCCTGACCCGGGGCGTCGCCCGCACCAGAAGAAAATGATGAAGGAGCACAACCCGATGCACATCACCACCATTCGCGCCGCGCTGGCGACCGCCGCCGTAGCCGCCGCCATCACCGCGGGTGCGGGCTCGGCCTCCGCCGCGGGCCTGCAGCTCGAGCCCTACACCGAGCAGGCCGCACCGGTGACCACCACCCAGGTCGGCGAGGAATGGACCTCCACCGGCAGCTCCACCATCTCCTCGGGCGTGAACGCGAAGATCACCTGCCTGCTGCAGAACACCTTCAGCGCCCTGGGTGCTGCGTGCTGAATTATTGGCGGCTGGCGCCGCGGGATTTTCGGCCCTGAGGGCCTCACATCCGAAGAGCGATACTGCGCCTGCGGCGTTCCGTCTCGCCCTTCGGATGCGAGGCGGCCGAAAATCCGTGGTGGTTCAGTCCCGGCGTGGCGTTGGTCGCGTCGGGTGAGTTGGTTCCACTCGCGGGAGTGGGCGACCTCTAAGCGAGGTTGACGTAGTTCGGCTTTCGCTTGGCTACGAAGGCGTCTACACCTTCGTAGCCGGTTGTGCTGTTCGCGGCGGCTGAGATGCTGTCGCGTTCGGCGTCGAGCTGCTGGTCCAAGGTCGCTGTCGGCGATTGGGCCAGCAGCTTTTTCATGGCCGTGTAGGTGGCACGAGGGCCGGTGATGAAGGTGTGCGCGACGCGAAGAGCTTCGGTGCGGATTGCCTCGTCTTCGACGGTGCGGCTCAGGATGCCAAGGCGGACAGCCTCTTCGGCGCCGAGGACGGCATCGGTGAGCAGGATCTCGCGGGCGCGGCTCAGGCCGACGATGCGGGGGAGCAGCCAGGACATACCGCCGTCGGGGGACAGACCGATGCCGGGGTAGGCGGGGCGCAGTTTCGTCGACGGGCCGCCGATGGCGATGTCGGCGGCGCAGACCAGGCTCATGCCCGCGCCCGCCGCCCAGCCCTGCACGGCGGCGACCACGGGGACGGGGGCCGCCGCCAGCGCGCGGACGAAATCGTGGAGTTCGGTCGCCTTGTCGTGCAGATAGGCGCCGCGGTCGTCGGCGCCCGCGAAGTCACGGACATTGCCGCCCGCGCAGAAATTCGCGCCGGCGCCAGTGAGCAGAATCGCGCCGACCGACGGGTCGAGTGCGCGCAGGGCGGCGGTGCCCGCGTTGATCAGGTCGAAATCCATCGAGGTGCCCGCGGCGGCGGTGGCGATGGTCAGCTGCAGCACGCCGTCGATGACCTCGGCGGCGGGGACCGGTTCGGTGGTACTCATGGGCGTCACCCTAATCGGGGCTCCGACGCGCGATGGTCGTGGGCAGCACCGCGGGCGCAGGCTCGCGGCGAATTGAACCTGGTGTAATCGTACAAAACGGCGCTCGAGAATCAGTTTTCTGACTATTCGGCGGCGTTGTGGGTGATTCCGCCGGTGCAGGGCGTCTAACCGGGTTCGCGGCGCCACAGTAGTTCGGGGAGCAGGGTGAACGGGTCGGCGCGTCGGATGCCGGTGTCGGCGAAGCCGTGCCTGCGGTAGAAGGCGTGGGCGCGCGGGTAGTCGGCGAAGACCCAGAGGGTGCACGGCGAGCCGGGGGCAGCTGTTTCGATCAGGGCATCGGCGACACCGGTGCCGTGCCAGGCGCTGCGGACATAGAGCGCCTCGAGTTCGGACTCGGCCGCGGGCGAATCAGTGGCGGAGGCGAAGCCGATCAGACGGTCGCCGGCCAGTGCGACCGGCAGGTGGTGGGTGCCTTCGGCACGACGGCGTTCCCAGGTGATCGCGGAGCGTTCGAGGTCGAAACCGTCGAGGATGTGGGCGGGGACGAGGGTTCCGTAAGCCTCGCGCCAGCTGGCGATGTGGCAGGCGGCGAGTTCGGTGACCCGGTTCGCCGTCAGCGGCGCGATCCGCCAGTCAGGCACGATGGGCCTGTGCTGGAACAACAAAACCCCGGATCACCCACGAGGGGTGCCGGGGCATTGTCGGCAGAATGTACGGGCTGAAAATCAGCCGCGGACGACCTTGCCTGCCTTCAGGCAGGAGGTGCACACGTTCATCCGGCGGGTGTTGCCAGGGGCAACCTGCGCACGCACGGTCTGGATGTTCGGGTTCCAGCGACGGTTGGTGCGCCGGTGCGAGTGCGAGACCGACTTCCCGAAACCGGGGCCCTTGGCGCAGACGTCGCAAACGGCAGCCATGTCGCGAGCTCCTTCATGTCATAAGCGG
The DNA here is from genome assembly GCF_042749305.1 of Nocardia sp. NPDC058705. NCBI lineage: Bacteria > Bacillati > Actinomycetota > Actinomycetes > Mycobacteriales > Nocardiaceae > Nocardia > Nocardia sp. NPDC058705. The sequence continues at coordinate 123,565 of NZ_JBHYRN010000002.1, read as the reverse complement.
TCAACGGCGCACGAATGCCCGCTGAACCGGAAACTGATGTCGTCAAAATGCCTTGCCGACTGACGTCGGCCAGCGCAGACCCACGTGGGCCGCACGAGGCAACCCTGCAAGACTAGCGGGCCGGGCCTCGAAGTTCCAAACCGGGTACCCCGGTCGAATCGCCGAACACAGCCCGGATGAGGGCCCGTCCGAGGACAGCATACCCGGGCCCGTACGGCGGTCGTGCGCAGGCCGGGACCTCGCCCGCGGCCCCACGTCATCGCCGGGGTGCGCAGCCTTGGACCTTGCTCGCAGGCCCACAGCATCTCCTGCGGTTGTCGCAGGCCGGGGCGGTTGCGCATTGGGGTGCTGTCGGTCGCTGCCGCTAATCTGGCGGGCGTGCTCGGCGCGCGAGCACGCAGAACAGGGGAGCGAGGTGGCGGTGGCGCACGTGCGGGAGTCCCTCGACGGCCCCGACCTGCTGGTCTGGGCCCGCAATTGCCGCACCGACCTGGAACTGCGCCGCGCCGAGATCGACGCGCTCAACGTCTTCCCCATCGCCGACTCCGACACCGGCACCAACCTCCTCGCCACCATGCGCGCTGCCGTGGCGACTGCCGAGCGTGCGGTGACGGACGCCCGATCCTCGGGAGCTGTCGCGTCGGGAGACCAGGTGGTGACGGATGCCCGAGCCTTCACATCGCCTGGGGATGGCCGAGCCGTCACCATCCCCGCCATAACAAGGCGGGGAGTCCTCGCCGACGCTGACGCTGATCGTGCCGAGTCCGACCGTGCCGAGGCCGACGGTGCCGAGTTCGACCGTGCCGACTTCGACCGTGCCGAGGCCGACGGTGCTGACGCCCACCGCGCCGACGAACCCTGTGTCGATGATCACCGTGCAGCAACCGAGGATGCCGACCTGGCCGTCGCCGACGAGCCGTCGCCGCACCTCATCGCCCAAGCCCTGGCGCGTGGCGCGACGGCTGGTGCGCGCGGGAACTCGGGGATCATTCTGTCGCAGGTGCTGCGCGGGGTTGCCGAAGCTGTGGTGACCGGCCCGTTGACCGGGGAGCGGTTGCGGGAGGCGCTGCGGCGGTCGGCGGTGCTCGTGCGAACCGGGCTGAGCGCGCCGGTCGAAGGCACGATCCTGACGGTTCTCGACCGTGCCGCGGTGGCGGCCGCCGAATCCGCCGACCAGTCCCTCGTGACCGTCGCCCGATCCGCCGCCGACGGTGCCGCGCGTGCCCTGAGCGAGACACCGACCCAGCTGGGTGTGCTGCGCGCGGCTGGCGTGGTCGACGCGGGGGCGCGGGGACTGCTGGTGCTGCTCGATTGCCTCGTGGCGGAAGTCTGCGGTGAACCGCCGGAGCGAGTCAGGTACACCAGGGGCGAACGCGCGGACCACGGCCCACACCGCCACCCCGGCGACGAGAACACCCGAGGCGGCGGGCCTACCACCGACGCACATGCCGCGGGCGGTCGAGCTGACGACGAATCACGTCCATCATGGGCGGTTACACCGGACGGGGCGACCGTCCACCCGCCCGAAGGCCCGGTCGACGACGTATCGCGGCCAGACACCGCCGATGCCGCGGCCATCCGTGCGATGGAGACCCTGGTCGACGCCGGATCGGGGCAAGATGTTCACGCGCAGCCCGGCTCATCCGGTAGCAGGCTCGATCACATCCATCACGACCTGGCGACCAGCGGCCGCCGCTACCCTGACGAGGCCGACCGGGGCGGACGGAATCCTGACGACCGCGATCGAACGGCTGATCCACATTTCGAGGTCATGTACGTGATCTCCGGCACTGATGAGTCGGCCGCCGGTGGGCTGCGGGATCGGCTGGCCGTTCTCGGCGACTCGGTGGTGGTGGTCGGTGACGGTGACGGCACCTGGTCGGCTCATGTGCACTGCCGTGACGCGGGGGCAGCGATCGAGGCGGGGCTCGCGGTCGGGACCGTGACCGGTATCCGAATCGAGAGTTTCGCGGTGACTGCGCCGCTCGGCGGCCACCACGAGCTCCGCGTCGACGGGTTCACCACACAGGACACCGATGGTCGCGAGAACACCGCACCGCACGCGGGCGGTGCCGGTCATCGACGCGAGCCGCACGTCAGCGGCGCCAGTGATCGACCGGCGTGTCGAGATGGTGTGTCGGCAACCGACGGCATGCGCGACGGCCGGGGTCACCGCGCAGTCCTCGCCGCCCCGTCCGAGCGCGATGCCCTCGCCGATCGTGGCGTCCTGGCGGTGGCCGCGGGCACCGCCGCCATGCGCCTGTTCGAAGATGCTGGGGCAACGGTGTTGCGGGGCGATCGGCAGGTCGATACGAGCACCCTGCTGCGGGCGATCCGCGCGATGCCGAATCGGGAAGTGCTGGTCCTGCCCAACGGTGCGTTGCCCGCGCAGGAACTCGTCGCGGTCGGTGTGGCCGCGCGTGACGGTTCGCGTGATGTGCTGTTGCTGCCGAGTGCGTCGATGGTGCAGGGTCTCGCGGCATTGGCGGTGCACGACCGGGGGCGGATCGCGGTCGACGACGCGTTCGCGATGTCGGAGGCGGCGGCGACCACGCGGTGGGGGGCGTTGCGGGCGGCGCGCGTGCGGGCCTTGACGATGGTCGGAATGTGTTCGCCCGGTGACGGATTGGGCCTGGTCGGCCACGATGTGGTGGTGATCGACCCCGATGTGGTGGGCGCGGGGCGCATCCTGCTGGACCGAATGCTCGGTCTCGGTGGGGAATTGGTGACCTTGCTGATGGGCGCCGACAGCGGCCCCGAGTTGGCGCAGGTGCTCGCCGAGCATGTGACGGCCGGTTTCCCCGGCGTCGAGGTGGTCGTGTATTCCGGTGGACAGCAAGCTGATCTGGTGCAGATAGGGGTCGAGTAGATGGCGACGTTGAGTGACCGGCTCGACCACGTGCTCGGTGTGAAGGCGGCCGACCGGCTGACCGAGGCGTTCGATATGACCACCGTCGAGGACCTGCTGCGCCACTATCCGGCGCGCTACGCCACCCAGGGCCAGCCCCTCACCGAGGAGGAGCCTGAGGAGGGCGCGCACATCACCGTGATCGGGCGCGTCACGAAAACCGAACTGCGCCCGATGAAGAACCGCCGCGGCTCGCTGCTGAAGGTGCAGCTCGACACCGGCGCGCAACGTCCGATGGAGGTCACCTTCTTCAACGGCGACAAGGTGCGCTATCTGGTGAAAGAGGGTGTGCGAGCGATGATGTCGGGCACCGTGCACTGGTGGCGTCCCGATCGCTGGAATCTCTCACACCCCGACTACCTGATCCTGCCCGACAAGGCGGAAGCCGGCGTGGAGGAGCTCACCTCGGTGCGTGGCAGCGGTGCCCTGCGTGGTCTGGCGCAGAGCGCGAAAGGTGCTGGGGGAGTGGATGCCTCGTTCTTCGAGCGCGAATTCGTGCCCGTGTATCCGGCGACCGCGAAGGTGCAGAGCTGGGACCTCCTGGCCTGCATCCGCCAGGTGCTCGACCAGCTCGACCCCATCGAGGATCCCCTGCCCGCCGACCTGCGTGAGGAACGCCAACTCCTCCCGGTCTCGGACGCACTGCGCCTGATCCACCTGCCCGAACACAAACTCGACATCGAAAAAGCCAGGGACAGACTGCGTTTCGACGAAGCGCTCGCCCTGCAGCTGGTGCTGGCCGAACGCCGCCACGAGGTCGAGGGTCGCACCGCCCCCGCATGCCCGCCCTCGACCGACGGCATCGCCGCCGCTTTCGACGAGCGCTTGCCGTTCGAGCTCACCGAGGGTCAGCAGCAGGTCCTGGAGGAAATCTCGCAGGATCTTTCGCGTACCCGACCGATGCACCGCCTGCTTCAGGGGGAGGTCGGTTCCGGTAAGACGATCGTGGCACTGAACGCCATGCTCCAAGTGGTGGACTCGGGCCGCCAGTGCGCGCTGCTAGCGCCGACCGAAGTCCTTGCCGCGCAACACTATCGCTCGCTACGCGCCATGCTCGGTGACCTCGGCAATGCGGGCGAACTCGGGGCGGCCGAGAACTCGACGAAGGTCGTGCTGCTCACCGGCTCGATGTCGACGGCCGCGAAGAAGGCCGCCCTGCTGGACGCGATGACCGGCGAGGCGGGCATCGTCATCGGCACGCACGCCCTCATCCAGGACGCCGTCTCGTTCTACGACCTCGGCCTGGTCGTGGTCGATGAACAACACCGCTTCGGTGTCGAACAGCGAGATGCCCTGCGCGCCAAGGCGAAAGACGGCATCAGTCCGCACCTGCTGGTGATGACCGCGACCCCGATCCCGCGCACCATCGCGATGACCACCCTCGGTGACCTCGAAACCTCCACGCTCACCCAGCTTCCCAAGGGCCGCTCACCGATCGTGTCGAAAGTCGTTCCGCGCAAACTGCATCCGGGCTGGGTGGATCGCGCCTGGGAGCGGATCGTCGAAGAAGTCGGCCAGGGCAGACAGGCCTATGTGGTGTGCTCGCGCATCGGCGAGGATCCCGACGCACCACCGGCCAAGGGTAAGAAGGAGAAGGAGCCCCCCACTACCGCGGCCGCCGTCGAGATGTACGAGACGCTGAGTGCGGGTCCGCTGGCCGGGGTCCGCGTCGGCCTGCTGCACGGAAGACTCCCGTCCGACGAAAAAGACCAGGTGATGCGCCAATTCAACGACGGCGCGATCGATGTCCTGGTCTGCACCACCGTCGTCGAGGTCGGTGTCGACGTGCCGAACGCGACGATCATGGTGATCGTCGACGCCGACCGCTTCGGCGTGAGCCAGCTGCACCAGCTCCGTGGCCGGATCGGCCGCGGCAAGCATCCCGGCCTGTGCCTGCTGGTCACCGATGCCGCGCCCGGCGGGACCGCGATGGCGCGCCTGGAGGCGGTCGCCGCGACCACCGACGGCTTCGAACTCTCGGTGCTCGACCTGCGTCAGCGTCGCGAAGGTGACGTCCTCGGCTCGGCCCAGTCCGGCACCGCCAGGTCGCTGCGCCTGCTCTCGCTGCTCGACGACCTCGAAGTGATCACCGCCGCACAGGAACTCGCCAGGCAGGTCGTCGCCGAGGACCCGGGTCTGGTGAAGCACCCGGGTTTGGCGGGCATGATGCACGCCGCCGTCGACGGCGAACGCATCGAGTATCTCGCCAAGTCCTGACAAGCTACGTCGGCACCGCTCGGGAAACAGTCGTCGCGGCGGGGTGCGGCAGCCGCGGGTACGGCAGGTCGGTGCTGGTGTGTTCGGCCACGGACAGTGGTCGCCCGATCTGCGGAAACGCGCGCTGCGGGCACGAGGGCCGCTCGCACACCTTGCAGCCGGGCCCGATCGGCACCGCGACCTGCGGGTCCTCCACCTGCAGGCCCTGCGAATACACCAGCCGGTCGGCGTATTCGATATCGCAGCCGAGCGCGATGACGAAGTTCTTCGACGCGCTCCCGTGTCCGAGCGGTGCGGGCGGGGTGGTGCGCGCGATCCACAGGTAGCGGCGCCCGTCGGGCATCTCCGAGATCTGGGTGAGGATGCGTCCCGGTTGGGCGAAGGCTTCGTGGGTCACCCACAGGGGGCAGCTGCCGCCGACACGGGAAAAGTGAAAAGCGGTGGCCGACTGGCGTTTCGAGATGTTTCCGGCCCGGTCGGTGCGGACGAGGAAGAACGGCACACCGCGCTGCCCCTGCCGTTGCAGGGTCGCCAACCGATGGCAGATGGTCTCGAACCCGACCTCGAAACGCAGCGCGAGCAGGTCGACGTCGTAGCGCAGTTCTTCGGCCGACCGCAGGAACCGCCCGTACGGCAGGATCAGCGCGCCCGCGAAATAGTTGGCCAATCCCACCCGGGCCAACGTGCGGGATTCGCCGGTAAGCGCGCGGGATTCGGCGAGGACGTTGTCGATCTCGCGTCCGTAGAGCAGCAGCCCGAGGGTCGTCGCGATCTGGAAGGCCCGCTGACCCGGTCGCAGCCGCCTTGCGAGGGTGAGGGTTCGGGTGTCGGGGTCGTAGTGGCGTTTCGGGATCGTCGGGTCCGCGCCGTCGCCACGGACGAGCACGGTCACGCCTGCGCGTTCCTCGGCGATCCGGGCGAGCTGACGATCCAGCGAGCCGATACTCAATCCGGATTCCTCGAACAACTGCTCGGCCGCGTGGTCGAGGGTCGCGATGTGGTTGCGGTGGTCGTAGAAGAAGTCGCGCACATCCTCGTACGGCATCGGTGTGCCCGGCGCGCCGGTCGGTGTGTCGACGCGCGAGGACAGCAGGTCGAGCTGATCGGTCGCCGCGCGTAGCCGCCGGTGCATCGCGATGACGATGCGCGCCACCTCGGGTAGTCGCGTCGCCAGTTCCTCGACCTCGGTGATCGGTGCGGTATCGCCGCCGCCCGCGGCTTCCACCAGTACCTCGTGCAGGTCCGAGACCAGCCTCGCATCGGAATCGGCGGCGAAGAACTGCACGTCGAGGTCGAAGGTCGAGTTGAGTTTCAGCAGAACAGGAATGGTGAGTGGACGCTGATCACGCTCCAGCTGATTGAGATAGCTGGGCGAGAGGTCGAGCGACTTCGCTAGCGCTGCCTGGGTCATCCGCCGTTCTTCGCGCAGCCTTCGTAGCCTGGCCCCCGCGTACATCTTCCGCACGACGAAGATCCTAACGCGACCTGTTCGCAATATTTGCTGAATGTGGCGAATGCCCGGGGAAATGTCCAGTGCTGCAAGGGATTTTACGCGATGCTACTCATGCGTAACGTGCGAAGAGTGCGCTGTACGGCGTGCCGATTCCCCGGTGTGTCGTGCACACCGGGGCGTCACCGATCGTTGGGTCCGTTCACGAAAATACGCCTGTTACTGCTGTTTCGGTAGAGATCGCAGTCGGGAGTTCGCCCGATCGCCGAAGCGAGACCGTGGCGGCGCGGGCCGCAGTCAGCTCGACGGCGACGGCGTCGACACCCGAGGTGCGGCTCTCGGTGAGGGGTGAGTCGGCCAGCCGTTGCGAACACCGGGCGTGACCTGCGGTGGCGCCGAGGTGGTCCAAGCGCACCGCGGGCCGCTCCCCGCGGTGAGATGTGACGGCCTGATGAACGCAACTTCGCAGGTGGGCGGGTGTGCGATGTGAAGAATGCGGCGAACCCACCTTGCCTGTCCGGCGCCGGTTCGTGGCCGGGTACCGTAGGCCAATGTTCTCGAAAGTCTTGGTCGCAAATCGTGGTGAGATCGCTATCCGTGCCTTCCGCGCGGCCTACGAACTCGGCATCGGAACGGTCGCGGTGTTCCCGTACGAGGATCGCAACTCTGTGCATCGCCTCAAGGCGGCCGAGTCCTACCAGATCGGCGAAGAGGGCCATCCGGTTCGGGCGTACCTGTCGATCGAGGCGATCATCGAGGCCGCCAAGAGTGCGGGCGCCGACGCGATCTACCCCGGCTACGGCTTCCTGTCGGAGAACCCCGACCTCGCTGCGGCCTGTGCCGCCGAGGGCATCACCTTCATCGGCCCCACCGCCGAGATCCTCGAGATGGCGGGCAACAAGGCCACCGCCATCGCCGCGGCGAAGGCGGCCGGGCTGCCGACGCTGAAGTCCAGCGCGCCCTCGGCCGATCTCGACGAACTGCTCGCCGCCTCGGCCGAACTCGAATACCCGATCTTCGTCAAGGCCGTCGCCGGTGGTGGTGGTCGCGGCATGCGCCGGGTCGCCGCGCCCGAGCAGTTGCGTGAGTCGATCGAAGCGGCCTCACGCGAAGCGGAGTCGGCGTTCGGCGATCCGACGGTCTTCCTCGAACAGGCGGTGGTGAACCCGCGCCACATCGAAGTGCAGATCCTGGCCGATCAACACGGCAATGTGATGCACCTGTTCGAGCGGGACTGTTCGCTGCAGCGCCGCCACCAGAAGGTGATCGAGCTCGCGCCCGCTCCGAACCTCTCGCAGGAACTGCGCGAGCGCATCTGTGCCGACGCGGTGGCCTTCGCCCGCCAGATCGGCTACATCAACGCGGGCACCGTGGAGTTCCTCCTCGACGAGCGTGGCAATCACGTGTTCATCGAGATGAACCCGCGAATCCAGGTGGAGCACACGGTCACCGAGGAGATCACCGACGTCGACCTGGTGCAATCGCAGTTGCGCATCGCGGCGGGTGAATCCCTCGCCGACCTGGGTCTGAGCCAGGAGACAGTGCAGATTCGCGGCGCCGCGCTGCAGTGCCGCATCACCACCGAGGACCCGGCCAACGGGTTCCGCCCCGACACCGGCCGCATCACCGCCTACCGCACCCCCGGCGGCGCGGGCATCCGCCTCGACGGCGGCGCGAACCTGGGCGCGGAGATCGGCGCCTACTTCGACTCGATGCTGGTCAAGCTCACCTGCCGTGGTCGCGACCTGCCCGCGGCCGCCGCCCGCGCCCGCCGCGCGCTGGCCGAATTCCGCATCCGTGGCGTGACGACGAACATCCCGTTCCTGCTGTCGGTGCTCGACGACCCCGACTTCCAGGCGGGCCGGGTGACCACCTCGTTCATCGACGAGCGCCCCGAGCTGCTGACCTCGCGGGCTTCGGCCGACCGTGGCACCAAGATCCTGACCTATCTGGCCGACGTCACCGTCAACAAGCCCAACGGTGACCGTCCGACCACGGTGTACCCCTACGACAAGCTGCCCGCTGTCGATCTGACGCTGCCGCCGCCGGACGGGTCGCGCCAGCGCCTGCTCACCCTCGGACCGGACGGTTTCGCGAAAGCCCTGCGCGAGCAGAAGGCGCTCGGCGTCACCGACACCACGTTCCGTGACGCGCACCAGTCACTGCTGGCGACCCGCGTGCGCACCAACGGCCTGCTCGGTGTCGCGGGCCACGTCGCGCGACTGACTCCCGAACTGCTCTCGATCGAGGCATGGGGCGGCGCGACTTACGATGTGGCACTGCGCTTCCTGCACGAGGACCCGTGGGAACGCCTGGCGGCCTTGCGTGAAGCCGTGCCGAACATCTGCCTGCAGATGCTGCTGCGCGGCCGCAACACCGTCGGCTACACGCCCTACCCCGAACAGGTAACGCGCGCTTTCGTTTCCGAGGCCGCCACCACCGGCATCGATATCTTCCGCATCTTCGACGCGCTCAACAATGTCGACCAGATGCGCCCGGCGATCGACGCGGTCCGCGAAACCGGTACCGCTATAGCCGAAGTCGCGCTCAGCTACACCGGCGACCTCCTCGACCCGAACGAACAGCTCTACACCCTCGACTACTACCTGAAGCTGGCCGAACAGATCGTCGACGCGGGCGCCCACGTGCTCGCGATCAAGGACATGGCCGGTCTGCTGCGTGCCCCCGCCGCCGCGAAACTCGTTACGGCCCTTCGCAGTAACTTCGATCTGCCGGTGCACGTGCACACCCACGACACCCCCGGCGGACAGCTCGCCACCTACCTGGCGGCCTGGCAGGCCGGTGCCGACGCGGTCGACGGTGCGTCCGCGGCGATGGCGGGCACCACGAGCCAGCCCGCGCTGTCGGCGATCGTGGCGGCCACCGCGCACACCGACCGCGACACCGGTCTGAACCTGCAGAACGTGTGCGATCTCGAGCCGTACTGGGAGGCGCTGCGCAAGGTCTACGCGCCGTTCGAATCGGGCCTGCCCGCGCCGACCGGGCGCGTGTACACCCACGAGATCCCCGGTGGTCAGCTGTCGAACCTCCGTCAGCAGGCGATCGCGCTGGGTCTGGGCGACCGGTTCGAGGAAGTCGAGGCCAAGTACGCGGCCGCTGACCGGCTGCTGGGTCGCCTGATCAAGGTGACCCCTTCGTCGAAGGTCGTCGGTGACCTCGCCCTCGCCCTGGTCGGCACCGGCGTCGATATCGAGGACTTCGCCGCCGACCCCGGCCGCTACGACATCCCCGACTCGGTGATCGGCTTCCTGCGCGGCGAACTCGGCACCCCCGCGGGTGGCTGGCCCGAGCCGTTCCGCAGCAAGGCACTGGCAGGGCGCAACGAACCCAAGCCGGAGACCCCGCTCAGCCCGGCCGATCAGAAGTTGCTCGACGGCTCGTCCGCCGAACGCCGCGAAACGCTCAACCGGCTGCTGTTCCCCGGCCCGACCGCCGAGTTCAACGCCCACCGGGAGAAGTACGGCGACACCACCGGACTGTCGGAGAACCAGTTCTTCTACGGCCTGCGCCGCGGCGAGGAACACCGCGTGCAGCTCGAGAAGGGCGTCACCCTGCTCATCGGCCTCGAGGCGATCTCCGAGCCCGACGAGAAGGGCATGCGCACGGTCATGTGCATCATGAACGGGCAGCTGCGCCCGGTCGCGGTGCGCGATCGGTCCGTCGCCTCCGAGGTGCCCGCGGCCGAGAAAGCTGACAAGAACAACGCGGGCCACATCGCGGCGCCGTTCGCCGGTGTGGTCACCCTTGCGGTGTCCGAGGGCGACGAGATCCACGCCGGTGACACCGTCGGCACCATCGAGGCGATGAAGATGGAAGCGGCCATCACCGCGCCGCGCGGTGGCGTGGTGGGCCGGATCGCGACCACCAAGGTGGCCCAGGTCGAGGGCGGCGACCTGCTGGTGGAACTGGTCGCCCGCGAGTCGGAATGACACGGATCGTCGCGGGTGTGGCAGGCGGGCGGCGCTTGAAGGTGCCGCCCGCAGGCACCCGGCCCACCTCGGATCGGGTGCGTGAAGCGCTCTTCAGCGCGATCGACTCCCGGCTGGATCTGGACGGGACGCTGGTCCTGGACCTGTACGCGGGATCGGGTGCGCTAGGCTTGGAAGCGCTCTCGCGCGGGGCTCAGCATGCACTGCTCGTCGAATCCGACCGCAAGGCGGCCGATGTGGTGCGCGCCAATATCGCCGAACTCGGTCTGCCCGGCGCGGAACTGCGCCTCGGCAGCGTCTCCTCCGTGCTGAAGCAGACCGCGCCGAAGGCCTATGACGTGGTGTTCTCGGATCCGCCCTACGACGTGAGCACCGAGGACGTCATCGCCGACCTCACCGCCCTGGCGACCAACGGCTGGCTCGCCCCGGAAGCGCTGGTAGTGGTGGAACGATCGAGTCGCTCACCCGAAATCGCCTGGCCCGCAGGCTATGTGGCGTTGAAGATCCGCAAGTACGGGGAGACCAGGGTCGAATTGGCCGAGTTCGGTGCTAGCGTCTGACCTATGGCTGCAGCACTGTGCCCCGGCTCCTTCGACCCGGTCACCAACGGTCACCTCGACGTGTTCGTCCGCGCCGCCGCGCAGTTCGACGAGGTGATCATCACGGTGAACGTGAACCCCAAGAAGCAGGGCATGTTCACCGTCGAAGAGCGCATGGAACTCCTGCGCGAAGCGGTCTCACACCTACCGAACGTGCGCGTCGCCTCTTGGCAGGGCCTCACGGTCGACTTCGCCAAGCAGGAAGGCGTGAGTGCGATCGTGAAGGGTCTGCGCGACGCGGGCGACTTCGGCTACGAACTGCAGATGGCCCAGATGAACCACAAACTGGCCGGCGTCGACACCTTCTTCATCGCTACCAACCCGTCCCTGAGCTTCCTGTCCAGTTCATTGGTCAAGGAAGTAGCGGCCCTCGGTGGCGACGTGAGCGACATGCTCCCGCCCGCCGTCCACAAGCGCCTCCTCGACCGACTGGCCGAACGCAAGGCTTAGGAAGTCGCGGGCAGGCGGAACAAGCCGCGCAGAGCCAGGAAGCGCATGCCGCCGACTGCCGCTGTGATCGCGAGGACGGTCAGCGCCTGCGTGATGTCACCCAAGCCGGGCGCCCAGAAATCCAGCCCGGCCAGGCACGCGGTCGTGATCGCGAGCCCGATCAGCGCGATCCCGCCGCCCTCCCACTGCGCGGTGAACCAGGTGACCCGGTCGGTGGCGTGGAAGGTGAGCTGGCGGTGGAATTCGTTGGCGATGACCGTGCTGACCACCGACCCGGCCACATTGGCGATCAGCGGGCCGACGCTGTGTACCGCGAAGAACAGCAGCACATAGGCGATATTGCTCGACCCGCCGACGAGGGCGAAGCGGAAGAGCTGGGGAAGGGCGCGGTCGCCGCGCAGGTAGGTGAGCGCGCCCTCGAACTGCGGGCGCAGCGCGGGTGCGACTTCACTCGGCGTCACCACGGGGAACGGACCGGTCCAGGGAGTGAACATGCCCGCGACGTGCGACACCGGACTCCTAGGGGTTTCCAGGAGGGTCATGTTCGACTCCGATCCCAAATGAACAGACGTCGAGAGGTGCAACAGCAAAAGCGGTGCGGTGCTTCCCGGCGGACGGCGTTGTCGTGCTTACCGATGGTAGCCGAAGTGGAGGGCCGCACTCCACTTGATATCTGTGCGATCTTGGACACTGTCGCGACACACCGCGACGACATTCGGCACACGCGCCCCAGAAGGGCACACTGGGCGTCGGCGGTAGTGGTTTCGCCGGGATCGAAGCAGGAGGGTAGTGAGCATGTATCGCGTATTCGAAGCACTCGACGAACTGGTCGCCATCGTCGAAGAGGCGCGCGGCATTCCGCCGACCCGCAGCTGCATAGTGCCGCGCGGCGATGTCCTCGAGCTCCTCGACGACGTCCGCGACGCACTACCCGGTGAACTCGACGACGCCCAGGACGTCCTCGATCACCGCGACAAGATCGTCGGTGACGCCCGCACCGGCGCCGAGACCACGGTCACCGCCGCCAACGAGCAGGCGCGCACCACCATCGACTCCGCGCGCGCCGAGGCCGATCGCATCCTCGCCGACGCCAAGGACCACGCCGACCGGATGGTCGCCGAGGCCACCGCGCACGCCGACCGCCTCGTCACCGCCGCCCAGGCCGAGGCCGACCAGGTGATCGCCGACGGCAACGCCGAATACGACGAGCTCACCGCTCGTGCCCAGATCGACGCCGACCGGGCCATCGAGTCGGGCAAGGCCTCCTACGAGCGCTCGGTCGCCGACGGCAAGGCCGAACAGGCCCGCCTGGTCGCCCAGACCGAGGTGGTGCGGGTGGCGCACGCCGAATCCGCCCGCCTGATCGACGAAGCCCAGGCCGAGTCCGACCGGGTACGCACCGAATGCGACGACTACGTCGACGAGCAGATGGCCGATTTCGGCAACCGGCTCGCCGCGATGGAGGAGACGCTCAACACCACCCGGCGCTCGATCACCCGCGGCCGCCAGCAGATGCGCGGCGCGCCGGGCGCCGAATACCCCGAATACGCCGCCGACCACCGCCGCTGACCGATCCGGGCGTTTTGAATTCCGGCGGGGTCCTGCCGTACTGTGGAGTGGTTGCCCATTGTCCCCTCAACGGTAAGTGAGATCAGTGATGTCCGCCGGTTCCGGTTCGCCCGCGCGTCCACGCAAGACCAATGGTCCTGTGTCGGAGGCCGGTTTTGTGCTGGACGTCCGCAATCTCGGCCGTCGGCCGGGGACCATGCGGGAGTTGCGTCGCACTGTCACCGACCACGAGCGGCTGGGTCTCGACCTGATCGCCATCCCGGCCGACGCCGAGGTGGAACTCGACCTGCAACTGCAGGCCGTCTCGGAGGGTGTGCTGATCACCGGCACGGCGTCCGGGCCGACGGTCGGGGAGTGCTCGCGCTGCCTCGAACCGTTCGACGATCAGGTGGAGATTCGTCTGACGGAGCTGTTCGCCTACCCGGACAGCAACACCGAAAAGACGACCGAGGACGCCGAGGTCTACCGCATGGAAGACGACCTCGTCGATCTCGAACCGGTGATCCTCGACGCCATCGGGCTGGAGCTTCCGCTGCAGCCGCTGTGCTCCCCGGACTGCGCGGGCCTGTGCCCCGAGTGCGGTGTGCGGATGGCGATTGCGGGTCCTGATCATGGGCATGAGATACTGGACCCTCGCTGGGCGAAGTTGGCGAATTTCGCGACTGAAGAGCCCGGTACCGGCGACCCCGCCTGAGGGTTCCACCACCAAGACCAAACCGCTGCCGCGGCATCTGATGCCGGTTGTAGTCAGCGAAAACCAAGAGGAGAAGTAGCCGTGGCTGTTCCCAAGCGTCGGATGTCGCGTTCCAACACCCGGTCGCGGCGCAGCCAGTGGAAGGCCACCGCGCCGACCCTGGTCACCTGCCCGAACCGCGCGTGTGGTGAGAAGACCCTCCCGCACATCGCGTGCCCGTCCTGCGGTACCTACAAGGGCCGCCAGGTCACCTCTGCAGTCTGATCGTTGTAGATCATTCCTAGCAACGTGACAGCCAGTAAAGACAATGTGGGCGCGGCCGATGAAGCCAGCCTGCTCACCGCCCTCGGTGTCGACGTACGACCGGAGCTTCTGCGCCTCGCGCTGACGCACCGGTCGTACGCGTACGAGAACGGCGGTCTGCCGACCAACGAGCGCCTCGAGTTCCTCGGCGACTCGGTACTCGGCCTCAGCATCACCGAGCGCCTGTATACCGAGCACCCGGAGAAGTCCGAGGGTGAGCTCGCGAAACTGCGCGCCAGCGTGGTGAACATGCACGCGCTCGCCGAGGTGGCGCGTGGTCTCGGCGACGGCGGACTCGGCCAGTACCTGCTGCTCGGTAAGGGCGAAGAGCTCACCGGCGGCCGTGACAAGCCGAGCATCCTCGCCGACGGCATGGAGTCGCTACTCGGTGCGGTGCACCTCGAGCACGGCATCGAAACCGCGCGCGAGGTGGTGCTTCGCCTGTTCGCCGACCTTCTCGAGCGTGGTCCCCGCATGGGCGCGGGCCTCGACTGGAAGACCAGCCTGCAGGAGCTCACCGCCGAGCGCGGTCTCGGCGTGCCCGCCTACGAGATCACCTCCACCGGGCCCGACCACAACAAGGAGTTCACCGCCACCACGGTGATCGCCGGTCATCCCTACGGCTCGGGTGTCGGGCGCTCCAAGAAGGAAGCCGAGCAGAAGGCAGCCGGTACGGCCTACAAGGCTCTTACCGACGAATCTTCTTCTGACAAAGCCTGATCCGTGCCCGAACTGCCCGAGGTAGAGGTTGTTCGGCGCGGTCTCGCCGATCATGCGGTCGGCCGGGCCATCGATGCTGTCACCGTCACCCACCCGCGAGCTGTGCGCAGGCACGTCGCGGGTGGTGCTGATCTGGCGGCACGGCTCACCGGTCTGCGGATCGATTCGGCGCAGCGGCGCGGGAAATATCTCTGGCTCACCTTCGACGAGCCCGACACCGCGCTGGTCGTGCATCTGGGCATGAGCGGTCAGATGCTCGTACAACCCGCCGACGCGCCCGTCGAGAAACACGCGCACATCCGGGCGGTTCTCGGTGACGGTGCCGAACTGCGCTTCGTCGACCAGCGCACCTTCGGCGGCTGGGCACTGGCGGACCTCGTCGAGGTGAACGGCACCGTGGTGCCCGACTCCGTGGCCCACATCGCGCGCGACCCGCTCGACCCACTCTTCGACCGCGAAGCCGTGGTCGCGGCCATCCGCGCCAAGAACACCGAGATCAAACGCGTACTCCTGGACCAGACGGTGATCTCGGGCATCGGCAACATCTACGCCGACGAAGCACTGTGGCGGGCCGGCCTGCACGGCACCCGCATCGCCGCCGAACTCACCCGCCCGGTCCTGCGCACCCTGCTCGACGGAGTCACCGCAGTCATGACCGAGGCGCTGGCAGTCGGCGGTACGTCCTTCGACGCCCTGTACGTGAATGTGAACGGCGAATCCGGCTATTTCTCCCGGTCACTGGCCGCCTACGGGCGTGAAGACGAGCCCTGCGATCGGTGCGCGACGCTGCTGGTTCGAGAGCAATTCATGAACAGATCGTCGTTTTCCTGTCCGAAGTGTCAACGGAAGCCGCGCCGCCGCTGAACCGGGCACGATAACGTTTCCCCTGACAGGTCGTGACAGACCGGGTCCGTGCAGGGAGGACGCTATGCGCAAGCTGACCTATTTCGTGGCATCGACGATCGACGGCTTCATCGCCGCCGAGGACGGGACACTGGACTTCTTCCCGGTAGGCGGGGATCACGGGCCCGCGATCATTTCGCAGTACCCGGAAACCCTGCCCACCAAGGTGCGCGAGGCGCGCGGGATCGCGGCGGGCAACATCTACTTCGACACCGTGATCATGGGCCGCAAGACTCACGACTTCGGCGTTCGCACCGGCACCGCCAGCCCGTACGAGCACCTGCGTCAGTACGTGGTGTCCACGACGCTGCCCGAGTCGCCCGCACCGGGGGTGGAACTGATCACCGAGGACCCGACCGCCGCGGTGCAGAAGCTCAAACGCGAAGACGGACTGGGGATCTGGCTGTGCGGTGGTGGTGAACTGGCGCAGGCACTGCTGCCCGAGATCGACCAGGTCTTCCTGAAACTGCACCCGGTGGTGCTCGGCACCGGTCGGCCACTGTTCGGTGGCGGGGCGAAACTCCCTGCGCCCGAACGGTTCCGGGTGATCACCAGCCGGGTCTACGCCGACGGCGTCGCGTTCATCAAATACGGCCGGATCAAGTAGCCGCGATGGCATCGGCGGCGAGTCCGGGTCCGGTGGCGGCGCTTCGCGAGGTCGGGTTCTGGCTCGAACGCAGCCGCGCGGAAACGCACCGGGTGAAGGCCTACCGCCGCGCCGCCGATGTCGTAGCAGGTCTCTCCTCGGACGAATTCGCCACTCGCGCAAGCGAACACAGTTGGCGTGAGCTTGCAGGGATCGGGCCCAAGACGGCAGCCATCATCGAACAGGCCTCTGCCGGTGAGGTTCCCGACTATCTGGCAGAGCTCCGCAAGGAGGCGAAACCGATCGCGCCCGCCGGTGACGAGTTGCGCGGCCTGCTGCGTGGCGATCTACACACCCACTCGGACTGGTCCGACGGTGGAAGTCCGATCGCCGAGATGATGGGCGTGGCGGCGGCACTGGGGCACGAATACTGCGCTCTGACAGACCATTCCCCGCGCCTGAAAGTCGCCAACGGACTGTCCGCTGATCGGCTGCTGCGCCAACTCGACGTGATCGCCGAACTCAACGAGCAGATGGCGCCGTTCCGCATCCTCACCGGCATCGAGGTCGACATCCTCGACGACGGCACCCTCGACCAGCAGGCCGAGCTCCTCGAACGCCTGGATGTCGTTGTCGCCAGCGTGCATTGGCACCTGCGCGACGACAGCGAAACCATGACCAAACGCATGGTCTACGCCGTCGCCAACCCCCACGTCGACATCCTCGGCCACTGCACCGGGCGCCTCGTCGAAGGGTCTCGCGGCACCCGCCCCGAATCCTCCTTCGACGCCGAACTCGTCTTCGAGGCCTGCCGCCGCTACGGCACCGCCGTCGAGATCAACAGCCGCCCCGAACGCCGCGACCCACCCGGACGGTTGATCGAACTCGCCGTCGAGATGGACTGCTTCTTCTCGATCGACACCGACGCGCACGCCCCGGGCCAGTTGGCCTGGCAGGGTTACGGATGCGAGCGGGCACTGGCGCACGGCGTCACCGCTGAAAAGGTGATCGACACGTGGCCGGTCGACGAGCTTTTGGCATGGTGTCAGGAATCCGCAGGGTGAAGTCTTGCCCAACAATTGATTTCGGTCTCCGGTAGGCCGAATTCCGCCTGGTACATATCAACTCGCTGGTCAAATGATCATGCGGTTTGAGTGGGGGACCGATGGATATTCCTTTGGAGCTGATTCTGTCGGCGATCGGCCTCGTGGTCGCCTCGGCGGCGTTCGTGCGTGAGTTCGTCCTGGTCGGGCGGCGGCGGCTGGGGTACCGCTTCCAGATGGACACGCCGGTGACCGGCGAGACCGAAACCACTTCGCTTGTCGGCGCTTTGAACAATCTGAGCACCCCGGAAGTCGGCGGGGAAACTTTGGACCTGTCGAAGCTGTCGGTGGTGCTGATCCGCATCGAGAACAGCGGCACGCTCGCCGTCGACACCGACGACTACACCATGCGCGGCGCCGATCCCCTCGTCGGATTGCACGTCGAGTTTCCCGGCCGTGAGGTCATCGGCCTGGCGGTGACCGAGCTGGACGGACCACCCGCCGACAACCTCGGCCCCGGATCGGGCATCGGTAAACGGACCAAGGGCGAGGGTGAGCGCTTCGCGGGCGTGATCGACCTACCGAAGGTGCAACTCGAGCGGCGCCAGCATTACAAGATTCTCGCGGTGCTGAAGCGCGTGCACGGCGACGGAGAGCCCAAGGAACCGATTCTGGTCGGAGGCGTCAAGCGGGGCAAAGTCGTTCCGACCACCAGCCATGGCGG
Organism: Nocardia sp. NPDC058705; assembly: GCF_042749305.1. Taxonomy (NCBI): domain Bacteria; kingdom Bacillati; phylum Actinomycetota; class Actinomycetes; order Mycobacteriales; family Nocardiaceae; genus Nocardia; species Nocardia sp. NPDC058705. Next base: position 105,449 of record NZ_JBHYRN010000002.1, on the reverse strand, counting down.
CCCGTCGAAGAAGCTGATGGCGCTGTCGGGATTCCTCGTGGCGCTGATCGCGGTGCAGGGTGTTATCGCCCTGCAGCCGGACCCGCCGCCGAGCGACTGTGCCGGCGGCGAACTCACGCTGGTCGGTTCCACCGCCATGGCGCCGATGATCAAGCGCGCCGCGGAAACCTACGGGGCGCGGTGTACCGATGCGAAGTTCTCCTTCGACTTCCACGGAACCACCCAGGGCCACGACAAGATGGTCGAGTCCGCGCCCGCCCGGAACATGGTCTCGATCGGTGAAGGTCCCAAGCTCGACAGCTATCGAACGCTGTCCGAACGTGCGATCGCAGCAGCCGTCTATTCGGTCATCCTGCATCGTGACCTGAACCTGGAAAACCTGACAGTGCAACAGGTTCAGGACTTGTACGCGGGGCGGGTGAAGAACTGGCAGCAGGTCGGCGGTCCCGACCTTCCGGTGACGCTGGTCGACCGCCAACCCGGGTCGGGAACTATGAACGCGATCAACTGGCGGCTCGGCATCACGACCCGCGAGTCGGACGCCACCACCTCGTGCCTCGGCAGGCCGCCCGAGCGCAGGCATTGCCGCGCCGACACGACCACCGCCATGCTCGACGCCGTCGCCGAGATCCCAGGTGCCATCGGTTATGTGGAGACCGCGGCGGTGACCGATGGTGTCAAGGCGATCATGTTGGGTGGCGTCGCCGCCACCAAGGAGAACATGCTCGCGCACACCTATCCGTTCTGGTCGGTCGAATACGCACTCACCGACTACCCCGATGGCAGGATTCCGGCGGAGTCGCTGGCCGGGAACTTCATCGAGTACCTCATCCACGGGCGCGGCAAACTGGTCGTCGAGGAGTTCGGCGCCGCCGCGTGTGTAGAACTGGCGACGCCGAGGGAGTGCATCCCGTAGCAGATCGCGGGCGATTCGCTGGATTCCCCGTTTCGCGCACGGCAAACGTGCGGTAAGGCCAGGCTGGCCATCGTCGGTCTTCGCAATATTCACCGCCATGACCCGGTGATCTTGAAATCTATACGGTGTAGAGCGCCGCTGACGGCGTAATCTCCTGCCCCGGTAGGGAATCGATACCGAACATTTCCAGCAACACGCTGGTTTACTCTGCGGTAGCGGGGTACGTTCCTTGACGGCCCCTCTGATCAGACGGGCACCCGAGACGGGTGCGCATCGTGTCTGGCCAGGCCAACCATGCCCCATGGACGGCGGTGAAGCTCTCGTCTCCACCTCCGCCGAGGCGGCCACCTCTTGTTCGCGCAAGTGTTGCGAGGTTGCGTCCCTGGAAGGAAGGTCATGAGTACAGACACGTCGGCAATGTCGCCGACCGGTTTGTCCGCGTCCGATCTCTATTCGATCGACCCCCACGGTGGTCCGCTGCGGATCGCCATGGTCGTTCCACCGTATTTCGATGTTCCACCCAAGGCCTACGGCGGCGTCGAGGCCGTAGTCGCCGATCTGGTCGACTCACTGTGTGAGCGTGGCCATCACGTCACCCTGTTCGGTGCCGGTATCGACGGCACCGCGGCGAATTTCGTCCCACTCTGGGACCGGATCCAGCCCGAACGGCTGGGCGACCCGTTCCCCGAAGTCGTGCACGCGCTGCGGGTGCGCCGCGCCATCGAGCGGCTGGCCGATACCGAAGGCATCGACCTGGTCCACGACCACACGTTCGCGGGTCCGCTGAACGCGCCCGCCTACGCCAATCTCGGGTTGCCGACGGTGGTCACCGTGCACGGTCCGGTGCAGGACGACTGCTACCGCTACTACAAGGAACTGGGCGAGGAATGCTCGCTCGTCGCGATCAGCGACCGGCAGCGCGCGCTCGCGCCCGACCTGCAGTGGGCGGGCCGGGTCCACAACGCCCTGCGTCCCGAGCAGTGGCCGTTCCAGACCGAGAAGCAGGACTACGCACTGTTCCTCGGCCGTTTCAGCGACGACAAGGGTCCGCACCTGGCGCTCGACGCCGCCCATGCCGCGGGCATGCCGCTGATCCTGGCGGGCAAGTGCAGTGAGCCGCCGGAGAAGGCCTATTTCGAGGAGTTCGTGCGGCCACGGATGACCGACCAGGATCAGATGTTCGGTCTCGCCGACGCGGCCGCCAAGCGTAAACTGCTCTCCGGAGCTAAGTGTCTGCTGTTCCCCATTCGATGGGAGGAGCCGTTCGGCATGGTGATGATCGAGGCGATGATCTGCGGAACGCCGGTGGTCGCGTTGCGTGGCGGTGCGGTGAGCGAAGTGGTGGTCGACGGTGTCACGGGGCGGATCTGCGACGATCCGGCCGAACTGCCCGCCGCCATCGCCGAAGTGCAGACCTACGATCCGGCGGCCTGCCGGAAACACGTGGTCGACAACTTCGGCGCCGACACCCTCGGCCGCGGCTACGAACAGGTGTACCGGGAACTGCTCGCGCGCACCACGATCGGGTACGACGCCGCCTACGCGATGTCGATGCCCATCGGGGCGGCAGCCAACGGGCGCGCATGAGCACCGACAGCGCCTCGGCGCCGAGCCCTCTCAACGCGGGGGAACCCGCGGGGCTCGGTGGCGGTGGCGGCAACATCACCCTTGTCGAAGGCGGCACGTTCTGCCTGTCCGACCGGCTCGGCGATATCGAGCCGGGCAAGCCGCAGGGCCTGTTCTTCCGTGACGCCAGGGTGATTTCGCGCTGGGAGCTGATGATCGACGGCAAACGGCCCGAGGCGCTGTCGGTGCTGAGCCCGGAGGCCTTCGCGGCACGGTTCGTGCTGCGCAGGCCCCCGCAGCAGGGTCGGGCCGACAGCACCCTGCTTGTGGTGCGGGATCGGCTCGTCGCCGAGGGGATGCACGAGGTGATCACCCTCGAGAACATGAGCCGCGAGGCGACGGCGGTGGTCCTGGAACTGCACGTCGACGCCGATTTCGTCGATCTGTTCGCGGTGAAGGAAGGCCGCACGCACGGGCGCAGGGCGGAGATGACGACCGCCGACGGTGAGCTGCTGCTGCACGACCGCGCCGATCTGTCCCGTGGGCTCGCGCTCACCTCGACTGTCGAGCCGATGGTGTTGCCCGGCACCATGATCTGGCGGGCGATCGTCCCCGCGGGCGGGCGCTGGCAGACCGAGATCACCGCCCAACCGGCGGGTGCCGCGCAACGCCCGCAAACCTCCGGTTCGGTGGGCGAGCGTTACCGGGCCAGCGAGCCGGTGCGCAAGATCCAGGCCTGGCGGGCGACCGCCACCGATATCTCGGCCGATTCGGGGCTGCTCAACCAGATCCTGCGCCGCAGCGAAAGCGATCTGGGCGCGTTGCAGATCCACACCGATTCGGGCACCAACCGGCCGTTCGTCGCGGCCGGTGCGCCGTGGTTCATGACGCTGTTCGGTCGCGACTCGCTGCTCACGGCATGGATGTCGCTGCCGCTGGAAACCGATCTGGCGCTGGGCACTTTGCAGCAGCTGGCCGAATTGCAGGGCCAGACGATCGACCCGCTCGTCGAAGAAGAGCCGGGCCGGATCATGCACGAGATGCGGCGCGGGCCCTCGGTGGGGCAGGTGCTCGGTGGACAGATCTACTACGGAACCGTCGACGCCACACCGCTTTTCGTGATGCTGCTCGCGGAATGTCTACGGTGGGGCGCCGATCCGGCCTCGATCGCCACTCTGCTGCCCGCGGCCGATGCCGCGATCAGCTGGATCACCGACTTCGGTGACCGCGACGACGACGGTTTCGTCGAGTACGTGCGCGCCACCGATCGCGGACTGATCAACCAGGGCTGGAAGGACAGCTTCGACGGGATCAACGATGCCGCAGGGCATATCGCCGAAGCGCCGATCGCGCTGGCCGAGGTGCAGGGGTATGTGTACGCGGCGTTCCTGGCCCGCGCGGAACTGGCCGATCAGTTCGACGACCCCGAGCTGGCGGTGCGGATGCGGGAGCGGGCCGACGAGCTGCGCACCAAGTTCGCCGAGCAGTTCTGGCTACCCCATTACGGGTGGTACGCGGTGGCCCTCGACGGCCGCAAGCGGCAGGTCGACGCGCTCACCAGCAACGCGGCACACTGCCTGTGGTCGGGCATCGCGACCGACGAGCACGCCGAGATCCTGATCCGGAATCTGTCTCGGGCAGAGATGGATTCGGGCTTCGGGCTGCGGACACTCGCTTCGGACATGGGTGCCTACAACCCGATGAGTTATCACAGCGGGTCGATCTGGCCGCACGACACGGCGATCGCGGTCGCCGGGCTGATGCGGTATCAGCACGTGCCGGGTGCGGTGGAGTTGGCGACCAAGCTGTCGGGTGGATTGCTCGATGCGGCGGCGGCTTTCGACGGCCGGTTGCCCGAGTTGTTCTGCGGTTTCCCGCGGTCGAGATTCGCTGCGCCCGTGCCTTATCCGACGTCGTGTTCGCCGCAGGCGTGGGCGAGTGCGGCGCCGTTGTTGCTGGTTCGGTCGTTCCTGGGGCTCGATCCCGATGTGCCTGCCAAGACGTTGACGTTGCGGCCGCAGGTGCCGCCGGCGTGGGGGTGCGTGCGGATGTCGGAGTTCCGGTTGGGTGAAGGGGTGACGGTGGACCTCGAAGTGTGCGGGTCGGCGGTCACGGTGACCGGCCTGCCCGAAGGCTGGGCTCTGGTCACAGACGAGGAATAGTGCACCAGCCCGGGGGCTGACTCGTTTCTTGTACTGGTCACTCGCGAGGAACACGCGATCGGGGCCGGAACCATGGTGGTTCCGGCCCCGATTGCTGTCTCAGCTCCTGAGCGGGTAGCGGGCGTCCAAGTCGAGGTTGAGTTCGACGACGTTCACCCGTGGCTCACCGAGGAATCCGAGGGTGCGTCCGTCGGTGTGCGCGGCGACCAGTTCGCGCACCTCGGCGGCGGTGATGCCGCGCGCCTTCGCCACCCGTTCGATCTGGATGGTCGCGTACTCGGGGGAGATGTGCGGGTCGAGGCCGCTGCCGCTCGCGGTGACCGCATCGGTGGGAACGGCGGCCTCGGCCGGTGCGTCACCGAGGAGCGGGATGAACCGGCCGACGGAGTAGTCCTCGCCCGCCTTCGCGCACTCCACCGCGACACCGCGGAACGTGGTCACAAAAGGTTGCGTGGGGCAGAGTTCGTTGACGCTGACCACCCGCACCGGCCGCGACACATCACCATTGGCATCGCGCGGACCGATGACCGAGAGCACCGCGCCCACACCGTCTTTCGTGCAGAACTGTCGAGAACCGTCGACCCCCTCACGGTCGCCGACCTCCTTCGAGCGGGTGCACACGGTGGTGAGCAGGCTGGTGCGGGCGGCGGTGTCGATGATGTCTTCCGGTCCGAGATTGCTCGCGCCCGTGGACAGCGGGTCGTACCCGGCGACCGACGGGCGGCTCTGGAAGTACCGTGCCATTGCACGGCCGTCGGCAGAGGTGAACGATTGCCCGATCAAGCTGGAGCCCAACAGCTTTCCGTCCCGCTCTATGAGCGAGCCGTTCGCGTTCTCCCGGAGGCCGGGGAGTTGGGCGACCGCGAAAACGGCGACGGGGTAGACGATTCCGGTGATCACGGTCAGCACGAGCAGGGCGCGCAAGGCGGCCAGGTGCTGGCGGATCCAGGTGGACGTGCGCATATCAGGCCATCCCGGGGAGCAGTTGGACGAGCAGGTCGATGAGTTTGATGCCGACGAACGGTGCGATGATGCCGCCGAGGCCGTAGACGGTCAGGTTGCGGCTCAACAGTTTCGAGGCATTGCTCGCCCGATACTTCACGCCGCGCAGGGCGAGCGGGATGAGCGCCACGATGATGATCGCGTTGAAGATGACCGCCGACAGGATCGCCGACTGCGGGCTGGCAAGGCGCATGATGTTCAGTGCGTCCAGGCCGGGGAACAGGGCCACGAACAGCGCGGGAATGATCGCGAAGTACTTGGCGATGTCGTTGGCGATGGAGAACGTGGTGAGCGCGCCACGGGTGATCAGCAACTGCTTGCCGATCTCCACGATCTCGATCAGCTTGGTCGGATCCGAATCCAGATCGACCATATTGCCCGCCTCCTTGGCGGCTGAGGTGCCGGTGTTCATCGCGACGCCGACGTCGGCCTGGGCCAGCGCGGGGGCGTCGTTGGTGCCGTCGCCGGTCATCGCGACCAGGCGCCCGCCGTCCTGTTCGGACTTGATCAGGGCGAGTTTGTCCTCTGGGGTGGCTTCGGCGAGGAAGTCGTCCACGCCGGCTTCCTCGGCGATGGCCTTGGCGGTCAGCGGATTGTCGCCGGTGATCATCACGGTGCGGATGCCCATGCGTCGCATTTCGTCGAAGCGTTCCCGCATGCCTTGCTTCACAACATCTTTGAGATGGATGACGCCGAGCAGGCGCGGTGTTCCGTCGCGGACCTCACCGACCATGAGCGGGGTGCCTCCGGATGCGGAGATGCCGTCGACGATTGCCGCGGCTTCTGCTGGCACCGAACCACCTTGGGCGCGAACCCATTCGGTGACAGCACCGGCCGCACCCTTGCGCAATTGGTGGCCGTCCGCGAGGTCGACACCCGACATGCGGGTCTGCGCGGTGAACTCCACCCAGGTGGCGCCGGGTAGTTCGCCCGCACTGCGTTCGCGCTTGTTGAACACTTCCTTGGCGAACACGACGATCGAGCGACCCTCCGGTGTCTCGTCGGCGAGACTCGACAGTTGCGCGGCGTCGGCCAGCTCGTCGTCGAGAACCCCTGGCACGGGGAAGAATTCGGCGGCTTGGCGGTTGCCGAGGGTGATGGTTCCGGTCTTGTCGAGCAGCAGCGTGTTCACATCGCCCGCGGCCTCCACCGCACGACCGGACATCGCCAGCACATTGCGTTGCACGAGGCGGTCCATGCCCGCGATGCCGATGGCCGAGAGCAGCGCGCCGATGGTCGTCGGGATGAGGCAGACCAGCAGCGACACCATCACGATCCCGGTGATGCCGTGCACATCCAGTGCCGAAGTGTCCGGCACGCCAGGGTTGTTCGACTTGGCGAAGATCGCCAGTGGTTGCAGGGTCGCCACGGCGAACACGAAGATGATCGTGAGGGCCGCCAGCAGGATGTTGAGGGCGATCTCGTTGGGTGTCTTCTGCCTGCTCGCGCCCTCGACCAGCGCGATCATCTTGTCGATGAAGCTGGCGCCGGGTTCCTGGGTGATCTTCACGACGATCCGGTCCGAGAGCACGGTGGTGCCGCCGGTGACCGCCGAACGGTCGCCACCGGATTCGCGGATCACCGGTGCCGATTCGCCGGTGATGGCCGATTCGTCCACCGACGCGATACCTTCGACGACGTCGCCGTCACCGGGGATGACCTGTCCGGCCGCCACGATCACGAAGTCACCTCGACGCAGTTCCGGCGCGGCGACCCGTTCTTCGACGATGCGGCCGCCTGCGGTCCAGTCGATCAGACGACGAGCGACGGTGTCGGTCTTGGCTTTTCGCAAGGTGTCTGCCTGGGCTTTGCCGCGCCCTTCGGCGACGGCTTCGGCCAGGTTGGCGAAGACGACAGTGAGCCACAGCCAGACGACGATCGACCACGCGAAGAAACTCGGGTCGACGATCGCCAGCACGGTGGCCCACACCGCGCCGATCTCGACGATCAGCATGACGGGGTTCTTCCACAGCGTGCGTGGGTCGAGCTTGCGTACCGCGTCGGGAAGCGAGGTGAGCAGCAGCTTCGGGTCGAGGACGCCCTTGTGGACGCCTTTGGTCCGCAGTGTCGGCGTGGAATCGAGTGTGGAACTGGTCATGTCAGTGGATTCCTTCGGCGAGCGGCCCGAGCGCGAGAGCGGGCAGGAAGGTGAGCGCGACCAGGATCACCGTCACCCCGACGACCATGCCGACGAACTGCGGCCGGTGCGTGGGCAAGGTGCCGATCGACGCGGGAGTGGTGCCCTGCTGGGCCAGTGATCCGGCCAGGGCCAGCACGAAGATGATCGGCAGGAACCGCCCGAACACCATCGCCAGGCCGAGGGCGGTGTTGAACCACTCGGTGTTGCCGGTGAGACCGGCGAAGGCCGAACCGTTGTTGTTGGCCGCGGAAGTGAAGGCGTACAACACTTCCGAGAGACCGTGCGGGCCGGAATTGAGCATGCTCGCCCGTGCACCGGGCAGTGCCATCGCGACCGAGGTGCCGATCAGCACGATCAGCGGGCTCACCAGGAAATAGGCGGCGGCCAGCTTGATTTCGCGCGGGGTGATCTTCTTGCCGAGGTACTCGGGCGTGCGACCCACCATCAGCCCGGCCACGAACACCGTGATCACCGCTAGGATCAGCATGCCGTACAGACCGGAGCCCACACCGCCCGGAGCCACCTCGCCCAGCTGCATGTTGAACATCGTCATCATGCCGCCGAGGCTGGTGTAGGAATCGTGGAACGAGTTCACCGCACCGGTCGAGGTGAGGGTGGTCGCGCCCGCGAAGGTGGCCGAATTCGCCACGCCGAAGCGGGTTTCCACGCCTTCCATCGACGCGCCGATCGCGGTCGGCACTGTGCCGTGGTGCTGGAGCTGGAACAGATTGATGAGCGCGATGCTGGTGAGGGCGATCGTGCCCATCACCGCGACGATCGCGTAACCCTGCTTCACCGAGCCGACCATCCGGCCGAACGTGCGCGGCAGCGAGAACGAGATCACCAGCAGCAGGAAGATCTCCAGGAAGTTCGTCCAGGTCGTGGGATTCTCGAACGGGTGCGCGGAGTTGGCGTTGTAGAAGCCGCCGCCGTTGGTGCCGAGTTCCTTGATGACCTCCTGGCTCGCCACCGGGCCGCCGGTGATCGTCTGCTGGGCGCCGCCGATCGTCTGGGCGACCTGATCGTGCAGGTGGAAGTTCTGGATGACGCCGCCGGCGATCAACACGATCGCGAACACGAACGCCATCGGCAGCAGAATGCGCACTGTGCCGCGCACCAGGTCGACCCAGAAGTTGCCCAGCTCGCCGGTGTGGCGGCGGGCGAAACCGCGCACCAGCGCCACTGCCACCGCCATGCCGACGGCCGCGGAGACGAAGTTCTGCACCGCCAGCCCGGCCATCTGTACCAGGTGACCCTGGGTGGACTCGCCGGAGTAGTTCTGCCAGTTGGTGTTGGTGACGAAGCTGACCGCGGTGTTCCATGCCAGCGCCGGAGTCATCTCGGTACCCGGATTGTCGAGATGCAACGGCAACGCGCTTTGCAGCAACTGGAAGAAGAACAGGAACAACACGCTGACCGCCGCGAACGCCAGCACACTGCGGGCATAGATCGGCCAGGTCTGCTCGACCCCGGGCTTCGCGCCGATCGCTCGGTAGATCAGCCGTTCGACCCGAGAGTGCTTGTCGCCGTTGTACACCCGGAACATGTAGTCACCGAGCGGCACGTGGACAAGGGCGAGCGCGAGAACCAGGGCCGCCACGAAGACGATCCCCGCCGTAGTCGTAGTCACCTAGAACCTCTCCGGAAAGAGCAGCGCCGCGACCATGAAGATCGCGACGGCAACGGCCAGCACCAGCCCGACCAGATTCGCGATCACAGCTTCTCCACCCCGCGCTGGATCAGACCCAACGCCGCGAAGGTTGCCACGGTCAGCACCGTGAACACCACGACAGACATTTCCGACCTCCTCGCACCCCGAGGTGAGGTGCTGAGCCAGTCAAAGCCCCCGGATGGGCGCGGCAAGGCTTCCTTACGAATCCTTGACGGCCCCCCGCCCCGCCTTTGCGGATTGTTGACGGGTCGACCAGCGATGATGGGCTGGTGAAACGCGGGCGACTACGCATCTACCTCGGCGCGGCGCCCGGGGTCGGCAAGACCTACGCCATGCTCGGCGAGGCTCATCGACGGCTCGAACGTGGGCGCGATGTGGTCGCCGCCGTCGTGGAAACGCACGGGCGGGCCAAGACCGCGCAGCTGCTGGACGGGATCGAGCAGATACCGACGAAGCTGGTCGGCTACCGGGGCACGGAACTGCCCGAACTCGATGTCGACGCGGTGCTCGCGCGCAAGCCCGCGGTGGTGTTGGTGGACGAGCTCGCGCACACCAACGCACCGGGCAGCGTGCACGAAAAGCGTTGGCAGGACGTGGAACAGCTCCTGGCTGCGGGCATCGACGTGATCTCGACAGTGAATGTGCAGCACCTCGAGAGCCTCAACGATGTGGTCGCGCAGATCACCGGGATCGAGCAGCGCGAGACGGTCCCCGACGCGGTGGTGCGTGGGGCCGATCAGGTGGAACTGGTCGATCTCACACCGGAGGCGTTGCGGCGCAGGCTTTCCCACGGGAACGTGTACGCGGCGGACAAGGTCGACGCGGCGCTGCGCAACTACTTCCGTCCCGGAAACCTCACTGCGCTTAGGGAACTCGCGCTGCTGTGGTTGGCGGATCAGGTCGATGCGGCGCTCGCGAAGTATCGGGCCGACCACAAGATCACCGAGCTGTGGGAGGCGCGCGAACGGGTGGTCGTCGCGGTGACCGGCGGGGCGGAATCAGAGACGGTCGTGCGCAGGGCGGGGCGGATCGCGTCCAAGTCCAGTGCCGATCTGGTGGTGGTGCACGTGGTGCGCGGTGACGGTCTGGCCGGAGTGTCGACGCAGCGGTTGGCCCGGCTGCGGACACTCGCGGGCGGGCTCGGCGCCTCGCTGCACACGGTGACCGGCGAGGACGTGCCGCGCGCACTCCTGGAATTCGCGCGCGAGGTCAACGCGACACAGTTGGTGCTGGGGACGTCGCGGCGCTCACGCTGGGCGCGGATGATCGACGAGGGCATCGGCGCCACCGTGGTGCAGCGTTCGGGCAAGATCGACGTCCACATGGTGACCCACGAGCAAGCCAACCAGGGGGTGCGCCGCAATCCGCTGCGCGCACGTCAGCCGGTGTTCGCCTGGATCGCGGCGTTGCTGGTGCCCGCGCTGGTGAGCGTGATCTGCTGGGCCACCCTAGACGGGTTCCTCGAACTCGGCGGGCTCAGCGCGATGTTCTTCGTCGGTGTCGTCGCGGTCGCGCTGCTGGGCGGCATCGTGCCCGCTGTGGTGTCGGCGCTGCTGTCGGGGCTACTGCTGAACTGGTTCTTCACCTCACCGCGCTACAGCCTCACCATCGCCGAACCGGACAACTTCGTGACGGTGGTGGTGCTGTTGATCGTCGCGGTGGCGGTCGCCGCGCTGGTCGATGTGGCGGCCAAGCGAACCAGGCAGGCGCGCAAGGCATCTCGCGAGGCCGAACTGCTCACCCTGTTCGCGGGCGCGGTGCTGCACGGCGCGAATCTGCCGAATCTGCTCGAACAGGTGCGGGAAGTCTATGGTCAGCGGGCGGTGAGCATGGTGTGCGGTGAGGTGGTGGTCGCCGAGGTCGGCATGGATCCGCCGCAGCGCTCCGACGATGCTGACACCGTCATCGAGGCCGGTGACACGACGAGTCTGCTCTTGCTCGCCGGACATCCACTCGACCCGGGGGAGCGGCCGGTGCTCAGCGCCGTCGCCAATCAGGCGGCGGGGCTGGTTCGCCAGGAACGGCTCGCCGAAGAAGCCAGTGCCGCAGCGGCGCTGCTCGAAGCCGATCGGTTGCGTCGCGCGCTGCTCTCGGCCGTCAGCCACGACCTGCGCACGCCGCTGGCCGGTGCCAAGGCGGCGGTGTCGAGTCTGCGCAGCGACGATATCGAGTTCTCCGCCGAGGACACCGGTGAACTCCTGGCAGCGATCGAGGAATCCGTCGACCAACTGACCGCGCTGGTGGGCAACCTGCTGGATTCCTCGCGCCTCGCTGTCGGGGTGGTGAGCCCGCAGCTGCGGCAGGTCTACCTGGACGAAGCGGTGCACCGGGCGCTGGTCAGCGTCGGCATGGGCACGCGGGGGCTGCGGCGCGCGGCGATGGACCGGGTGAAAGTGGAGGTGGGCGAGGTTTCCGTGCTCGCCGACAGCGGCCTGCTCGAACGCGTACTGGCGAACCTCCTGGACAACGCCCTGCACCACTCCGGCCGCGAGACGCCCGTGCGCGTCACCGCCGAACAAGACGGCGACCGCGTGTCGATCGCGGTGATCGACACCGGTCGAGGCGTACCCGCAGGCGCCGAGGAGGATCTCTTCGAGCCGTTCCAGCGCCTCGGCGACCGAGACAACACCACCGGCGTCGGCCTCGGCCTCTCGGTCGTGCGCGGTTTCGTCGAGGCGATGGGCGGTACCGTCCACGCCGAACCGACCCCCGGCGGCGGCCTCACCATGTTGGTCGACATCAGCCATTAAATGGCAGGTTTGATGGCAATCTACGACGATTGGGGCAGCTGGAAGTGGTTGCCGTGTGCCCGATTCAACACCACGCATCGGGCTGGTTGCGCTCGTGTGCAGCCGTCGCTATCGATTGGAGGTCGGCAGTCCACGTCGAGATCTCTGTTCACGGCCGCTTCTGCTCAACTCGACGGACTGGGGTTGCGATCGGGTGTCAGCCCTCCGGGGTTTGCATATCGGACGAGTCATCGCGCTCGACGAGGTGCATCGCGCTGGTATGCCCAGCATCGGCTGCTCTCCGGTACCAGCTCTCGGCTTCGGACTTGGCACCGCGTTCGGCGAGGACGATTCCAAGGTGGTGCATTGCCCCGACGACGCGGACTGGCCCCAGGACTTGTTGTTCTTCGACCTCGATGACGGCGGGCCACGCAACCTCGAGAGCGTGGGCCGCCGCTGGCGACGGCTAGCCGTCGCGCTCGGACTGCCCGCAGGCGTCTCACCCCATAGCTTGCGCAAACATCTCGGTATCGAGGCGATCTCAGCCGGGCTCGACGTGACCAAGGTCGCCGATCAGCTCGGCAATACCTCCCGGGTGCTGCGGAAATCGTATGTGCGACGCCACCAGCCACACGCCGACGTGACCGCCATGATCAGCGGCAAACTCGGACCTGCGCTCGATGAGGTCGCATGCCACCGCTCCGACTAGGCCGCCACAGCGGCTGCGAAGGGCTGAGACCGCTCACGTGGTCCACCCCCAATCTTCCTGTTCACCAAGAGTGTCCCCGCACACATCTCATCGTGACAGAACGCCCGCACGCCAGGACAACCCGCGCGGATGGTGAGGTTCGCTCAAGTACCGGATTCGATTGGGGTGGCGGCGAATCCGGCATCACCGACGATGACGACGCAGGGCCGCTCCTCACGGTCGAGGTCGTGGAGTGCCTCAGCGAGGTGAGCAGACATCAGCGTCATCCACCACTCCCACGCCGGTTCCGGTGCCGCACCCCGCTCGGCTTCCTCGGCGATGCGACGATAGTAGGCCCGCAACTCGACGTCAGTGACAGCGAACTCCACAGGTGTAAACAGGAGTTCGCCGTGGCGGCGGATGATCTGCAAGCGCCCGTGAGGGCTTCTGCCTATCTCCGCTCCCCAGTCCGCGCCAGCGGTGGTGACCGATTCGGACAGCTGCTCGATGGTGGGCTCAGCCACGGCATCCACCTCCTGGATACGCTGTGATGATCGTTCCGTCCCCGCCCACGATAACGGTGGGTTGAACGGTCTTCTCGATCCGCCCGTTGACCGATCCGAACGGTTCCATCATGTGATGCCAGACACAGCAGAAGTCGGAGGGGTGCCCGGTCGCGGCTGTCGCAGACGGAGGCACCCGCATGGTTGCGCATACAGGCGTGCCCCGGCGAGGGCCTCACCACAATGCTTCGCATCGTCCGATCACGTCGGCGTGGGCACGGATCCTGTCGAAGTTGGCATTCCGGAACATCTCGGTCTCGCGGCTGTGGACGGGTGAACCGGCTCGCGCACGGGGATAGGTGTGCACCCGACCGGCCCCGTTCTGCCGTTCCTGATGTCGAGTGAACCTGTTGACGTGCAAGATGTCCCGTGATGCACGCCATAGATCCAGTAGAACTCTGTCGGTCGTCGACTCTTCGTTAGGTGCGAGTCCGACGCCAGAGCCTTCTTCGTAGCTCTTCCAGGTTTGCCGTGCCAGGCGATCCATGTTCCTGCACAAATGGTCGATGCGATCTGACTTCATACTTCCCCCGAAGCTCATCGGCGCGCGCGAACGACGTCCCTGCGGATCTGTTCGCCTGGGTGCCGATCCATGCGTCCAGGCCAGACAGGCAATCGGGCCTGATCATGCTCGCCCTGTGCGAGAGCATGATCAGGCTATCGCTGCCCATCTGGCAAGAGAGGCCACGGGGACGCTGCGCGGGGTCGCCGACGAGTAGACCGTCATGGCTTACGACACGTCCAGTCACGCTCCCATTGAGCTATCCCGACTGGACCACCAGCGGATGTGGTCGTCACCGCCAGGTAGTCCAACGCGATGTCGACAGTCCGCCAACCGTGCACGTCAGCCGAATTTATGACAATTAGATGGCAATCGGACACGGATCGGCCGGTACCGTAGGCGCAATGACCAGCGGTGACACTTTAGGCGAGCACACTGGTAACTCACCGGGAACGGGCGAACCCGGCGCTGCGCCCGACCGTCGGCCGCCGACGGCGCGAGACGACACGCCTGAGTCCGGCTTGAAGATGCGGGGAGGCGGGACAGGCGGTCCGCGAGTACTCGTGGTCGATGACGAGCCGCAGATCGTGCGGGCGTTGCGGATCAATCTGTCGGTGCGAGGGTATGAGGTGATCACCGCGGGGAACGGGGCCGCCGCCTTGCGTGCCGCGGCCGAGAAGCATCCCGACGTGGTGATTCTCGACCTCGGGTTGCCCGATATGGATGGCATCGAAGTGCTTGCGGGGCTTCGCGGTTGGAGTACCGCGCCGGTGATCGTGCTCTCGGCGCGCACGGATTCGGCGGACAAGGTCGAGGCCCTCGACGCGGGGGCCGACGATTACGTGACCAAACCGTTCGGGATGGACGAGTTGCTGGCGCGCCTGCGTGCGGCGGTGCGGCGCGGGGCCGCCGAGGTGGGGACCGGTGATCCGGTGGTGGTGACCGCGTCGTTCACCGTGGATCTGGCCGCGAAGCAGGTCACCAAGCAGGGCGTGGCCGTGCATCTCACGCCGACCGAGTGGGGGATGCTCGAGATGCTGGTGCGACATCGCGGAAAACTGGTGGGGCGCAAGGAATTACTGCGGGAGGTGTGGGGTCCGGCGTATGCCACCGAAACCCACTACCTGCGCGTCTACCTCGCCCAGTTGCGGCGCAAACTCGAAGACGATCCGGCCAACCCACGCCACCTGATCACCGAGGCGGGCATGGGCTATCGCTTTCAGGAATGAGCGTGGACCAGGTCACTGTGCCGGAATCCCGGTCGGTCCGTCAGCGTTGCCGGTGAGGAAACGTGTCCGACGTGAATGGCAGGATGACCCCCATGGCTGAGCAGACCGCACCCGTGACCAACGCCCCCACCGAACTGTGGGTCGAGCGCACCGGAACCCGTGCCTACACCGGGCGCAGCAACCGTGGCGCCGAGGTGTTGATCGCCTCCCAGGGCGTCCCCGGCGCCTTCACCCCCGGTGAGCTGCTGAAGATCGCGCTCGCGGGGTGCACCGGGCTCAGCTCGGATTTCCCGCTCTCGCGCCGCCTCGGCGACGACTTCGACGCCACCATCCGCGTCTCCGGCGATGCCGACCGCGAGAACGAGTTGTACCCGCAGCTCGACGAGGTCCTCGAACTCGATCTGTCCGAACTCGACGAGGCCGGACGCGAACGACTACTGGTCACCGTGCAGCGCGCCGTAGACAAGGCCTGCACCGTCGGACGCACGCTCAAGGCGGGCACCAAGGTGACGCTGACCTTCAACATCGACGCGTGAGCGGGCACGCCCGGCGGCGCGACCCGATGAAATCGGCATGAGCGAGGAGCCGGTCCGGCTGAGCGCGTGGGTGCACGGCTACGTCCAAGGCGTGGGATTTCGCTGGTGGACACGGTCGCGCGCCCTGGAACTCGGCCTCGTCGGATACGCGCGCAACCACCGCGACGGCCGCGTGCACGTGGTGGCCGAAGGGCCGCGAACGGCGGGCGAGAAATTGCTGGAACTGCTACGGTCCGGCGAAGCGCTCGATGGCTCCGAAGCTGTCGGGCACGCGAAACATGGTCTGGCCGGGCGTGCACCAGGGCGGGTAGACCTGGTTGTCGAAAGCTGGGAGCCCGTGCGGGGCGACCTGACGGGATTCGAGGAGCGCTAGTGGTGACTTCGGGGGTACGGCAGCGGTGAGCACACAGAACCCCGGCCCGCCCGATCGACCCGACGGCGAGCCGGACAGGTCCCCCTGGACGCCGCCCGACGTCGGTGCGGGCTGGACACCACAGAACTCGGGGTCGTCACCGTACGATCCGAACGCCGGTGCGACACCACCGGAACCGGTTTTCGGCGTGGGCGGCCACCCCATCGGTCAGCCGCAGCCCGGTCAGCCCCGGCCCGGCCAGCCGGAACCCGGCGCGCCGCAGCCCGGCCGAATGGCACGGCAGGAACCCGGCGTCACCCAGCCGCGCCCGCCCACCGTCGGCGAGGCGCGTGCCAGAGACAAGGCCCGCAGGCAGGCAGAAGAGGCCGAGCGTGCCGCGGTCGCGGCGGCCGAGGAGAAGAAGCGCAACCGCAAACGCGTGATGATCGGCGGTGTCGCCATCGTCGGTGTCGCCGCGCTGGTCGGCGGTGGCTACCTCGCCTACCGCGCGATCACCGCACCCGATCAGGTGACCGCCTCGTGCGTGCAGATCGACGAGAACGGGCAGGAAGTCGTTGTCCCCGACGACAAATGCGGCGACGGCAAGACGAACTTCCGCAGTGACAGCTCCAGTGGCGGCCACGGCGGCGGACTGCTGATCCTCGGCTGGCCGCAGTACCGCTACCACTACGGCGGCACCCCGACGATCGGCAAGCCACCCACGGGCGGCACCACGGTGAAACCACGCAACGCCGAGATCAAGACCAAGACCGGCACCACGGTGCAGCGCGGTGGGCTCGGCAGCAAGTCGACCGGCGGGAGCGGATCGTAGATGCGGCGCAACACGAGCACGCCACGCAAGGACTGGCAGCAGATCGTCGAGAAACAAGGTCTCGTCTACGGCGCACCCGGGCGCGACGCCAGCGGTCAGCCGCGGCCGTACTGGGACGAATCGGTGCACTACGAGTTCTCGATGGACGAGATCCTCGCGCTGGAAGCCGATGTGGAACTGCTGCAGTCGATGTGCCTGCACGCGGCCGAGCACGTGGTACTCACCGAGCGGTTCGCCGATTTCGGTCTGCCGGAATGGACTTGGGGCCCGATCGCCGAATCATGGCGTCGCAGTGACCCTTACGTGTACGGCCGCTTCGATCTGCGCTACGACGCCCGCCGCCCGGCCAAGCTCCTCGAATACAACGCCGACACCCCCACCTCACTGCTCGAGGCCGCGATCATCCAGTGGCACTGGCTGCAACAGGTGTATCCCGGTGGCGACCAATGGAATTCGCTGCACGAGAAACTGGTGGAGCGCTGGACCGAACTGCGCGGTGTGCTGCCGGGCACCGAACTGCACTTCACCTGGTCGGGTGCCGACGCCACCGGCGAGGACAACGTCACCACCGCCTACATGCAGGAAACCGCGGCCGAGGCCGGCTTCGACACGGTGGCGCTGCCGATCGAGGAAGTCGGGTTCGACACCGAACTCAACCGGTTCGTGGATCTCGCCGAGGCGCCGATCGAGGCGATGTTCAAGCTGTATCCGTGGGAGTGGATCCTCGACGACGACTTCGGCAAGCGCGTCGTCGCCAGCCTGCCCGCGACCGCGTGGATCGAACCGCTGTGGACCACGCTGCTGAGCAACAAGGCGATCCTGGCCATCCTGTGGGAGATGTACCCCGGCCATCCGAACCTGCTGCCCGCCTACCTCGACAACCCGCACGAGCTCACCGAATACATCCGCAAACCCAAGCTCGGCCGCGAGGGCGCGAACATGACCATCGTCGGCCCCGGCATGGAGACCGCGACCGGCGGCGTCTACGGCGCCGAGGGTTTTGTCTACCAATTGCTCGACCCGCTACCGGAATTCGACGGCATGCGCCCGGTGCTCGGTGCCTGGGTGGTCGGTGACACGGCGGCGGGGCTCGGCATTCGCGAGACCGCGGGCCTGATCACCGATGACGGTGCCGCGTTCGTGCCGCACCGCATCGTCGACTGACACCACTGACCTCACACACATAAGTTTCGAAAGGACCACGATGACCGCCCTCGCCCTGGAATCGGGTTATTGGAGTGCGCTCGGTGAAGGCGTCGGCGCCATCATCCTGTACTGCCTGATCGGCCTCGTCCTCATGCTGATCGGCTTCTTCGCCATCGACCTCACCACGCCCGGCAAGCTGCGTGACCTGGTGATCGCGGGCAAGCCGAACGCGATCATCGTCTCGGCGGCCGGAATGATCAGCATGGCGTTCATCGTCGTGTTCGCGGTGCTGGCCACCGGCGGCAGCGGCAAGCTGTCGCAGGGGCTGATCGCGGCGATCGTGTACGGCCTGGTCGGCATCGTCGCCCAGGTGATCTCGGTGCGGGTGATCGAGAAGGTCACCGGCATCGACATCGGCCGGACGCTGCACGCCGACGCCTACACCCCCGAGGTGCTGCTCGTCGCCGCCGCGCACTTCGCTCTCGGTCTCGTGGTTGCCTTCGCGATTCTCTGACCTGCGAGCGGTTGACATTGCACTGTGGAGGGTGGACGCTGGAATTCAGCACTCCACAGTGGATGTGACCGAGAGGACGTCGGCATGGAAATCACCCCGGGTACGCGCGCGTCCGACGCCGAACGCCAGGCGATCGTCGACCAGTTGGGTACGCACATGGCCGACGGCAGACTCGACCTGAGCGAGTACGACCTGCGCGTGGCCAAGGTCTACGCGACCACCACGCGCGACGAACTCGCCGTCGTCCTGTCCGACCTGCCGCCGTTGACGAAAAAGCAGCAGGCGGCGCCCGCCGAACGCAAGCCGGGTACACGCTTCCCGATCTGGCAGCGCATCGAGGCGGGCAGCTGGCTGGGCGTCAGCGTGATCGTGCTGGTCATCTGGGGTCTGATCTCGCTGACCGCGGGCGAGCTCACGTACTTCTGGCCCATGTGGGTGATCGGCCCGTGGGGTGCCGTGCTGGTCTTCCGGGTGATCACCGGCTGGGAAGCGACACCGGGCACCCAGACTCATCTGCGTCAGCTACAGAAACAGACGAAGCACATCAACCCGCACTGACGCCGGGCGTCGACCACCGACCTGACGGTGCGTCGCGTTAGCATGGTTGCTCGCGCGCAGAAAGGGTCGCACTCTTGCACTTGAAGAGCTTGACGTTGAAAGGGTTCAAGTCCTTCGCGTCTGCGACCACCTTGCGTTTCGAACCCGGCATCACCTGCGTCGTCGGGCCAAACGGGTCCGGGAAGTCCAATGTCGTGGACGCGCTCTCCTGGGTGATGGGTGAGCAGGGTGCCAAGGCGTTGCGGGGCGGGAAGATGCAGGACGTCATCTTCGCCGGGACCATCGGGCGCGCACCGCTCGGGCGGGCCGAGGTGACACTGACCATCGACAACTCCGACGGCGCGCTGCCCATCGACTACGCCGAGGTGTCGATCACCCGGCGCATGTTCCGCGACGGTGCGGGCGAGTACGAGATCAACGGCAGTACCTGTCGGTTGATGGATGTGCAGGAACTGCTGTCGGACTCCGGCATCGGGCGCGAGATGCACGTCATCGTGGGGCAGGGCAGGCTGTCGGCGATCCTGGAATCGCGGCCGGAGGATCGGCGCGCGTTCGTCGAAGAGGCCGCAGGGGTGCTCAAGCACCGCAGGCGCAAGGAAAAGGCCGTCCGCAAGCTCGACGCGATGCAGGCCAACCTCGCCCGCCTCACCGACCTCACCACCGAACTGCGCCGCCAGCTCAAGCCGCTCAGCCGCCAGGCCGAGGTGGCGCGGCGCGCGCAGACCGTGCAGGCCGACCTGCGTGACGCCCGGCTGCGGCTGGCCGCCGACGATCTGGTGACCCGCCGGGGCGAACTGGAATCCCAGCTCAGCAAAGAGGCGTATGCCCGCGAACAGCAGATCAATGTGCAATCCGAACTCGATGCCGCCAATGCCGCACTCGCGCAACAGGAATTCCAGCTGTCGCGGCTGAGTCCCAGCGCCGAGGCGGCCGCGCAGACCTGGTTCCAGCTCTCGGCCCTGGCCGAACGAGTGAACGCCACCATCCGCATCGCCAGCGACCGGGCCAGGCACCTGCACACCGAGGCGCCGGTCGGCACCGGCCGCGACCCCGACCAGCTCGAAGCCGAAGCCGACCGGGTCGAAGCCGAGGAAGCCGAACTGCGGTACGCGGTCGACATGGCCACCGAAACCCTCGAGGCCGCCCGCGAAGCCCTCGCCGAGCGCGAACACGCTGCCAAGGCCGCCGAGCAGGCACATCTCGCTGCCGTGCGCGCGATCGCCGATCGCCGCGAGGGGTTGGCCCGGCTGTCCGGCCAGGTCGACAACCTGCGCACCCGCGCACAGTCCGTCGACGCCGAGATCGCGCGATTGTCCGTGGCCATCGCCGACGCCCGCCACCGTGGCGAGGCCGCGCAGGTCGAATACGACACTGTGCAGGACGAACTCGGCGAACTCGACGCGGGGGAGAAGGGCCTCGACGCCCAGCACGAACACGCCGTCGCCGCCCAGGAACTCGCCGACGAGCGGGTGCGGGAACTGCGCGAACTGGACCGGGAAGCGAGCAAACTGGTCGCCCGGCTCGGCGCCCGCATCGAAGCGCTCGGCATGAATCTGGCGCGCAAAGACGGCGCGGCCTGGCTGCTCGAACACGGGGTGAGCGGTCTCGGGGGGCGGTTGTCCGGGCTGTTGCGCGTGCAGTCGGGATTCGAGGCGGCCGTCGCGGCGCTGCTCGGTCCGGTCGCCGACGCCATCACCGCCGACACCGCGACCACCGCTGATGCCGCCGTGCGCGAACTGCGCAGTGGCGATGGTGGGCGGGTGGCGTTCGTTTTCGCGACCGACGGCACGATCCCGAACGAGCGAGGGTCGCTGCCCGCCGGTGCGAAATGGCTCGCCGATGTGCTCGACGGTGATGCTCAGGTGCGGCCCGCGCTGGCTGCCCTCACCGCCGGTGTCGTGGTTGTCGACGATCTGGCGAGCGCCACCGAACTCGTCACCCTGCGCCCGGAACTGCGGGTGGTGACCCGCGACGGTGACCTGGCCGGTGCGGGCTGGGTCGTCGGCGGTGCGGAACGGATGCCGAGCCAGCTCGAGGTCCAGGCCGATATCGATACCGCTACAGCGGAATTGGCTGCCGCGCAACGGCGGGCCGAAGAGCTGGAAGCGGCCCTGTCCGGTGCGCTGGCCGAACAGACCGACCGCAAGGAAGCCGCCGACCACGCCTTGATGGCACTGCACGAATCCGATCAGGCGCTGTTGGCGATCTACGACCGGCTCGCGCGCGTCGGGCAGACCGCTCGCGCGGCGCAGACCGAAGGCGAACGGCTGGCCACGCAGCGCACGGAAGCCGAAGCGGCACGGGAGAAGTCGCTCAACTCTCTCGCTGAGCTCGAGGACCGGCTGCGGCACGCCGAGATCGAACACGACGGCAGCGATGACAGTTTCGGTGCCGCGAGTACGGAGACCGCGGGCTACGCGCGGGAGGAAGCCGCCGCCGCACTCGCCGAAGCTCGGACCATGGAGGTCGAAGCTCGACTGTCGGTGCGCACCTCCGAGGAGCGCGCGGAATCCGTTCGCGGCAAAGCGGATTCGCTGCGCCGGGCTGCTCGCGGTGAGCGGGAAGCCAGGGCGCGCGCGGAACGTGCGCAGGCCGCTCGGCGTCAGGCTGCCGCAGTGGCGGCGGCGGTCGCCGAGTCGGGCACCAAGATCAAGCACGAACTCGAACAGGTCGTGACCGCCGCCGCGGCCCGGCGGGACGAACTGGTCCGTCGCCGTGGGGAATGCGCCGCCGCGCTGGAACAGGTGAAGGAACGCGCGCGTGCGCTGAACACCCAGCTGGCCCAGCTCACCGATGCCGTGCACCGCGACGAAGTCGCCAAAGCCCAAGCGGCACTGCGCATCGAACAGTTGGAGACCACCATCTCCGAACAGTTCGGCATCGCACTCGCCGACCTCGTCGCCGAATACGGGCCCGACGTGCCGTTGCCGCCCTCGGCCCTCGAGCTGCACGAGTACGAGGAAGCCAAGGAGCGGGGCGAGCAGGTCAGCGCACCGCAGCCGATGCCGTACGACCGGCCCACCCAGGAACGTCGCGCCAAACGCGCCGAGAAGGACCTCACCACCCTCGGCAAGGTGAATCCCCTTGCGCTGGAAGAGTTCGCGGCCCTCGAAGAGCGCTACACCTTCCTCGCCACCCAGCTCGAGGACGTGAAGAACGCGCGCAAGGACCTCCTCGACGTGGTCGCCGAAGTCGACGCCCGCATCCTGCAGGTGTTCACCGAGGCCTACGCCGATGTGGAACGCGAATTCGTCGGCGTCTTCGGCAAACTGTTCCCGGGCGGTGAGGGTCGGCTGGTGCTCACCGATCCGTCGGACATGCTCACCACCGGTATCGAGGTCGAGGCCCGCCCACCCGGCAAGAAGGTCAAGCGCCTGTCCCTGCTCTCCGGCGGCGAAAAGTCCCTCACCGCAGTAGCGTTACTGGTTGCCATCTTCCGCGCCCGCCCCTCTCCGTTCTACGTCATGGACGAGGTCGAAGCCGCCCTGGACGACACCAACCTGCGCCGCCTCATCGGCCTGTTCGAGCAGCTGCGCGAGAAGAGCCAGCTGATCGTCATCACCCACCAGAAGCCCACCATGGAAATCGCCGACGCCCTCTACGGCGTGAGCATGCGCGGCGACGGCATCACTCAGGTCATCTCCCAGCGCCTGAACCGACCCGCGACCACCGACCCCGACCCGGTGTCGGCCTCGGCCTGAGTGCACCGGCGCCCGCGCACAGCTGCCGAGAAGCTGGTTGTCGGTCCGCTCGCGAAGGTCGGCGAGGTTGCTGCCGTGGTCGGCGGGGTGCGGTCTCAGCCGACTCGGGTCGGCGCACCTGCGACGGCGATCCGGTCGGTGATCCGCGCTGTGCCGCCGCGAGCGAGCCAGTCACGCAGAGACATCAGCCCTGGATGTAGGGCGCGCAGGGCGGGGATGTCTGCCTGCCAGCCGCCGGTTTCGCGGATCAGGCGCCAGGTGTTACCGAGTTGCGGGCCGATGGCGTCGGCTTCTGCCTCGGTGACCTCGCGGTAGTGAACAGGGCGGCCGGCGGCAGCGCTGATCGTGGCGGCGGCGTCGACGGGGGTGATGGCTTCGCCTGCCAGTTCGAGGGTGCGGGTGTGCCAGGTGTCGGGGGCGGCGACTGCCAGGGTGGCGAACGCGCCGATGTCGGCGACGGCGATCATTTGTAGTGGCCGGCCTGCGGGGAACAGGTGGCGGTGTTCGCCGTCCGGGCGGATGCCGTCGACGGGTGATCCTTGGAGCAGGTAGTTCTCCATGAAGCGGACGGGGCGTAGGACGGTGTAGCGCAGGCCGGATGCGGCCAGAGCCGCTTCGATCTGCCGCTTGCCGTCCTGTCCCCAGGAATCGGCGGGACCCATCGTGGCGACGCCGCTGAACACGATCTGCTCGACGCCGGTGGCGCGGGCCGCGTCGATCATGTCGATACCGCGCCGGGCCTCGGTGTCTTCGCCCCACCCCTTCGCGCTGTAATCGGCTGGGGGAACGAGGAATACGGCTCGGGTGCCGGTCGTCGCGGCACGCAGGGACGCGGGGTCGTCGAAGTCGCCGACAGCCAATTGCGCACCGGCGGCGGCGAGTGCTCGGGCGGCGGGGGAGTCGGGGTCGCGCACCAGAGCGCGGACCGGGTGCCCTTCGGTGAGCAAGCGGTGGGCGGTCGCGCCACCCTGTTTGCCGGTCGCGCCGGTGATCAGGACGGGGAGTGCTGATGTCATCGCGGAGGAGTTCCGTTCGTGATCGATCGTGTGTCTAGAATCGGGTCGGTCAACCCGTATGCCGGACGTTACGGGCGAGCACACCCGGTTGGCGAGGTCCGGTGCAGGGAAGGCGTAACGAAATGACGGTCGACAACGGCGCGGAACCCGCGATCCGGTCCGACGCGCGACGCAACCGCGCGCTGATCCTGGCCGCCGCCCAGCGGGCGCTCGCCGAACGCGGCACCACCGTTTCACTGGCCGAAGTGGCCCGCCGCGCCGGTGTCGGGGCGGGCACCGTCCACCGGCATTTCCCCACGAAAACCGAACTGCTGGAAGCGGTTATGCAACAGCGCGTCGATGGACTGGCCGCGCTGGCCGCGCAGCACCTCACCGATCCGGACCCGGGCGCGGCCTTCTTCGCGCTGTGCACGCACGTGATCGCCACGACGCCGGGCAACAAGGATCTCTGTGACCTGGTGCAATCCGACGACGGCTGGCCCCGGGCCCTGCTCCGCGGGGCAGGCAACCGATTCCACCGTGCTCTCGGTGCGCTGCTCGCCTCCGCCCAACGTCAGGGCACGGTTCGCCCCGATGTGGTCGTGACGGACGTACTCGACATCTTCACGGGATGCGTTGCCATCCAACGGCATCGACGCGCGGACGACCCGTTGGCCCCGGCCGTCGTCCTGATCCTCGATGCCCTGCGGGCCCGACCGCCACTCGTCACGAAACTCACCGAAGTCGATCGTAACGAAACAGGGGAAGGTGACGAAACTCCGCCACCCTGCCCCGTCTGCGGCGGTCGACTCGGTCGTTCCACCACCGGCAGGCCTGCCCGATACTGTTCGGCGGCCTGCCGCCAGAAGGCCCACCGCCGACGGAACGGGGCGCGAGCCCTTACAACAGGTCGCTGACGTCGTCGGGGACGTCTACGGCGTATTTGCGCAGGATGTCCATGGAGATGACCTCCAGGGCGTTCTCGTGGGTTGCGGCCAGGACCACGGGGGCGGCTACACCGTCCTCGTGGGCATGCAGCCAGCGAACCGCTACTACGCACCAGCGGTCGCCTGGTTGCAGGCCGGGGAAATTGTTCTCTGGGCGGGGGGTACTGAGGTCGTTGCCGATGGAGGCCTGATGCTCCAGGAATTCCGCCGTTACCACGGTGCACACGGTGTGGCTGCCGAGATCCTCCGGACCGGTGCTGCAGCAGCCGTCCCGGTAGAAGCCCGTGAGAGGATCGGCGCCGCACTCATCCAGCGGCCCCCCAAGCACGTTTCGATCGGTCACTCCGCCGATCCTATGGGTCGAGCGCCAGAAGTTCCGCAGGACAACGAATCTGTAGTGTTTCCGCCACGCCGCGACGCGCCCGGCGACGGCTCCACGACCTGCTCCGCAGACGCCGCCGACGTGCGGCAACACCGGGCCCGAATAGACTCGCCGGGTGAGTTCGCAAGCGTGGATCCTGATCGCCGCGATCGCCGCCGTCCTGTTGGTGGCGCTCGTCGCGGGTTTCGTCCTGTACAAGCGGCGCCAGATTTCGCTGGCCCCGCCCGAGCCGGACAAGGAGTTGACGGACCGTTCCGGTGGTTACACCGCCTCCGGTGGGTTCAACTTCAGCCAGGGCGGTTCGACGGCTACCTTGCCGCGACCCGAACCCGTCCCGGAGCGCACCGACACCGAGGGGCAGCCGCACGTAGGTGACGACGCCGCCGTTCCCCGTGACGCACCGCGCCGCAGCATCACCGATGTGCCGCTGCCCGAGGGCGATATCGCCGTCGACGAGACCGTGGTGGTCCCCGACGACGCCACCACCCTCGACACCGTCGCCCCGGCCGAGCCCGCGCCCACCGAGTCCGCGCCAGTTGACACCGCGCCGACTGACACAGCGCCGACGGAGCCCGCGCCCGGTGACACTGCGCCGACCGAGTCCGCACCTGCTGATACTGCGCCGACGAAAGCCGCAGGCATTACACCGACGAAGGCTGAGCCCGCAGACACGGCGTCGACCGTCGCACCCGCGGAAGCTCCCTTCGCACCCGTCACCGCGCCCGCACCGGCTCCGGCCGAGGTCGACGAGACCACCGCCGCGATCGAAGAGATCGACCCCACCACCGGCCGCCTCGTCCGCCTGCGCGGTCGCCTGGCCCGCTCCCAGAACGCCGTCGGCAAGAGCCTGCTCGGCCTGCTCGGCGGCGGCGACCTCGATGAGGACTCGTGGGAGGAGATCGAGGACACCCTCGTGCTGGCCGATATCGGCACCGCGAGCACCGCCAAGATCGTCGAACGCCTGCGCGAGGAAATGGCCTCGCGCAGCGTGCGCACGCCCGAACAGGCCCGCGAAGCCCTGCGTGACGTGCTGATCGAGGCCCTTCGCCCCGATCTCGACCGTTCCATCCACGCCCTCCCCCATGGCGACAAGCCGGCGATCCTGCTGGTCGTCGGCGTGAACGGCACCGGCAAGACCACCACCACCGGCAAGCTGGCCCGCGTGCTCGTCGCCGACGGTCGTCGCGTGCTGCTCGGCGCCGCCGACACCTTCCGCGCCGCCGCCGCAGACCAGCTGCAGACCTGGGGCGAACGGGTGGGTGCGGAGACCGTGCGCGGTAAAGAGGCCGCCGACCCGGCCGCCGTCGCCTTCGACGCGGTCACCGCGGGCATCGACCGTGGCGTCGACGCGGTGCTCATCGACACCGCGGGCCGCCTGCACACCAAGACCGGCCTGATGGACGAGCTGGGCAAGGTCAAGCGGGTTGTGGAGAAGAAGGGCGAGGTCGACGAGGTCCTGTTGGTCCTCGACGCGACCGTCGGCCAGAACGGCCTGATGCAGGCGCGCGTCTTCGCCGACGTCGTCGACATCACCGGCGTGGTCCTGACCAAACTCGACGGCACCGCCAAGGGCGGCATCGTGTTCCAGGTGCAGCACGAACTCGGCGTGCCGGTGAAACTGGTCGGTCTGGGCGAGGGTGCCGACGATCTGGCACCCTTCGAGCCCGGCGCGTTCGTCGATGCCCTCCTCGGGGGTACCGCATAGCAGTTGCGCCGATGCCCGTCCGATCCAGCGATCGGGCGGGCATCCGTCGTTTCCGGGGCTGACATCGCTGTTCACGACAGAATTCGCCGGACGCGAATCGCCGTGCGAACTCGCGGCGAATCGCACCTGCGTACCAACCTCACCGTGAGCTGACAGGCTGTGGCCGACACCACGAAACGTGGATGCAACACAACAGCGGCATCCGTTCACTCAGGTGAAACACCACAGCTCAACGGATGAAACACCGAGTGGCGACCCTTCTGTACAGGTCCTTTTGCCGTCATCGGCGAGGCCCGAGATGAGGAGGAAGACAAGGTGGCATTTCCACTGATCGGTACACCGGATACCGGTGACACCGCTTGGATGCTGGCGTCGGCAGCGCTCGTGCTGTTGATGACGCCGGGTTTGGCGTTCTTCTACGGCGGCATGGTCCGCGGCAAGAACGTGCTGAACATGATCATGATGAGCGTCTCCGCGATGGGTCTGGTCACCATCCTGTGGTGTCTATACGGCTTCTCGATGACCTTCGGCGAGGACAAGGGCAACCTGATCGGTGACCCGCTCCAGTACTTCGGTCTGAAGAGCATCTTCGGTGGCACCGCCGCCGATTCGCCGGGCATCCCGCTGTTCACCGCGACCCCGGAGGACCCGACGGCCCCGATCACCGCGGGTATCCCGCTGACGGTGTTCGTCGCCTTCCAGCTCATGTTCGCGATCATCACGGTCGCCCTCATCTCGGGCGCGGTCGCCGACCGCATGAAGTTCGGCTCGTGGCTCGTATTTGCCGGAATCTGGGCCACCGTCGTCTACTTCCCCGTCGCGCACTGGGTCTTCGCCTTCGACGGCTACACCGCTGAGGCGGGTGGCTGGATCGCCAACAACCTCAAGGCCATCGACTTCGCCGGTGGTACCGCGGTCCACATCAACGCCGGCGCCGCCGGTCTGGTGCTGTGCCTGATCCTCGGCAAGCGCAAGGGCTGGCCGAAGACGCCGTTCCGTCCGCACAACCTGCCGTTCGTGATGCTCGGCGCCGGTCTGCTGTGGTTCGGCTGGTACGGCTTCAACGCCGGTTCGGCGCTGGGTGCCAACGGCATCGCCGGTGCCACCTTCCTCACCACCACGATCGCCACCGCCGCCGCGATGATGGCCTGGCTGCTCGTGGAGAAGATCCGCGACGGTCACCCGACCTCGCTCGGCGCCGCCTCGGGCATCGTGGCCGGTCTGGTCGCGATCACCCCGGCGTGTTCCTCGGTGAACGTGGTCGGCGCCCTGGCCATCGGTGTTGTCGCCGGTGCGCTGTGCGCCCTGGCCGTCGGCCTGAAGTTCCGCTTCGGCTTCGACGATTCGCTCGACGTGGTCGGCGTCCACCTGGTCGGTGGTCTGGTCGGCACCCTGATGGTCGGTCTGGTCGCTACCAGCGAAGCTCCCGCGGGCGTCACCGGCTTGTTCTACGGTGGTGGAGTCGAGCAGTTGAAGCTGCAGGCTGTCGGTGCTTTCGTCGTCTTGGCCTACTCGCTGGTCGCCACGGCCGTCATCGCGTACGCGATCAAGTTCACGATCGGCCTGCGCGCCAGTGAAGAATCCGAGGCCGCAGGCCTGGACGAGGCCGAGCACGCGGAAACCGCATACGATTTCGCTGCTGTGGGTGGCACGGCACGCTCACTCGTCAAGGAGGCATGACGAACATGAAACTGGTTACGGCAATCGTCAAACCGTTCACGCTCGAAGATGTGAAAACCGGGCTGGAACAGGCAGGCGTGCTCGGCATGACCGTCAGCGAAGTCCAGGGATACGGCCGACAGAAGGGCCACACCGAGGTCTACCGCGGTGCCGAGTACTCGGTGGATTTCGTACCGAAGGTCCGGGTCGAGGTCGTCGTGGACGATGCGTCGGTCGAGAAGGTCGTCGAGGTGATCGTCGAGGCCTCGCGGACCGGCAAGATCGGTGACGGCAAGGTGTGGGTGACCCCGGTGGACACCATCATCCGCGTCCGTACCGGCGAACGCGGAAGCGACGCACTGTAATTCGGTAGGGAACGCACGAGAAATCAATCCAGCGGCGGCCCCGCTCCCATCGGCGAGAATCCGGTCGGGGCGGGGCCGCCCGCATGAAATGGTGGTGTGGGCTGTGCAGCGCAACGGTGGTATTCAGAACAACGGAGCGGCCGATCTGGTCAAGGCCAGGGCGCAACTGCTCGACGGGGCGGGCACCCGCAATCCGCGCCTGGATCCGGAATCACTGCGTGAGGCCCTGGTAGACCTGTTCGAACTGTGGCTCACCGGTAAAGGCAACGAACTCGGCATTACCGCCGACAGCGGCCTCTCGGTCGTCGCGGTCGGTGGACTCGGCCGCCGCGAGATGCTCCCGTACTCCGATCTCGACCTCGTGCTGCTGCACGACGACGTAGACCCGAAAGTGGTCTCCGAGGTCGCAGATCAGCTCTGGTACCCGCTCTGGGACGCCCATATCAAGCTCGACCACAGCGTGCGCACCGTGCCGCAGGCCCTGCGGGTGGCCTCCGATGACATGATCGCCGCGCTCGGCCTGCTGGAAGCCCGCCACATCGTCGGCGACCAGGACCTCAGCAACCTGCTCATCGGCGGCGTGCGCCGCGAATGGCGCACCGGCATCCGTGGCCGCTTCGACGACCTGATCGCCCAGACCACCGCCCGCTGGCAGCGCAGCGGCGAGATCGCCCACCGCGCCGAACCCGACCTCAAGAACGGCCGCGGCGGACTGCGCGACATCCAGCTCCTCGACGCGCTCTCGATCGCCCAATTGACCGACGCCATGCCGGGATTGGGCCCCGAGGTCCCCGGCGGCGGCCTGAAACAGGCACACCGCAGACTTCTAGACGTGCGCACCGAACTGCACCGCGTGGCCGGACGCGCCCGCGATCAACTGCGCGCCCAGGACGCCGACGAAATCGGCGCCGCGTTACGCATCGGCGACCGCTTCGATCTCGCCAGGACACTGACCGATTCGGCGCGTACGGTGAGCTATTCGTGCGACGTCGGGTTGCGCACGGCCGCCAACGCGCTCCCGCGACGCGGCCTGGCCAGACTGCGCCGGATGCCGGTGCGCCGACCACTCGATGAGGGGGTGGTCGAGCACTCCGGCGAGGTCGTGCTCGCCAGAGACGCACGCCCGCAACGTGATCCGGGCCTGATTCTGCGCGTGGCTGCCGCCTCGGCGCAGACCGGGCTGCCGATGTCGGCGACCACGCTCAACCGGCTGTCCGAGGACGCGCCCGAACTGCGCGAACCGTGGCCCAAGGACGCGCTCAACGATCTGCTCGTGCTGCTCGGCGCGGGCCGCGGCAGCATCGACGCGGTCGAAGCGCTCGATCGAACCGGCCTGTGGGGCAGGCTGTTTCCCGAATGGGGCGCGGTGCGCGATCTGCCGCCGCGCGACGCGATGCACACCTGGACCGTGGACCGGCACCTGATGGAGACCGTCGCCTACGCGAGCGGGTTGAGCACCAGGGTCGCCCGCCCCGATCTGCTCGCCCTCGGTGCCCTGCTGCACGACATCGGCAAGGGCCGCAACGGCGATCACAGCGTCGTCGGCGCCGAACTGGCCACCCACATCGGCCGCAGGCTCGGGATGTGGCCCTCCGATGTGCGCACCCTCAGCGCGATCGTGCGCTACCACCTGCTCCTGCCCGACACCGCGACCCGACGCGACCTCGACGACCCGGCGACGGTGCAGCGGGTGGTGGACGCGCTCGGCGGCGATATCGGTCTGCTCGAACTGCTGCACGCGCTGGCCGAGGCCGATTCGATGGCGACGGGTCCCGGCGTGTGGGGCGAGTGGAAAGCCTCGCTGATCGGTGAACTGGTGCGTCGCTGCCGCCTCGTCATGGCGGGCGAGCCGCTGCCGCAACCGGAACCGATCGACCCGGAGTTGGTGGACAAGGCCAAGGCGGGCGGCGTGCACGTCACACTCGCGCCCGGCGACGGCAAACACACGTTCGTGGTGACGGTGATCGCCCCCGACGAGCCCGGCCTGCTCTCCGACGCGGCAGGGGTGCTGGCACTGCACTCGCTGCGGGTGCTGTCGGCTTCGCTGGGCGGAGCGGGTGATTCGGCGATCAACACCTTCGTGGTGATGCCGAAATTCGGCGATCCGCCGGACGCGGGCCTGCTGCGTCAGGAACTCATCCGGGCCGTCTCCGGCGCGCTCGACCTGCCCGCAGTGCTGGCCAAGCGCGAAACCGAAGCAGTCGGGACCGGGCCGGGGCGCTACGCACGTGCGGCCCCACGGCTGATCTGGTCACCGACCAGCACACCCGGGCAGGTGATTCTGGAGCTGCGTGCCGACGATCGAATCGGTTTGCTGAGCCGGCTGGCCGGAGCGTTCGCCGCGGCGGACGTGGATGTCCGATGGGCCAAGGTGGTCACGATGGGCTCGGCCGTGGTCGACGCCTTCTGCCTCGATCTGGGCGACGCCGACAGCGCGGCCTTGCGCGATCGCATCGAAAAGGCTGTCCTGACCGTGGTTCCGCAGCCCGCGCCCGCGCCGCCGCCATCGGAAAACGGCGGTGCGGCCTGACATCGTAAGGACACGGTTTACTCACTGATTGCTATCAGGTTGCTACACGGTGTTCTCGCGGCCTGATAAGTCGAGATGTGACCTATAGCATTTCCGTGGTCGGGCTGTCACTCGTACGAGGGGAGCTGATCCGTGGCTATCGAAGTCGTTTCCGCATCAATGATGACCAGCGACGCGACCGCGCACATCGCGCGCTGCGTCGGTGGTGACCTGTGGGTGGTTTCGTGGTTGCCGGGTCGCACCCTCAGCGGTGCGCAGGCATTGGCCGCGATGACCATCGCCTCCACCGCCGCCCACCACGTCGACAGCGCCGATTCCGAATGGCTCAGGATCGAGGCGCTCTCGCGTGAACTGGGCCTCACCGGCCGAGAAGCGGTCTACCTGGTGAACATCGAATCGCACGAGTTACGCCGCACGCACGTGCAGCACACCGAATAACCTCCATTACCCTGGGAGGGAATTATCTGACCCTTTCAGATCAGGAGCGCGATCGGTGTTCGAATCCCTGTCCGACCGGCTTACCGGTGCACTGCAGGATCTGCGCGGTAAGGGGCGTCTGTCACCGGCCGACATCGACGCCACCGCCCGCGAGATCCGCCTCGCACTCCTCGAAGCCGACGTCGCGCTGCCTGTGGTGCGCGGTTTCATCGCCAACGTCAAAGAACGCGCCAAGGGCGCTGAGGTCTCCGGCGCGCTCAATCCCGCGCAGCAGGTCGTCAAGATCGTCAACGAGGAACTCGTCACGATCCTCGGCGGCGAGACCCGTCGTCTCAACCTCGCCAAGAACCCGCCGACGGTCATCATGCTGGCCGGTCTGCAGGGTGCGGGTAAGACCACCCTCGCGGGCAAGCTGGCCAAATGGCTGAAGGGCCAGGGCCATCAGCCGTTGCTCGTCGCCTGTGACCTCCAGCGTCCCGGCGCGGTCACCCAGCTGCAGGTCGTCGGTGAGCGCGCGGGCGTGCCCGTGTTCGCCCCGCACGGCGGCACCTCCATCGGCGGCGGCGAGAACCCGCTCGGCATCACCGCGGCCGACCCGGTCGCCGTGGCCGCGGGCGGTATCGAAGAGGCCAAGGCCAAGCAGTACGACGTGGTCATCGTCGACACCGCCGGTCGCCTCGGTATCGACGCCGAGCTGATGCGCCAGGCCGCGGGCATCCGCGACGCCGTGCAGCCCGACGAGACGCTGTTCGTGCTCGACGCGATGATCGGTCAGGACGCGGTCAGCACCGCCGAAGCCTTCCGTGACGGCGTCGGGTTCACCGGTGTCGTGCTCACCAAGCTCGACGGTGACGCCCGCGGTGGTGCGGCGCTGTCGGTGCGCCAGGTCACCGGCGCGCCGATCATGTTCGCCTCCACCGGTGAGAAGCTCGAGGACTTCGACGTCTTCCATCCCGACCGGATGGCCTCGCGCATCCTCGGCATGGGCGACGTGCTCACCCTCATCGAGCAGGCCGAGCAGGTCTACGACGCCGAGCAGGCCGAGGAGACCGCCCGCAAGATCGGCAGTGGTGAGCTCACCCTCGAGGACTTCCTCGACCAGATGCTGGCCATCCGCAAGATGGGCCCCATCGGCAACCTGCTCGGCATGCTGCCCGGCGCGGGCCAGATGAAGGAAGCCCTCGCGGCCGTCGACGACAAGCAGCTCGATCGGGTGCAGGCCATCATCCGGGGCATGACTCGCGCCGAGCGCGACAACCCGAAGATCATCAACGCCTCCCGCCGTCTGCGCATCGCCAATGGTTCCGGCGTGCAGGTGTCCGAGGTCAACCAGCTCGTCGACCGGTTCTTCGAAGCCAAGAAGATGATGGCGATGATGGGTCGGCAGATGGGCATGCCCGGCGCTCGCCGCGGGAACAACAAAAAGGGCGGTAAGAAGGGCAAGAAGGGTGGGCGTGGGCCCACTCCGCCGAAGGTGCGCGGTGGGTTCCCCGGGATGCCCGCCGGGATGCCGGGACTGCCGCCGGGGATGGATCTGTCGCAGATGCCGCCCGGTCTCGACCAGTTGCCGCCGGGGCTCGAGGGTATTGACCTCTCGCAGCTGAAATTTCCCAAGAACTGAGTCTTCACCAGTGAAAAGCCGTGGGGGGGTGTTGGAATAGAAGAACCACCACAACTAGGTGAGGGGCGGGGGGACAGTGGAAAAATTTAAACTATTTTTTTATTTTGT